>NZ_JBICKA010000073.1:0-607 GCF_043103635.1 Pseudomonas sp. yb_9 | reverse complement strand
GGCATGAAGGCGCATATCGGCGTTGATGACGAGTCCGGCCTGGTGCACAGCGTGGTGGGGACGGCAGCCAACGTTGCAGACGTTACCCAGGTCGACAAACTGCTGCACGGTGAGGAAAACATGGTCGGTGCCGACGCGGGCTACACCGGCGTAGAGAAGCGCCCGGAACATGAAGGCCGTGAGGTGATCTGGCAGATCGCGGCCCGTCGTAGTACGTACAAGAAGCTGAGTAAGCGCAGCGCGCTGTACAAAGCCAAGCGCAAGATCGAGAAAGCCAAGGCCCAGGTGCGTGCCAAGGTCGAGCATCCGTTCCGGGTGATCAAGCGCCAGTTCGGCTATGTGAAAACACGCTTCCGTGGCCTGGCGAAGAACACGGCACAGCTGGTGACACTGTTCGCGCTGTCGAACCTGTGGATGGTGCGCCGGCATTTGCTGACGAATGCGGGAGAGGTGCTCCTGTAATGTGGGAAATGGCCGCTGCGAGGTTATCGCGGCGGCCAGAAACACTGAAATGAGCGGGTGATCTGATCGTTTTTGATTGGTTTGCCGCTTTCAAAATCGGCGGGGGCTGAAGTCGGCCCGAAATACATGGCTACTTCAGAGCATC
>NZ_JBICKA010000072.1:0-2177 GCF_043103635.1 Pseudomonas sp. yb_9 | reverse complement strand
CGCGGGCGCGTCCGGGGTGGCGGCGACTTGCGCCTCGATCAGTTGCTGCAGGCACTGCTCCAGCGGGTAGTCGGCGTGGGTGCGGTTCCAGTCGTAGACCACCTGTTGCTGCTGCGCGGCATTCAACAGCGGCAACTCGGCGATGCGCTGCTGCGGGTGGGCGACGATGGCGGCCAACAGGCCCTGCCAGTGCCCGGCAAGCTGGGCGATGGTGGCTTCATCGAACAAGGCCGTTGCGTAGGTCAGGAACGCACCGATGCCGTGTTCATGCTCGACAGTGTTCAATGCAAGGTCGAACTGAGTGGTATGGATTTCCCAGTCGAGCGCCTCCAGGGTCAAGCCTGGCAGGCGCCGCGTCTGGCCCCTGCCCTCGCTGCCGTGGTTGTGCATCACCTGGAACAACGGGCTATGGCTGAGGCTGCGCTCTGGCTGCAGGGCTTCGACCAGTTGCTCGAACGGCAGGTCCTGATGCGCCTGTGCGCCCAGCCCGGCCTGGTGAACGTGCGCGACGAGCTCGTCAAAGGTGGTGCTCAGGTCGAATTCGGCCTTGAGGACCTGGGTGTTGACGAAGAAGCCGATGAGCCCCTCGACTTCGCTGCGATTGCGGTTGGCGATCGGGACGCCGACGCGGATGTCGTTCTGCCCGCTGTAGCGGTGCAACAACGCCTGGAAGCTTGCCAGCAGCAAGGTGAACAGCGTCACGCCCTGGCGCTTGGCCAACTGCTTCAGCGAATCTGCCAGCGCATCGTCAATGGCGATGTCGAGGCGTGCACCTGCATGGCTCTGCACTGCACCGCGCGGACGGTCCAGCGGCAATTCCAGTACCGGCTGTTCGTCCCCCAGATGGGCCGTCCAGTAGCCCAGTTGCTTCTCGCGTTCACCCGCTTCCATGAACTGCCGTTGCCACAACGCGTAGTCGGCATACTGCACAGGGAGCGGCGGCAATTGCAGCGCCTGCCCGGACTTGCCGGCCTCGTAGAAACGCACCAGCTCGTCGACCATGATCGGTGTCGACCAGCCATCGGAGACGATGTGGTGCAGGGTCAGCACCAGTACATGGTCATCCGCCGCCAGACGCAGCAGCTTGACCCGCAGCAAGGGCCCCTGCTCAAGGTCGAATGGCTGCTGAACTTCCTGCTCGACCCATGCCTTCAATGCCGCGCTGGTATCGACGTCGACGGCCTTGAGTGTATCGATGACCAGCTCGACGGGCGCTTCGGGGTGAATCACCTGTACCGGCTGGTCGCTGTCGAGGTGAAAGGTGGTACGCAGGGTTTCGTGTCGCGCGATCAGGGCATCGAAGCTGGCCTGCAGCGCCCGAAGGTCAAGATCGCCCTTCAGACGCAGGGCGACCGGAATGTTGTACGCGCTACCCTGGGGGTCCATTTGCCAGAGAAACCATTGCCGCTGCTGGGCGTAGGACAACGCCAGCGCTTCCCCCGGCGCTCTCGCAGGGATCGGCGCGACTCCGTACAAGTTGATTCCCTGACGCTTCAGGAGCATGGCCAGAGCGTGACGCTCTTTGGTGGACAACGATTTGACGGAGTCGAGCAACGCTTGCACTGATGTATCCCCTATGAAATCAGTTCATCAATTTCCTCCGTGGTTAGACGTTTGAGCGCCTCCAGCGATTTAGCCAGTTCTGCCTGAATCGGATCGATTTGCTGATTTTTCTCTTCGAGGCGACAAGAGAAATCCGCCAGCAGGGGATGCTCGAACAGCTCCTTCAAGGTGGCGTCGATGCCTGTCGCCTCGCGAACACGCACGATCACCTGGGTGGCCGATAGCGAATGGCCACCCAGGGCGAAGAAGCCATCGTTCAGGCCGACCCTTTCGAGTTTCAGCACGTCTGCCCAGATCGCCGCGATCTGTTGCTCCAGCTCGCTGCACGGGGCCACGTAGCTGTCCTGCAGCACGCTGGCATCCGGCTTGGGCAGGGCTTTGCGGTCCAGCTTGCCGTTGGCCGTCACCGGCAGGCGCTCGAGGAACAGCAAGTGGGTCGGGACCATGTAGTCGGCCAGGCCGAGCCTGAGGTGCTCGCGCAGTTCGCCGCGCAGCGCACTCTGTTGCTGTGGGTCGCTCGGCAGGTCGCCGGCCATGACCAGGTACGCGGCCAGTTGCTTGCCACCCGGCCCGTCGATGTCCAGCACCACCGCCTCGCGCACCCTCGGCTGCTC
>NZ_JBICKA010000071.1:0-79896 GCF_043103635.1 Pseudomonas sp. yb_9 | reverse complement strand
CTCTCACACTCTCTTCCACCGTATGCAAATTACCTTGGGTAAATTTCTGCCTATCCGGTTGACGATCAAAAAAGCCCCTGATGACACCAGTCACAAGCCCCAACTCTAACCGCTGATTTTGGTCAGACACCATCGCATCCAATACCATCCCCCGAAGGTCGTTACTTTCACTGCCAGACAAACCAACGAGAGGTCTATTACTATCCACATAGTCCTGAAGCTCAGCCCGTTCAGACCGCGTGATCGGTTGTGCACCCTCAGCAATATTCCAGAAATCGTTAGAACCCACCTTTTTGTATGTACGATTTCGGCGATCTTTCTGCTTGGCGGCGTAATCAGTCTTCATCGTCCATGCATTCTGTTTTTCGCGCATCCACTGCTTGTAACTCTCTGTTCGATGGTACGAAGCTGGCTCACGCGTCAAAACAGGCATTTGATTGGAGGGAGGATTTGGCCGATCCGCGCGTGCAAGGCGAAGCACTGGCATTTTTCCATGGCCACTTGGGTCAAAAAAATTCACTGGATCGCACTCACAATAAGCATAGCTATTCAGCCCACCTATTTCGAACGGGCTGAATCTATCAGAAGAAACAAAGCGCATAAGGCTAGTGCTGTATGCCCTACTGCCATTACCCAGTAAATAGAAAGACCTAAACAACAAGTGACCCGTAAAACCAAGATGCAATTCTGCGTGCTCTACGCCGGCCGCCCAGCCATAAACTGTATAGTTCATTAAATATGCCCCAACTTTTGCTGGCCAAGAAGAGAAAGAATACCCGGCCGAACCAGGTAATAAAACCAGCAAAAATTACAGTTGACAGACACTTTCCACTCTTCCTGCTCGAAGCCATGTTTTCTGGCTCAGTGGTGGTTTTGTTCCGCGTTACGGCTCCAGTCCAGCAGCAGGCTGTACCCGACCGCCAGCAAGGTCGGCCCGATGAACAGGCCAATGAAGCCAAAGGCAAGCAACCCGCCGAACACCCCCAACAGCACGATCACCAGCGGCAGGTTGCCGCCACGGCTGATCAGGTAGGGCTTGAGCACGTTGTCCACGCCGCTGATGACAAAGGTGCCCCAGATGCCCAGGAACACCGCCATGCCGTACTCGCCCTTCCACACCAACCAGGCCGTGGCCGGGATCCAGGCCAGTGGTGGGCCCATGGGGATCAGGCTGAGCATGAAGGTCACCAGGCCCAGCACGATGGCACCCGGCACGCCAGCAATCAGGAAGCCGATCAGTGCCAGCAAACCCTGCGCAGCCGCTGTGCCAATCACTCCGTTCACCACCCGCTGAACGGTGCCCGCCACCAACTCCAGGTAGTACTCGGCGCGGTCACCCATCAGGCGGTGCAGCAAGCGCAGTACGAACGCCGACAGGCGCGGGCCGTCGCGGTAGAAGAAGAACACGAACACCAGGCTAAGGGTCAGTTCCAGCACTCCGCTGCCGATCTGCGCACTGCGCGCCAGCAACCAGTTGCCCACCTGCCCGAGGTACGGTTTGACCGACGCCAGCAGGGCCGCCCCCTGCTGGTCGAGCGACTGCCACCCACTGACCAGGCGCTCACCAACGAACGGTATGCCCCCCAACCAGGCCGGCGCATCGGGCAAACCGTCCACCTGCACGTCGCGCACGAACGCCGTGGCATCGCGAATATGATCGGCCAGGTTGAACCCCAGCCACACCAGCGGCAATGCCACAATCAGGATCCAGGCGGTGGTCAACAGGCTGGCCGCCAAGGTTTCGCGCCCGCCCAGCACACGCGTGAGCAAACGCATCAACGGCCAGCTGGCAAACGCCAGGATGGCCCCCCACAGCAATGCCGAGATGAACGGTGCCATCACCCACAGGCCGGCCCCCAGCAACGCCAACAGCAGAATCTGGACCAGCAGGCGATCATTGTTAACCATGGCGGCGCTCGTTCAACGGATCAGTTCAAGGTGCAGGCCGTCGGTGGGCGCACTACCGACCTCAAGGCGGCCATTGCGCACCCCTGCCTTGACCAGCGCCTCACGCCAGGCTTCGGCCTGAGCGCCACTGAGGCTGGCACGCAGGGTGCTGTCCAGGTTCAGGCTGCGAGCCAGCAAATTCACCCAGGTGTCTTGCGGCGCAGCCAGGTCAGGGTAGTCGAGCTTGCCGGTGTCGCGCATTTCGCGCAGCACCGTGGCAGCGGTCGGCAGCAGTTCGCCCAACGGGTTGCCGGCGACGAACTCTTCCACATGCAGGTAGGCGCGGCGGTTGCCCCGGGTAACGCTGTACAGCGCGACCAGGGTGTCGGCCTCTTCCGCCGAGCGACGCAGCAAGATGAAGGCCTGCTGCTCGTCACCACCGTTCAGGCGGGCATTGGCAAACACATCATTGGCCCACAGGCTGGCCTCGCCGCAATCGCGGCCCTGGCACCAGAACAACGGGTAACCCCCGTCGCGTTGCAGTTCTTCACGGGCAGTGGTGAAGGCTTCGCGGGCGGTGCGTTCGACCGGCAGTTCGTAGGTGACCGAGCTGACCTGGCCACGGCTTTCGACCTTGTCTTCGACCCGCAGGCGGCCGCTGATCTTGCGCAGCGGGCCCATCGGGTAGACGCGTTCCTGCTCCACGGCCGGACGCTGGTCGACGACCTTGGCGTCCACCGGCACCGGCAAACTGCCGGCCCATAACACGGGGCTGGCGAGCATCAGGCAAGCGGCCAGGGCAGTACGAATGGAAACGGGCGCGCTCATTGGCGACCCAGGCGGCGCCGTGCGCCGAAATGAAGTTCCAGGATGTCTGGCAGTTGCATGGTTGTCTCCCTGTTCAACCCGCCAAGCCTCGACAGTTGTCCGGTGCAAGTCAAGCAAAGCCAAAGAAGCGATTGAAACAGTCTGCGACAAGGGCCGCGCCCTGCTCATCGTTCAGGTGCAGGTGATGGCCACCGGGCAGCGTCACCTGCTCAAAGGGTAGCTGCTCCAGCAACGCGGTGTGGCGCACCAGCATGCCATCGGCGGCGACCACTAGCTGCGCCGGGCAATTCACCCTGCGCACATAGGCCATGGCCTGCGCTTCGCTCAGGCGGACTGGCGATGGCAAGGTCAGGCGGCTGTCACTGCGCCAGCTGTAACCGCCCGGCACCGGCATGAGGCCACGCTGGGCCAGCAGTTCGGCAGCCTCGCGGCTGACCGCGACCATGCCTTTCATCCGGGCATGCACACCGTCTTCCAGCGTGGCGTACACCGACTTGCGCTTGCCGTCCAGCCGCAGCTGGGCCTGCAGTGCCATCCCCAAACGTTCGCCTGCATCCTGCTCGGCACCGGTCGGCGGGATGACGCCGTCGATCAACGCCAGATGGCTGACCCGGTCGGGCAAGGCGCCAGCCAGCTGCACCGAAATGATGGCCCCAAGCGAATGCCCCAACAGTGCAAAACGCTGCCAACCGAGCTGCTCGGCCACCCGCAGCACATCATGGGCATAGTCGGCCAAGGCATAACCGGCGCCAGGCGGGCGGTGTTCGGAGTAACCATGCCCGGCCAGGTCCAGGGCGACGATGCGCAGCCCTTTTAGCTGCGGTGCCAGGCGGGCGAAGCTGTTGGCGTTGTCCAGCCAGCCATGCAAGGCAATCGCCGGCAGCCCGTCCTCGGGGCCGAACAGGTGCGCGGCCAGCTCGATATGGCCCAGGCTCAGGCGGATTTCTTCGACGTGTGCGCTCATGCCTGACTCCAGCGGTCGAACAGGCCCTTGATCAGGCTGGCGGTGTCTGCAGGGCGCTCCAGCGGGAACATGTGCCCGCCCGGCACGCTGTGGTATTCACCCTGGGGCATGCCCCGTACGGCCAGGGTGTGGTGGCGGCGAATGACATTGCTACGGTCGCCGCGCACCATGGCCAGCGGCACCTGCAACTGCCGCGCGGGCGCCGGGCTGGTATGCGGGATACTGCGGTAGATGCTGATTTCGGTAGCCGGGTCGAAGCGTAGCTGCAGGCCCTGCTCTGCCGCCTGCAAGCCGTGTTCGACATAGGCGTCGAGGCAGTCGGGATCGAAATGGCGGAACAGTGACTTGCCGGCGAAATAGTCCCGGGCGCTGTCGCGGTCATTGAACGTTTCGCGGCGCCCCAGCGTGCGCCCGGCCGGGGTGATACGGTCGATGAAGCCAAAACGCTTGGCGGTGCGCAGCAGCCATTGATCGGCGCGGGTGAGTACCGGCGAGTCGAGCATCACCACACCACGGTAGTACTCGGGGCAGCGCAAGGCAGCATGCAGGTGCAATACGCCACCCAACGAGTGGCCGACCCCCCAGACCGGCTGGTCCTGTTGCGCCAGGTGGTGCAACAGTTCATCGACCAGGCTCTGCCAGTTGTCATTCACAGGAAAGCGTGGGTCGTGCCCATGCTGGGCCAGGTGCTGCACCTGGTAGTCCGGCGCCAGGGCGGCGAACAGCTTGCCATAGGTAGCCGAGGGGAAACCGTTGGCATGGGCGAAGAAGATCTGCTGCGGCATGGCGCCTGGTCCGGACGGAGGATGATGGCTCATTGTCGGCATCGGCGCCCCGTTCGGCAACGTCCGGAAAGGTCATCGGCGAGGGCTATCAGGTCACGCCGACCGGTCGAAACTGGCCAGTGAACGGCGAAGGCAGGCTTGCATGTAGACCAACTGGCTTTCCAGCGCTTCGCGGGCCAGGCGCTGGTCCTGGTGGTCGAGTTGCAGGCGGCGCAGGGCCAGACAACTGGTTTGTAGCAGGTGAGAGACTCGCAGGCAGGCATCCTGCAGGGTGCGTAGGTCGTGCTCGCTTTGTTGCCTGGCGCCGGGCTCCAGATCGGGATTGCCCATCACCCGGTGCATCAGATGGTAAAGCTTGGCATCGGCCGATTCGCGTAGAAGGCTGTAGCGGGCAAAGTCGAGAGAGGCGCCCCGGTCAACCTGGTTGATGGTGGGTTGCAGGTCCAGGGAGCTCAACAGCTCCCACATCTCACCGCTCATCCACTGCTCCCTGCCTGATTGCTTTTGGGCAACGCTAGCAAGGCGCCGTCAAACGCGACAACTGGCAAAAATGCCAGTTGCCTTCCAGATAACCCGGGGCGCTTTGCGTCCCGGGTATCAAGCCGGCGAATTGATCGCCCGCAGCGTCATCAGCCCAGCAAGCGGCCAATCCCCTTCCAACTCGGCTAGGCTTGCAGTGCTCATGGCTGCCGGTTGCTGCTTGTGACCCTGTTCCAACACCCCGACCAAGGTCCCCACCAGCGGCTGGTGGCTGACCAGCAGTACATGCTCCAGGCCCAGCCGCTCGATTTCACCGATCACCTGCTGCACGTCACTTTCCGGGGTCAGCCAGGGCACGGTACGCACCGGCTCGCCGAAGCCCAGCGTGTCATGCACCAGCGCCGCCGTTTGCTGGGCGCGCACGTAGGGGCTGGCAATAATTGCCTGCAACGGCTGCCCGAGCAGGCGAGCAGCGCTGTGCAGCACCTGCTCGCGGCCATGGGCAGTCAAACGGCGTTCGGCATCTGTGTTGGCCTGTGACTCCGCTTCACCGTGGCGCAGTACCCACAGCTTCACAGCTTGGGTTCCTCGTCACGCACCGGGTGCGGGGCCGGCGCCACGGCATGCGCGGCTTCACCTTCCGGCGCGCGCGGCGCAGGCCAGTCAGAGAATGGCCATGGCTTCTGGTCGCTGTGGAAGCTACCAAAGCGGCCGATCTGTGCCAGGAACTGGCTCAGGCTGTCGCCGAAGTTCATCAGGCTGGCGCTGGGTGCGCCGTACACCAGACGGTAGATCAGCTGCACCAGCACCAGCCCGCCCAACAACAGTTCAGCCAGTTGCCAGACCACCAGGAACACCAGCATCCACAGCACCCGCAGGATGATCGACTCGCGCTGGGCGCGTTCGGGCGTATCGTTCATGTGTCGCTCCTTGCTCGTGTCAGAGCCGCCAAAGGCTCAGTTGAAACCGCTGATGGAAATGAAATCGACATCGGTCTTGGGTTCGGCGCGCATCAGGTGCTCGATCACCTGGTTCAGCGTGCGCCCTTCGAACAGGATGGCATGCAGGCCCGCCACCAGCGGCATGTAGACCTGCACTTCCTGGGCCTTGGCCTTGAGCACCTTGATGGTGTTGACGCCTTCGGCCACCTCGCCCAGGCGGTTGACCGCCTCATCCAGGCTTTGGCCCTGCCCCAGCGCGTAGCCAACCTGATAGTTGCGGCTCTTGGGCGAGGAGCAGGTGACGATCAGGTCACCGACACCGGCCAGGCCGAGGAAGGTCATGGGGTTGGCCCCCTGGCTGACGGCAAAGCGGGTCATTTCGGCCAAGGCACGGGTAATCAGCATGCTCTTGGTGTTCTCGCCCATGCCCAGCGCAACGGCCATACCGGCGATGATGGCGTAGACGTTTTTCAACGCACCACCCAGCTCGACACCAAAGCGGTCAGCGCTGGCGTAGACACGGAACGTGCGCCCATGCAGCACAGCCTGCACCTGCTTGCAGAGTTTCTCGTCCTCGCTGGCGACCACCGTTGCAGTCAGCGCGTGCTCGGCGATTTCTCGGGCAAGGTTAGGGCCCGATAACACGCCAATACGCGCTTCGGGGGCAATTTCTTCGAGTATCTGGCTCATCAGCTTGAAGCTTTGCGCTTCGATGCCCTTGGTCAGGCTGACCAGGCCCTTGCCACGCAGCAACTCGGCATGGGGCGCCAGCACGCTGCGCAGGGCGCTCGACGGCAGGGCAACGAAAATCAGCTCACTGGCCTGCAAGGTCGCCAGCAGGTCATTGACCGGCTCGACGCCATCATGCAGCCGGATGCCCTTGAGGTAGCGCGGATTCTCTCGATTGACGCGCATGGCCTCGGCTTGCGCCGGGTCGCGCATCCATTGACGCACCGGCACACCGTTTTCCGCCAGCAGGTTCGCCACGGCGGTGCCAAAGCTGCCGCCTCCCAGAACTGCAACAGGTTGCTGTTCAGTCATATCCAATCCGTTAAAGCCAAAAATTAAGTGGCGACCCCGCCATTATACGGCTCGCCTGCGACAGAACCAGTCTCTGTTCCCGCGAAAGGGGCCGGCTCGCTCATGCAGGTCACTGGCAAATGCGCCACGGTCAGTTACCATGCCTGTTTCAATCCTGATACAAGGCCGCCCCGTGTTCCCTGGCACGCCCCCGTACCCGCGCCTGCCCATGCTCATGCTGACCGCTCTGCTCGGCAGCCCGGCTGTGGCCAACGACCTGTTCATTGACAACACCGATCTGCCCCAGGTTCTGACTGCCACACGCCTCAAACAATCCCCGGCGGCAGTCCCGGGTAGCATGACCGTGCTCGACAGCGAGCTGATCCGTGCCAGTGGCGCCCGCGACATCCCCGAATTACTGCGCCTGGTGCCGGGCATGATGATTGGCTACGGTGCCGGTAACCAACCCACGGTCAACTACCACGGCAGCAACGTCAACGACGCACGCCGCATGCAGGTACTGATCGATGGCCGCTCGGTGTACCGCGCGGGCCTGGCCACCGTGGACTGGAGCGACATCCCTCTGGCCATGGAGGATATCGAGCGCATCGAAGTGTTCCGCGGCCCGAACACCGTCAGCTACGGCGCCAACGCGCTGATGGCGGTGGTCAACATTCTCACCCGCAACCCTGCCGACAGCCATGGCACGCGGCTGAAGGTGACCCGCGGCCAGGATGGCATCAACGACTTCTACGCCAGCCACGGCTTTGGCTGGGACGGCGGCGACATGCGCCTGTCGCTGTCCGGCCAGCAGGACGATGGTTTCGACGAAAACCAGTTTGGCCAGGACTACCGCGACAGCCGCCGGCTTACCCGCTTCAACCTCAGCGCCAGCCACAACCTTGCAGTGGACCAGACCCTGGAGTGGCAACTGGCGGCGAAGGAAGGCAGCAACCAGCGGCCTTATACCTATAAGCCGGTCTTCCCCTATGTCACCCAGCAAGGTGACAACGCTGACGTCAATGCCAAGGACTACGCGGGCTCGGTGCGCTGGAGCATCGACTTCAACCCTGAGCACAGCCTGTATGTTCAGGGCTCGGCGCAGCACTTCGACCGTCAGCAGGTCTGGCGTGCCTGCGATGCAGCGCTGTCATTCAGCCCCGAACTGACCCAGCTTTGGCAGATGAACCCCAATTTCGCCGAGCTGGTAGCGCGCGGCGCCAACAACCCACCTTCCAGCAACAACCCACAAGAGCAGGCCCTGGTCGATGCCATCAAGGATCAATGGAACGAACAGGGTGGTAGTCATGTGGTCTGCGGCGACGTGGACCAGAGCACCCGTGAAACCCGCTACGACCTGGAAATCCAGGACACCCTGAGCCTGACCGACAGCCTGCGCTTGCTCAGCGGCATAAACTACCGTTATGACCGGGCCGACTCGCAGACTTACTTCAACGGCAGCCTCGACGACCAGACCTGGCGCCTGTTCGGCCAGCTGGAATGGCGCGCCGACGAACACTGGATCCTGCAGGGCGGAGCTATGCTCGAAGACTCTCGCCTGTCTGGCAGCTCGCTGACCCCGCGCGTGGCGGTCAACTACCTGATCACCCCGCGCCATGGCCTGCGCGCCGTGTATTCCGAGGCCGTGCGCTCACCCGACATGTTCGAGAACAACGTCAACTGGAGCTACACGGTCAAGAACCTCACCCCCAATGCATTTGGTCTGCAGAATGGCGAGTACTTCGTCAAGACCCGTGGCCCCGGCGACCTCGAACAGGAGCGCATGCGCTCGCGCGAGCTCGGCTACAACGGCTACTTCAGCGACATCGACCTGAGCATGGATGTAAAGCTGTTCTACGACGAAATCACGGGAATGATCAGCGAGCCCTTGAAGAACAACCAGTACATCGCCAGCAACGCCAACAAGGCCCGTTTCAGTGGCAGCGAAGCACAACTGGACTGGCGCCCCACCCTGCGCGATCGCCTGCGCCTGACCTACGCCTACGTCGATGCCTGGGCCAGCAACCCCGACGACCGCCGCCTCAGCGCCCACAACAGCGGCTCGGCCGGATGGATGCGCGAATGGGGGGCGGGCTGGTCGAGCGCGCTGTTCTACTACGGTGACGATGCACTCAACCAGTACCGCTACGAGCGCCTGGACCTACGCCTGGCCAAGCGTTTTCGGGTGCATGGCAGTAACCTGGAGCTGGCGGCGCTGTGGCAGCAGCGGCTGGACGATGAACCCACCACGGCAATCCAGAACCGCTACGACAGCCGCCACCGCCTGAGCGTCAGCGCGGAGCTGGAGTTCTGATGGCCGTGTTGCTGCGCCTGCTGCTGTGCCTGTGGCCGCTCGGGCCATTGTCGGCCAGTGAGATCCTGCTGGTAGGGGCTGAGGATCAGCCCGGCATCCGCAGTTTTGTCGCGGCGCTGGAAAGCCGCCGACCGCATGACCATGTGCATTTTCTGACCACTGCCGAGCTGCCGCGCCCGAGCAAGCTCAAAGCGGACCAGCGCCTGATTCTGCTCGACAGCGCCGCGCTGGAGTGGCGCCTGGGTGAAAACGCCGGCCCACCGGCCCTGGCCATGCGGGTCAGCCGGGTACAGGCTGAACAGCGCCTGGGAAAGTCGCGCCCTGCGTTCCTTACCTTGTTGTGGAGCGACGCGCCGCTGGGCCGGCAATTACGCCTGACGCGCTACTTGTTGCCGCAGGCCCAGCGCATTGGCGTGCTGTACGGTGAACACAGCAGTTTCTTGCTCGACGAGCTGCGCCATGCTGCCCGCCCGATGGGCTTGGAGATCATTGCCCAGGACTGGTCCGACCCACGGGACAGCCGGCCGTTGCAGCACCTGCTGGGCAACAGCGATGTGCTGCTGGCCCTGGACGACCCCAACCTGTACAACTCCAAGACGGCGAAAAACCTGCTGCTGAGCAGCTATGGCCGGCAAATGGCATTGATCGGCCCAAACGCCGGGTTTGTGCGGGCCGGCGCCCTGGCCAGCACCTACAGCGATCAGGACGACTGGCTGGCGGAGCTCGACCAGCTGCTCGACCAGCCGCCAGCGCGCTGGCCACGCAGCCTGTACCCGGCGCGCTACGGCGTCAGTGGCAACCAGCAGGTGGCCCGCGCCCTGGGCCTTGAACCGATCGATCCGAACGCCGCTGCCAAAGCCCTGGCCGCAGGAGAGCCCACCCCATGAGCAAGCGCCTGAGCTGGGATATCCACACCCGCACCCAGATCATCAGCCTGGGCCCTGCCCTGCTGCTGACCTTGCTGTTGATCAGCTTCTTTACCTTCGTGCGCATCCAGGACTTGCGCCAGGAGCTCAATCACACCGGGCAACTGATCGCCAATCAGCTGGCACCGGCATCAGAGTACGGGGTGATTTCGGGCAACAACGAAGTGCTCGAAGGACTGATGCGGGCCACCCTCAGCATCCCGCACGTCCGCTTTCTGGAAGTGCAGGACAGCCGCAACCACATTCTGGTGTACGTCGAGCAGTCCGACGAAAGCGCCAACCGCGCGCAACAGGTTGAAGTGTTCCAGGCCCCCATCCGCCTGCAGCAAATCCGCCTGGACACCGACTTCCTGCAACAGGGCAAAGCCACCACCCCCGCCATCGGTGACGACTACCTGGGGCGGGTCATCGTTGGCATGTCCGATGACGCCTTCAGCCAGCGCCAGCAGGAGATCGTGATCAAAGCCGGCATCCTGGCGCTGTTCGCGCTGCTGTTCACCTTTTTGCTGGCGCGCCGCCTGGCCCTGAGCCTGGCCAAGCCTATCAGCGACATGGGCCATGCGGTAAAGGCCATTCAGCAAGGTGAGTACAACACCCCCTTGCCGGTGGTCGATGACAGCGAACTGGGCCACCTGGCACGCCACATCAACAACCTGGCCAGCGCCCTGGAAAAGGCCAGCGATGAACAGAAGCAGGCCATTGCCGAGCTGATTCAGGCCCGTGAGGAGGCCGAGCAGGCCAACCGCGCCAAATCCGACTTCCTGGCGATGATGAGCCACGAGCTGCGCACGCCGATGAATGGCGTGCTGGGTATGCTGCAGCTGCTGGAGACCACATCGCTAAGCACCGAACAGGCCGATTACACGGCGGTCGCCAGCGAGTCCACCGGGCATCTGTTGAAGGTCATCAACGACATCCTCGATTTCTCGCGCATCGAACGCGCCGCGCTGCAACTGGAACACATCGACTTCAACCTGGGTGAACTGATCACCAGCAGTGTCCAGTCGTTCCAGCACAGCGCCCAACAGCGCGGCCTGGGCCTGCACCTGCAACTGCCTGCCGGTATCAAGCAACTGCAGGTGAACGGTGACCCCACACGCATCCGCCAGATCCTGCTGAACCTGGTGGGCAACGCCCTGAAGTTCACCGAGCGGGGCCAGGTGCAGGTCGAAGCACGCTGGAAGGTGCTTGACCGGCAATTGATCTGGCTGACCTGTAGCGTGCGCGACACGGGCATCGGCATTGACAGTGCCCGGCTGGAAATGATGTTCGTCGCCTTCCAGCAGGCCGACAGCTCGATTTCCCGCCGTTATGGCGGCACCGGGTTGGGGCTGTCGATCGCCCGTACCCTGGCCGAGCGCATGGGCGGCAAGCTGCGCGGGGAGAGCCGCGAAGGCCTGGGTTCGACCTTTACCCTGGAGATGCCGCTGGCACTTGCCAGCCCTGCCCCCGTCCCGCTCGCGCCGCCAATGGCTGCACCAACGCCGGTTACCGACAGTGACCAGGTACTGCTGGTAGAAGACAATCCGGTCAACCAGAGTGTCATCGAGGCCATGTTGCGCAGCCTGGGGATGGCCGTATGCACCGCCGAGGATGGCCTAGAGGCGGTCGACCTGGTCGGCCGGCAACGCTTTGCCGCCGTGCTGATGGATTGCCGCCTGCCGCACCTGGACGGCTATGAAGCCACCCGGCGCATCCGGCAGTTGCCCAACGGCACCGGGCTACCGATCATCGCCTTGACCGCCAATGCCTTGCAGGGCGATCGGGAGCGTTGCATGGCCGCCGGCATGGACGACTACCTGAGCAAACCCTTGCGCCGCACCGAACTGCAACGGGTGTTGCAGCGCTGGTTGCCTGGTCGGACAACCGCGACTGGCGATAAATGCTAAAGTGCGGCAGTCTTAAACACTGGACAGGACCTTCATCGGACCTGAAAATAGACGTTTCAGTGCACACCTGTACTTCTTTCACCAGGTGCGCTGTGACTTTCACCACAACGCAATAGTCTACCTGTAGGCTGCCGCCCCGAACGCGTTGCGTATCGGGCCGGCCGGGAAGGTTCATCCCCTGCCACAGGGGGTTATTGAGGAGCTCGCATGACCAAACAACACGCCTTTACTCGGGAAGACCTGCTGCGCTGCAGTCGCGGTGAGCTGTTCGGCCCAGGTAATGCGCAACTGCCCGCGCCGAACATGCTGATGGTCGATCGCATCACCCATATCAGCGAAGAAGGCGGCAAGTACGGCAAAGGTGAATTGGTCGCCGAGCTGGATATCAACCCGGACCTGTGGTTCTTCGCCTGCCACTTCGAAGGCGACCCGGTCATGCCGGGCTGCCTGGGCCTCGACGCCATGTGGCAGCTGGTGGGCTTCTTCCTCGGCTGGCAGGGCCTGCCAGGCCGCGGTCGTGCCCTGGGTTCGGGTGAAGTGAAATTCTTTGGCCAGGTATTGCCTGCTGCCAAGAAAGTCACCTACAACATTCACATCAAGCGCGTCCTGAAGGGCAAGCTGAACATGGCCATCGCCGATGGCTCGGTCAGCGTCGACGGCCGCGAGATCTACACTGCCGAAGGCCTGCGGGTCGGCGTGTTCACCTCCACTGACAATTTCTAAGGGTTATTCGCATGCGCCGCGTCGTTATCACTGGTCTGGGCATCGTGTCGTGCCTGGGCAATGACAAAGCTACCGTCACCGAAAACCTGCGCAACAGCCGTCCGGGTATCCGTTACAACCCGGAATACAAGGAAATGGGGCTGCGTAGCCAGGTTTCCGGGTCCATCGACCTCAACCTCGAAGAACTGATCGACCGCAAGGTCTACCGTTTCGTCGGCCACGCTGCTGCCTACGCCTACCTGGCGATGCAGGACGCGATCAAGGACGCCGGTCTGACCGAAGAGCAGGTTTCCAGCCCGCGTACCGGCCTGGTAGCTGGCTCTGGCGGCGCGTCGACCCTGAACCAGATGGAAGCGCTGGACACCCTGCGCGAGAAAGGCGTCAAGCGCGTCGGCCCATACCGCGTTACCCGCACCATGGGCAGCACCGTTTCGGCGTGCCTGGCCACCCCGTTCAAGATCAAGGGCATCAACTACTCGATCTCGTCGGCCTGCGCCACTTCGGCTCACTGCATCGGTACCGCGCTGGAGCAGATCCAGTGGGGCAAGCAAGACATCGTCTTCGCCGGTGGCGGTGAAGAAGAGCACTGGAGCCAGTCGTTCCTCTTCGATGCCATGGGCGCTCTGTCGACCAAGCGCAACGAAACCCCGGAACTGGCCTCGCGCGCCTACGACGCCGACCGTGATGGCTTCGTCATCGCTGGCGGTGGCGGCATGGTGGTGGTCGAGGAGCTGGAACACGCCCTGGCCCGTGGCGCCAAGATCTACGCCGAAATCGTTGGCTACGGCGCCACCTCCGACGGCTACGACATGGTTGCCCCGAGTGGCGAAGGCGCCATCCGCTGCATGCAGCAGGCACTGTCCACCGTCGACACCCCGATCGACTACCTGAACACCCACGGCACCTCGACCCCGGTCGGTGACGTTGCCGAGATCAAGGGCGTTCGCGCCGTGTTCGGCGACAAGGCACCGAAGATCAGCTCGACGAAGAGCCTGTCGGGCCACTCGCTGGGCGCCGCTGGCGTACACGAGGCGATCTACTGCCTGCTGATGATGGAAAACAACTTCATCGCCGGTTCCGCCAACATCGACGAGCTGGACCCGGAGGTCGCCGACCTGCCGATCCTGCGCAAAACCGAAGAAAACGCCAAGATCGACACGGTCATGAGCAACAGCTTCGGCTTCGGCGGCACCAACGCCACCCTGGTGCTCAAGCGCTGGGAAGGCAAGTAAGACGCTGATGCGGTAATCGAAAACGCCCCGACTGGTTCGGGGCGTTTTTATTTGTGTTGCCTGTACCGGCCTCTTCGCGGGTAAACCCGCTCCCACAGGTACTGCACAGCCCTCAAGAACTGTGGGGACCCTGTGGGAGCGGGTTCACCCGCGAAAGGGCCGGCACAGGCTATCGGTGAACCTTGGGCAACACCGCGAGAAAATTATCCCGCGCCACTTTGTTGGCCACCGCCTCCGGCAAGGCATCCAGAAACGGCCGGAACCCGTGCATCTGCTCCCCCAGGCTGCCAAACCGCCCCACCACGTCCGACCCCAGCATGAAACGCTCCGGGTACTGTTCCACCAACGCCACCCATTCCTTGCGCGGCACGCCTTGGTCGTCCAGCAGATACGGCTCCAGCACACTCCACGACAGGTCCACATACAGGTTCGGGTAGTCCTCCAGCAGCCGCGTCAGCACCGGCAGCAGAAAGTCCATCTGCGTCTGGTGCCGGTGTATCTCCATGCTGCTGCCGGCGTGCGCCCAGATAAACCGCGTGTGCGGGTGATTACGCAGCGGCTCTTCGATTTCCGCCAGGTACAACGGGTTGCGCTCGCGCTTGGAGGTAATGTTGGAATGCAGCAACACCGGCAGGTCACGCTCGGCCGCCAGGTGGTAGATACGCGTCATGGCTTCGTTGTTGGCGCGCGGCGTGTCGCCACTGGTCAGCGCTGTCAGGTCGTCGTGCCGGGTGAACACCTCGCCAATGCCCTGCCACAACCCCGGGTACAGGTCGAGCATCCGCTCGATGTGGCTGACTGCGTTCTTGTCTACCGGGTTGAAGCCCGTCAGAAACGGATGAAAGCGCTTACGCTGCGCTTCCGGCAATGGCTGCAGGGCTGCGGCCACATAGGTATCGGTCGCACTGTACCAATAGGCATCGGCATCGTCACCGGCGTAATAGCGCGGGCGTTTGGGCTCGTCCTCATGCCACTTCTTGGCCACTGGTATGCCGGAAATCATCGACTGCTCGATACCGGCAGCATCCATGGCCTTGATCAATGCCGCCATGCCTTCGCTTTCCTGGAAGAAGTCGACGTAGTGCAAGTGGGCATCGCTGTAGCGGTAGTCGCGCGCCTGCGCCGCCTGGCACAGCCAGCCAGTCAACAACACGCAGGCCAGCGCTTTGGCAATCATGGGCAGCTTCCTTCCAAGGGGGCGAAAACAGTAGACCGGCCGTTAAGCGAGACGGTTCAGCCGAAGCGGGCAAACCGCTATGCTGGAGGCATTTCCACTTCGCCTGGAGCCCACCCCATGAGCAGCCCCCTGATCATCCGCCCGCGCGCCGAATCGGTCGAGGGCCAGCCGATCCTGCGCCCGCTGCCAGCGGCCCAGTGCCGCAGCGTCGGACCGTTCGTGTTTTTTGACCACATGCTGGAAACCGACTATGCCCCAGGGCATGGCATGGACATCCGCCAGCACCCGCATATCGGCCTGTCGACCCTGACCTACCTGTTCGAGGGCGCGATCCTGCACAAGGACAGCCTCGGCTCAGCGCAGCGGGTGCTGCCCGGCGATGTCAGCTGGATGACGGCTGGCAGCGGCGTGGCCCACGTGGAGCGTACGCCCGACGACGCCCTGGCTCATGGCTCGCGCCTGCATGGCTTGCAGGTATGGCTGGCCTCGCCGCGTGAACATGAACAAGGCGCGGCAAGCTATAGCCATCACCCGGCGGCGAGCCTGCCGGTCAGTGAAAACCTGGGGGTGCGCATTTGCATGATTGCCGGTAGCGGGTTCTGCCTGGAATCACCGGTGCCGGTGCTGTCTCCTACCCTTTATGCGCATGTGCGGATGCAGGCGGCTACGACGTTGCTGGTACCGACCGAGCATGCGCAACGAGCGCTGTATCTGCTGGATGGTGAGCTGCTGTTGAACGATGAAGACGTGGAGCCGTGCAGCCTGGTGGTGCTGCCGGAAGGCGAAGAGGTGGTGCTCTATGCAGAGGAAGAGTGCCAGCTGATGCTGATTGGCGGCGAGCCTTTGGATGGACCGCGGCGAATGAACTGGAATTTCGTGGCCAGTGACCCGGAGCTGATCGAGCGGGCCAGGGCAAGGTGGGCGGCGGGGGATTGGCCGGTGGTGCCGGGGGAAACCTCAAGAATCGAGTTGCCTAGGTAATTGGGGCCGCTTTGCGGCCCCAAATCACAGTCAGCGCTGGAACACTTCTGCCAGCAGATTGTGCATCGAACGGAACGCCCGCTCTGAGGTGCGCCGGTCATACTGCATCTTGCCCGGCACATTGGCACTCGGGTCGGTAAACGAGTGCACCGCCCCGCCATAGCTTAGCAACTGCCAATCCACCTTGGCCGCGTTCATCTCCTCCTCAAACGCCGGCAACTGCTCCTTCGGCACCAGCGGGTCGGAAGCCCCATGCAACACCAGCACCGAGCCCTTGATGCGTTTGGCATCCTCCGGGTTTGGCGTATCCAGCGTGCCATGGAACGACACCGCCGCACGCAAATCGGCGCCGGTACGGGCCAGCTCCAGCGCACAGCAGCCACCAAAGCAGAAGCCAAACGTGCCGACCTTGCCTGGCTCCAGCAGCGCCTTGGACTGCCCCAACAGCTGCGCCAGGGCTTCCTGCATGCGCTTGCGCAGTTCGCCCCGGTCGTTCTTCAGCGGCATCATCGCCGCGCCAGCCTCGTCGGCGTTAGACGGGCGCACCGACTGCCCGTACAGGTCGGCTATCAGCACCACATAGCCTTTCTCGGCCACTTCCTTGGCAATGCGCTCAGCCCCTTCGCCAATGCCCATCCAGTTCGGCGCCATCACCAGGCCTGGACGGCCCAGCGCCCCTGGCTCATAGACCAGGCGGCTTTCGTAGGTTTTGCCGGACAGGTGATAAACCAGCGATTCGACGATTACCTTGCTCATCAAGCACTCCTTAGGCACGTATTCTAAAAAGCCCGCCATGAAAAAAGCCCGCCGAAGCGGGCTTTCCCAAGCATCAACTCAAGCAGACAGCTCGACCAGCAGCTTGTTCAGGCGACGAACGTAGGCCGCCGGGTCCTTCAGGCTATCGCCGGCCGCCAGGGCCGCTTGATCGAACAGGATGTGCGACAGCTCGGCAAAACGGTCTTCACTCTGCTCGTTGTCCAGCTTTTCGATCAGCGGGTGGGTCGGGTTGAACTCGAAGATCGGCTTGGATTCCGGCACCTTCTGCCCGCTGGCCTCCAGAATCTGACGCATCTGCAGGCCCAGGTCCTGCTCGCCTATGGCCAGAATCGCTGGGGAGTCGGTCAGGCGGTGCGACACGCGCACTTCAGCCACGCTGTCACCCAGCGCGCCTTTCAGGCGCTCGACCAGGCCTTCCTTGTCCTTGGCCACTTCTTCCTGGGCTTTCTTGTCTTCTTCCGAATCCAGCTTGCCCAGGTCCAGGTCGCCACGGGCGACGTCGACAAAGGCCTTGCCGTCGAACTCGTTGAGGTAGCTCATCAGCCACTCGTCAATGCGGTCGGTCAGCAGCAGCACTTCGATGCCTTTCTTGCGGAAGACCTCCAGGTGCGGGCTGTTCTTGACCTGCGCATACGACTCGCCGGTGAGGTAGTAGATCTTGTCCTGGCCTTCCTTGGCGCGGGCCAGGTACTCGGCCAGGGCGACGCTCTGCTCGCCACTGTCGTCCTGGGTGGAGGCAAAGCGCAGCAGGCTGGCGATTTTCTCCTTGTTGGCGAAGTCTTCGGCCGGGCCTTCCTTCAGCACCTGGCCGAAGTTCTTCCAGAAGCCTTTGTACTGCTCGGGCTCGTTCTTCGCCAGTTTTTCCAGCATGTCGAGCACGCGCTTGGTCAGCGCGGTCTTCATCGAGTCAATGATCGGGTCTTTCTGCAGGATTTCACGCGACACGTTCAGCGACAGGTCGTTGGAGTCGACCACGCCCTTGATGAAGCGCAGGTACAGCGGCAGGAACGACTCGGCCTGGTCCATGATGAACACACGCTGCACGTACAGCTTCAGGCCACGCGGTGCTTCGCGCTGGTACAGGTCGAACGGCGCGCGGGCCGGCACATACAGCAGCGAATTGTATTCGAGCTTGCCTTCAACCTTGTTGTGGCTCCAGGCCAGTGGGTTTTCGAAGTCATGACCGATGTGCTTGTAGAACTCCTGGTACTCCTCGTCCTTCACCTCGGTGCGCGAACGGGTCCACAGGGCGCTGGCACGGTTGACGGTTTCCCACGCTTCAGCCGGCTGTTCTTCGCCTTCGGCGGCTGGTTGTTCTTTCGGCAGCTGGATAGGCAGGGCGATGTGGTCGGAGTACTTCTTGACCACGTTGCGCAGGCGCCAGCCATCGGCGAACTCTTTTTCTTCCTGCTTCAGGTGCAGGACGATGCGGGTGCCGCGCTGTGGCTTGTCGATGGTGGCGACTTCAAACTCGCCCTCGCCTTTCGACGACCAGTGCACACCTTCTGCGGCTGGCTGACCGGCACGGCGGCTGTACACGTCGACCTTGTCGGCCACGATGAACGCGGAGTAGAAGCCCACGCCGAACTGACCGATCAGGTGCGAGTCCTTCTTCTGGTCACCGGTGAGGTTCTTCATGAAGTCGGCAGTGCCGGACTTGGCAATGGTACCCAGGTGGGCGATGACGTCTTCACGGCTCATGCCGATGCCGTTGTCTTCGAGGGTGACGGTACCGGCGTCCTTGTCGAAGCTCAGGCGAATCTTCAGATCGGCGTCGCCTTCAAGCAGTTCTGGCTTGGCCAGGGCTTCGAAGCGCAGCTTGTCGGCCGCGTCGGAGGCGTTGGAAATCAGCTCCCGCAGGAAGATTTCCTTGTTCGAGTACAGCGAGTGAATCATGAGGTGCAGCAGTTGCTTTACCTCGGTCTGGAAGCCCAACGTTTCCTTTTGTGTTTCCACAGTCATGGTCTTCGAAACTCCGATCTGAGGGTAGTGGGCGCCTGGCGGCCAGTTCGGCCTGCGTTAGCGGCGGATGTCATTCAGATGGGGGCTGCCCGGATGATTTCAAGGGCTTTTCCGGTTCGATCTTGAAATGCGCGCGGGCCGTGGCAATGGGCGATTGCCTGTCGCCCTGCCAGGCGGTAATGGCGACATTCGTCACCCGTCGCCCTTGGCGCCATAGCTGGCACCGGGCGTAAGTATCGCGAAAAAGCCCGGCTCGCAGGTAGTCGATGGAGAAATCGATGATTTTCGGGATGCTCGCACTTTCGCTGTAGATCAACAGGTACAAAGCCGCAGACAGCTCCATGAACCCCGCAATCACACCACCATGGATGGCGGGCAGCAACGGGTTGCCGATGTTGTCCGGGCGGGCCGGCAGGCGGAACAGCAGGTCGTCGCCCTGACGCTCGCATTCGATACCAATCAGCCCGGCGTAAGGGATCAGCGCCAGCAATGGGCCGTAGTCGCCCACCGCGTGGGCGGCGTTGAGCTGTTGACGAACCGCATGTGGAATCATGCCCCGCCCTCCTTCAGGCTATTGCCAAAACGGATACCGCCCTTGATCTCCTGCCCCAGGCGCATGAACGTGCCCACCACCTGGCAAATCGGCTGTTCGGGATCGTCCTGGTAGGCGGTACCCCGGGTGAAGATCACGTCGCGGGTCACCCGGTAGCACTGGGCATGGCCGTAGATGTCCTTGCCAGCTTCGGCCGGGTGCATGTAGTCGATGCGCAGGTCCAGTGTCGGGCACACCTCGAAGCGCGGCAGCACGCACAGCGTGGCCATGCCGCAGGTGGTGTCCATCAGCGTGGTCAGGGCACCGCCATGCACAGCCCCGGTCTGCGGGTTGCCGACAATGGCTGCCGACCAGGGCATGATCAGTGTCATGCCATCGGCATCGGCTTTTGCCACACGCATCTGCAGTAACTGACAATGTTTAAGCGCCGAGAGAAAACGCTCGGCCATGGGCATCAAGGTTGAATCGCTCATTCGCTGTTTCCACCCGTACTGCCTCAGCGGCATAAAATCGTTAAAAAGTCTATATAGAACGGGGCGTTATATATCTGTAACCTTCGCGGAACTTATTCCGCGTAGTTGCACTCGAAGGAACAAGTCACTTATTCCACCAAGGAGAAACACCCCCATGCGTAAACCTTTTGCTTTTGCTCTGATGCTGGCCGCTGCCATGGGCCTGGCCGCTTGCGATAAAGCAAGCGAAGACAAAGCCCAGGACGCACAGCAACACGCCGAGCAAGCCCAGGAAAAAATGGGTGAAGCTCAGGATAAAATGAACGAGGCTGCCAAGGAAAACGCTGAAGCCGCCAAAGATCAGGCTGAAGCCGAGCAGAAGGCTGCTGAAGAAGCCGCTCCGGCTACTCCGGCTCCAGAAGCCGCCCCAGCCGCTCCGGCGACTGAAGCTGCCCCTGCTACTCCGGCAGAACCCGCCAAGCAGTAATTGGCTAAAACAAAAAAACCCGACGCTGTCGGGTTTTTTTGTGCCTGCCACTTAAAGATTAAACGTTTCAGTTGCCCGCCACGGTACTTTCCCTGCCCGGTTCGTTAGGCACACTTTCCGTGGGGGTGAACACCATCACATCCAGCACATCCGAATGGAACTCGCGGCGGTACAAAATAAAGACGACGCCGACACTCATGACCATGAACAGCCACGGGCTGATGAACCAGCTCAACATGGCCATGCCGAAGTAGTACGAGCGCAACCCCAGGTTGAACTGGTTGGCCGCCAGCGACAGCACACGCGCCGCCCGTGAGGCAAAGGCCTTGCGCTCCAGCTCATTGACCAACCGTTCACCGATCATCGGTGCAGAGCCCACCAGCACGGCGGCAAAGTTGTACTGGCGCATGCACCAGCTAAAGGTGAAGAAGGCGTAGACGAAAACCGTGGCCAGGCACAGCAACTTGATCTCCGACATGCCTTGGGAGGTCTGTTGCACCAACGGCAGGTCGGCCAGGAGCGACAGCGCCCGGTCAGAGGCACCGAGCACGGTAAGAATGCCGGCAAGAATGATCAGCGTGCTGGACGCAAAAAACGATGCGTTGCGCTCAAGGTTGCCGATTACGCTGGCATCGGCGATTCGGTTGTCGCGCAACAGCATGCGGCGCATCCAGTCTTCACGGTACAAGTGCAGCACGCTGGCCAGGCACGCGGTGTCACGCCCCTTCCAGATGGCATAACGGGTATAACCGCCCCAGCACAAGGCAAACCAGGCGATGGCCAGCAGGTTGTTGAAGTTGGTTTGGATGAAGTTCATGCAGGGTTCCCGAGTGGGCCAGATGCCTAGAGGATAGGGACCGGGTTTCGACGCTGGCAAGCGGAAAAAGGCACACATCCACCCTGAAAATCGCACTGTTCATACCGCCAATAAAAAACCCCGCATCCTTCCGGATACGGGGTTTTCGAGTCTGGGCTGTTGGCGGGCACCCTTCTGGCTTGTGGCCGGTGCTGCCCTCAGGCTTCGACTATCAGGCCAGCGCTTCGCGCGGCTTGCCGAGCATGCGGTCGCAGGCCACGGCACCCACCAGGGTCACCACCGAAGGCACCAGCCAGGCCAGGCCTTGGTCGCTCAGTGGCAGGTGCGCCATGAAGTCCGGCAGCACATGGGCAATACTGCTGCCCTTGATCGCATCAACCATGCCGAACACCAGCGACACCAGCATCACCGGCGCCAGAATGCGGGTCGGCGAGTTCCACAGGTCCTTCACGAAGCTCAGGCCAACCACGACGATGCAAGGTGGGTAGATGGCGGTAAGCACCGGGATCGAGAACATGATCAGCTTGGTCAGGCCCAGGTTGGAGATCAACAGCGAGAAGCCCGCCAGGAGCACCACCAGTGCCCGGTACGACAGCGGCAGAATCTGGCTGAAGTACTCGGCGCAGGCACAGGTCAGGCCGACAGCGGTCACCAGGCAGGCCAGCGCAATCAGCACGGCCAGGAAGCCGCTACCCAACGAACCGAAGGTGTGCTGCACGTAGGCATGCAGAACCGCCGCACCGTTGGTGGCGTCAGCCGCGATGTCGTGGCTGGTGGCACCCAGGCGGAACAGGCTGACGTACACCAACGCCAGGCCGACACCGGCGATCAGGCCGGCGATGATGGCGTAGCGGGTAATCAGCTTCGGCGACTCGACACCGCGCGAACGGATGGCATTGACGATGACGATACCGAACACCAGGGCACCCAGGGTGTCCATGGTCAGGTAACCATCGGAGAAGCCCTTGGAGAACGCTGCGGCGGCATAGGCCGGCTGCGCTTCACCAATGGTGCCGGCAGGCAGCGCGAAGGCGGCGATGCCCAGCACCGCCAGGGCGATGATCTTCAACGGCGCCAGGAAGCGGCCCACGGTATCGAGCAACTTGCCTGGGTACATGGACACGGCCAGCACCACGAGGAAGTACACCAGGCTGTAGATGAACAGCGCCAGCGGGCTTTCGCCGGTCAGCGGCGCAACACCCACTTCGAACGATACGGTCGCTGTGCGCGGGGTGGCGAACAGCGGGCCGACCGACAGGTAGCACACGGCCGCCAGCAGGCCACCGAAGAATTTGCCAATCGGGCTGCTCAGGGCATCCATGCCGCCGCCGACCTTGGCCAGGGCGACCACGGTGATGACCGGCAGGCCCACGGCGGTCACCAGGAAGCCCAGGGCCGCCATCCATACGTGCGGGCCAGACTGCAGACCGACGATAGGCGGGAAGATGATATTGCCTGCACCTACGAAAAGCGCAAACGTCATAAAGCCAAGCGCCAGGATATCCTGGCCTTTGAGAACTTTCATTTAAGGTAGTACCACACTGCTGAAATCGGGATTCGAGAGGGGATTTCCCTATGGGTGAGGGAAATGCTGCCCGGCTTTATAGGCCAGACCCGTTTAGCGTGTCGTTCCCTTTTGGGGAGCGGGCACAGAGTGAACGCGTAGACTAACCGTTTTACCCAACAAACGCACTGTTACAGTGCTGCTTGTCCGATGTGCGTACATGTTTGTCGTCTGGATATCTGTGTCGGGCGATAATTTATTGCCAATTAGTGCGAATGTCTGGTGGAAAAACCTGATGAGGGCTATCGAATTTTCCACCTTTACAAAAATGCCCAACGCTAAAACGACAAAGGCCACCCGAAGGTGGCCTCTGTGCGCGTGGGGGGTGTAGCAGTATTACTTCTTGGCTTCCCAGCCAGTCAGCTCGGCCAGGGCCTTGCCGATGTCAGCCAGGGAACGCACGGTCTTCACACCCGCGTCCTGCAGGGCGGCGAACTTCTCGTCCGCAGTGCCCTTGCCGCCGGAGATGATGGCGCCGGCGTGGCCCATGCGCTTGCCCGCAGGTGCGGTAACACCGGCGATGTAGGAAACAACAGGCTTGGTCACGTGGGCCTTGATGTAGGCCGCAGCTTCTTCTTCAGCCGAACCGCCGATCTCACCGATCATGACGATCGCTTCGGTCTTCGGGTCTTCCTGGAACAGCTTCAGGATGTCGATGAAGTTGGAGCCCGGGATCGGGTCACCGCCGATGCCGACGCAGGTCGACTGGCCGAAGCCGGCGTCGGTGGTCTGCTTCACAGCTTCGTAGGTCAGGGTGCCGGAGCGCGAAACGATACCGACCTTGCCTGGCAGGTGGATGTGACCTGGCATGATGCCGATCTTGCACTCGCCCGGGGTGATGACACCTGGGCAGTTAGGGCCGATCAGGGTAACGCCCAGCTCGTCGCACTTGACCTTGGCATCCAGCATGTCCAGGGTAGGAATGCCTTCGGTGATGCACACGATCAGCTTGATGCCACCGAAGGCCGCTTCCAGGATCGAGTCTTTGCAGAACGGAGCCGGTACGTAGATAACCGAAGCGTCAGCGCCGGTAGCTTCCACGGCTTCCTTGACGGTGTTGAACACCGGCAGGCCCAGGTGGGTGGTGCCACCCTTGCCTGGGGTTACGCCGCCGACCATCTTGGTGCCGTAGGCGATGGCTTGTTCGGAGTGGAAAGTACCCTGCGAGCCGGTGAAGCCCTGGCAGATGACTTTGGTGTCTTTATTGATCAGGACGCTCATTACTTGCCCTCCGCAGCTTTGACAACTTGTTGAGCAGCGTCGGTCAGGCTGGTTGCCGCAATGATGTTCAAACCGCTTTCTGCCAGTACTTTAGCGCCCAGTTCGGCGTTGTTACCTTCAAGGCGAACAACAACCGGAACTTTAACGCCGACTTCTTTCACTGCACCGATGATGCCTTCGGCAATCATGTCGCAGCGAACGATGCCGCCGAAGATGTTGACCAGAACGGCCGCGACATTGCTGTCGGACAGAATGATCTTGAACGCTTCGGTAACGCGCTCTTTGGTAGCACCGCCGCCAACGTCGAGGAAGTTGGCTGGTTTGCCGCCGTGCAGGTTGACGATGTCCATGGTACCCATGGCCAGGCCGGCACCGTTGACCATGCAGCCGATGTTGCCTTCGAGGGCAACGTAGTTCAGTTCGAACTTGGCAGCGTGGGCTTCACGGGCGTCGTCCTGCGACGGGTCGTGGAAGGTTTTCAGCTTAGGCTGACGGTACATGGCGTTGGCGTCGATGTTGATCTTGGCATCGAGGCAGTGCAGGTCGCCGTCGGCCTTGATCACCAGCGGGTTCACTTCCAGCAGCGCCAGGTCGTGATCCTTGAACAGCTTGGCCAGGCCCACGAAGATCTTGGCGAACTGTTGAACTTGCTTGCCTTCCAGACCCAGCTGGAATGCCAGCTCGCGACCCTGGAACGGCTGAGCGCCGACCAGTGGGTCGATGGTGGCCTTGAGGATTTTCTCAGGCGTTTCGTGAGCGACTTTCTCGATGTCCACGCCACCTTCGGTGGAAGCCATGAACACGATACGGCGGCTCGAACGATCGACTACAGCGCCCAGGTACAGCTCTTTGGCGATGTCAGTGCAGGATTCGACCAGAATCTTGGAGACGGGTTGACCGTTGGCATCAGTCTGGTAGGTAACCAGATTCTTGCCCAACCACTGTGCAGCGAACGCCTTGGCGTCTTCCTTGCTGCGAACCAGCTTGACGCCGCCCGCTTTACCGCGACCACCCGCGTGAACTTGGGCTTTTACCACCCACTCGTTCCCGCCGATCTTGTCGCAGGCTTCTGCAGCTTGCTCAGGGGTATCGACTGCGAAACCCTTGGAAACTGGCAGGCCGTATTCAGCGAACAGCTGCTTACCCTGATACTCGTGAAGATTCATGCTTTTTACCGTCTTCGTTAGGTACTGCGCTTCGGCGCTGCGCCATTACTGGCGCCGCACCACCTGTGACCGTTGACCCCGGGTTTTCCCGTGTGATCCGGTCCGGCGGACGTTCCGCGGTGAGTCATGCACGCAAGACTCACGACGGGCTGCCCGCCGTGGTTTCTTATAATTAACGCTTCTTACGGTTGGCCACGTGAATGGCGCCGCCATTCACTGCCAGCGCTGCTTCATGCAACGCTTCGGACAGGGTTGGATGGCTGAAGACCATCATGCCCAGATCCTCGGCACTGGTGCCGAATTCCATTGCGATTGCACCCTGCTGCACCAGTTCGGCAGCCGATGGGCCAATCACGTGTACACCCAGGACGCGGTCGGTCTTGGCATCGGCGATGACCTTGACGAAACCACCGGTGTCGTTGGCTGCCATCGCACGGCCGCTGGCCGCGAACGGGAAGGTGCCCACGTTAACCTCAACGCCTTCGGCCTTCAAGGCCTGTTCGGTCTTGCCGACCCACGCAATTTCCGGGTGGGTGTAGATAACCGAAGGGATCAGGTCGTAGTTCATCTGGGCCTTGTGGCCTTTGATGCGCTCGACAACCATGATGCCCTCTTCCGAAGCCTTGTGGGCCAGCATCATGCCGCGTACCACGTCACCGATGGCGTAGACGCCCGGCACGCTGGTAGCGCAGTAGTCGTCGACGAAGATGTAGCCACGCTCGTCGATGGTCACGCCGCTGTCGGCCGCCAGCAGGTCGGTGGTTACAGGGCGACGGCCGACCGCAACGATCAGCTTGTCGAAGGTGATCTTCTGCTCGCCTTCGGCGTTGGTGTAGGTCACTTCAACTTCGTTGCCGTTGACTTTCGAGCCGGTGACGCGAGCGCCCAGCTTGATGTCCAGGCCTTGCTTGGTCAGGGTCTTCTGGGCTTCTTTCGACACGGCGGTGTCGGCAGCCATCAGGAAGGTGTCCAGGGCTTCCAGAACGGTGACTTCAGCACCCAGGCGAGCCCAGACCGAGCCCAGCTCCAGGCCGATCACGCCGGCACCGATAACGCCCAGGCGCTTCGGTACGGCCTGGAATTCCAGGGCGCCGGTGGAGTCGACGATGACGTTCTGGTCGACTGGAGCCGGCGGAATGTCGATCGGGCGCGAGCCGGAAGCCAGGATCACGTTCTCGGCTTCGATGACTTCGGTGGTGCCGTCAGCCTTGGTGACTTCGACTTTCTTGCCAGCCAGCAGCTTGCCGTGGCCCTGGATCGAAGTAACGCCGTTGGCCTTGAACAGCGTGGCAACGCCACCGGTCAGGTTCTTGACGATGCCAGCCTTGCGGCCAACCATCGCGGCGACGTCCATCTTCACTTCGCCCGTGGAGATACCGTGGACATTGAAGCTCTCTTTGGCTTCCTTGTATTTCCAGGAGCTGTCCAGCAGCGCCTTGGAAGGAATGCAACCTACGTTCAGGCAGGTACCGCCCAGGGCCAGCTTGCCCTCGGCGTCGGTGTACTTCTCGATACAGGCAGTCTTCAGACCAAGTTGGGCAGCCTTGATGGCAGCCACATAGCCGCCAGGACCTGCACCAATCACCACTACGTCGAATTTCTGGGTCATAAAAGATTCCTTATCAGCTACAAGCTACAAGCCGCGAACCGCGCGGCATGGCTTCTTGCGAAGCCAGGGCCGGCACGGTACGCAGCCAGAGGGTTAGATGTCCAGCAGCAGGCGAGACGGATCTTCCAGCAGGTTCTTGATGGTGACCAGGAAGGTTACCGCTTCCTTGCCGTCGATCAGGCGGTGATCGTACGACAGCGCCAGGTACATCATCGGGCGAATCACGACCTGGCCATTGATGGCCATCGGACGCTGGATGATGTTGTGCATGCCGAGGATGGCGGCCTGCGGCGGGTTGACGATCGGGGTCGACATCATCGAACCGAAGGTACCACCGTTGGTGATGGTGAAGGTGCCGCCGGTCATCTCTTCGATGGCCAGCTTGCCGTCACGGGCCTTCTTGCCGAAGGTGGCGATGCCGTTCTCGATTTCAGCCAGGCTCATCGACTCGGCGTTACGCAGTACCGGTACTACCAGGCCACGGTCGCTGGACACGGCAACACCGACGTCGGCGTAGCCGTGGTAGACGATGTCGTTGCCGTCGATCGAGGCGTTGACAGCCGGGAAGCGCTTCAGGGCTTCGGTGGCGGCCTTGACGAAGAACGACATGAAGCCCAGGCGTACGCCGTTGTGGGTCTTCTCGAACAGGTCCTTGTACTTCGAACGCAGGGCCATGACTTCGGTCATGTCCACTTCGTTGAAGGTGGTCAGCATGGCCATGCTCGACTGGGCTTCGACCAGACGCTCGGCGATCTTGGCACGCAGGCGGGTCATCGGCACGCGCTTCTCGGTGCGGTCGCCAGCAGCGACGACAACCGGGGCAGCAGCAGCGGCAGCAGGCTTGGCAGCCGGGGCAGCGGCAGGCGCCGACTTCTTGTTGGCGACGGCAGCTACGACGTCTTCCTTGGTGATGCGGCCACCTTTGCCAGTGCCTGCAACGGCAGCCAGGTCGATGCCGTTTTCTTCAGCCAGCTTGCGCGCGGCCGGGGCAGCGATCGGGTCGTCTTCGCCAGCATCGGCAGCAGCGGCAGCCGGAGCAGCAGCGGCCGGGGCAGCAGCAGGTGCAGCGGCGGCAGCGCCGCCTTCAACGATCGAACCCAGTACTTCGTCGGACAGGACGGTGTCGCCCTCGCCCTTGACGATGGCGCCCAGCACGCCGTCGGCGGTGGCCAGTACTTCCAGGACGACCTTGTCGGTCTCGATGTCGACGATCAGCTCGTCACGCTTGACGGCTTCGCCCGGCTGCTTGTGCCAGGTGGCAACGGTGCCATCGGCAACCGATTCCGGGAAGGTTGGGGCTTTGATCTCGATAGCCATTATCAGTGTTTCCTTAAATTCGGTTTCAGGTGCGCGAAGGCGTTAGACAGTGAAGGCGTCTTGCAGCAGTTTTTCCTGCTGTTCGGCGTGCTTCGAAGCGTAACCACAGGCTGGCGCGGCAGAAGCGTCGCGGCCGGCGTATTCCAGGACCAGCGCCTTGTTGTGGCGGCCCAGGATACGGCGCATGTGGTGCTGGCTGCTGTACCAGGCGCCCTGGTTCATCGGCTCTTCCTGACACCAGACCGCATGCTTGAGGTTGGTGTACGGCGCCAGGATTTCGACCAGGTCGTCCTCCGGGAACGGATACAGCTGCTCGATACGCACGATGGCGATGTCTTCGCGGCCTTCGGCACGGCGTTTTTCCAGCAGGTCGTAGTAAACCTTGCCACCGCACAGGACCAGACGTTCGACCTTGGCCGGATCAAGGGTGTCGATTTCCGGGATCACGGTTTGGAACGAGCCTTCGGCCAGGTCTTCCAGGGTCGAGATGGCCAGCTTGTGGCGCAGCAGCGACTTTGGCGTCAGCACGATCAGCGGCTTGCGCAGCGGACGGATGACCTGACGACGCAGCAGGTGGTAGATCTGAGCCGGGGTGGTCGGTACGCACACCTGGATGTTGTGCTCGGCGCACAGCTGCAGGTAACGCTCCAGACGCGCGGAGGAGTGCTCCGGGCCCTGCCCTTCATAACCGTGTGGCAGCAGCATGGTCAGGCCACACAGACGGCCCCACTTGTGCTCGCCGCTGGTGATGAACTGGTCGATCACCACTTGCGCACCGTTGGCGAAGTCGCCGAACTGGGCTTCCCAGATCACCAGCGCGTTCGGCGTGGTGGTCGAGTAGCCGTATTCGAAGGCCAGTACCGCTTCTTCCGACAGGAAGGAGTCGTACAGCTCGAACATTGGCTGGCCCGGGAACAGGTTCTTCAGCGGTACGTAGGTGCTGGCGTCCTTCTGGTTGTGCAGCACCGCGTGACGGTGCGAGAAGGTGCCACGGCCGATGTCCTGGCCGGTCATGCGGATCGGGTGACCTTCGAACTGCAGGGTGGCGTAAGCCATGGTCTCTGCATAACCCCAGTTGATCGGCAAGCCACCGGCCTGCATCTTCTGGCGGTCTTCGTAGATCTTTGACACCTGGCGCTGAACGACGAAGCCTTCCGGAATTTCCAGCAGCTTGGCCGACAGGTCTTGCAGGGTCTTGAGGTCGAAACGGGTGTCGTGACGTGCGGTCCAGGCATGGCCCAGGTACGGGCGCCAGTCAACGAACAGCTCGCGGTTCGGCTCCTTGACCAGGCTCTTCACAACGTGCAGGCCGTTGTCCAGCGCGTTGCGGTACTCGTCGATCTTGGCCTGGGCGCGCTCGGCATCAATGCGGCCGGCCTGGATCAGTGCCTCGGCGTACAGCTCACGGGTAGTACGCTGCTTGCTGATTTGCTGATACATCAGCGGCTGGGTACCGTTTGGCTCGTCGGCCTCGTTGTGGCCGCGACGACGGTAGCAGACCAGGTCGATCACCACGTCACGCTTGAACTGCATGCGGTAGTCGATCGCCAGCTGGGTGACGAACAGCACCGCTTCAGGGTCATCGCCGTTCACGTGCAGGATCGGCGCCTGGATCATCTTGGCAACGTCGGTGGCGTACTCGGTAGAGCGCGCGTCCAGCGGGTTGCTGATGGTGAAACCCACCTGGTTGTTGATCACGATGTGCACGGTGCCACCGGTCTTGAAACCGCGGGTCTGCGACATCTGGAAGGTTTCCATGACCACGCCCTGGCCGGCGAACGCTGCGTCGCCGTGGATCGAGATCGGCAGTACCTTGTCACCAACGGTGTCGTTGCGGCGGTCCTGACGGGCGCGCACCGAACCTTCGACCACTGGCGATACGATTTCCAGGTGGGACGGGTTGAACGCCATGGCCAGGTGCACTTCGCCACCGGCGGTCATCACGTTCGACGAGAAGCCCTGGTGATACTTCACGTCACCGGAGCCCAGCTCGTTCATCTTCTTGCCTTCGAACTCGTCGAACAGCTCGCGCGGGTTCTTGCCGAAGGTGTTCACCAAGACGTTCAGACGGCCACGGTGGGCCATGCCGATCACGACTTCCTTGGTGCCGTAGGAGCCGGAGCGCTGGATCATCTCGTCCAGCATCGGGATCAGGCTTTCGCCGCCCTCAAGGCCGAAACGCTTGGTGCCTGGGTACTTGGTGCCCAGGTATTTTTCAAGGCCTTCACCGGCAGTCACGCGCTCGAGCAGGTGAGCCTGCACGTCAGCGGAAAACTCCGGACGGCCGCGCACGCTTTCCAGGCGCTGCTGGAACCAGCTGCGCTGCTCGGAATCGACGATGTGGGTGAACTCGGCGCCAATGGTGCGACAATATGTCTTCTGGAGCGCCTCGAAGATCTCGCGTAGGCTCGCCTCCTCTTTGCCGATGAACAGGTCGCCGGCACGGAAGGTCGTATCAAGATCGGCATTGGTCAAGCCGTAGTGATTGATCGACAGGTCTACGGGCGCAGGACGCTGCCACAACCCCAACGGGTCGAGCTTGGCAGCCTGATGGCCGCGCATACGATAGGCCTGGATCAGTCGCAGAACTTCAACCTGCTTCTTCTCGTGTTCACTGCTCACGCTCCCGGCGGATACCGGTTGGGCGCGGCGCTGGTTCTTTGCCAGCAGTACGAAATGGTCGCGGATTGTCGAGTGCGATACATCGGTAGCGGTGCTGCCGTCGGCGGGCAACTTCTGGAAGTAGGTGCGCCACTCTTCTGGCACAGCGTTAGGGTCGTGCAGGTAGAGCTCGTAGAGCTCTTCCACATATGCAGCGTTACCACCTGAAAGGTGGGCGCTTTCCCACATGCGCTGCATCACGCTTTCTTGCATGCTTGGTCACCCTCGATTAGGGGACTGATCGGCGAGAGCCACAGCAAACCTGGAAAAGTCCGAATACAGCGACTGAACCACGCCACTAGGATCCTGCTGATTTTCCGGGTACCAGCCCGGAAAGCCCCTGCTGGTCTCATATCTTCATAGGTAATGAACGCAGGCTTTGTGGGCCCTTGTTCGGGTTTTACCTCAGTGCGGGCTCACCACCCGCACCTCGGCTTACTGCAGGTACAACACGTTGTATCAGGTGCCGCTTTGCAGCAGCATGTTACGTACGTGACCGATTGCCTTGGTCGGGTTCAGACCTTTCGGGCAAACGTTTACGCAGTTCATGATCCCGCGGCAGCGGAATACGCTGAACGGGTCATCCAGGGACGCCAGGCGCTCCTGAGTCTTGGTGTCGCGGCTGTCAGCCAGGAAGCGGTAGGCTTGCAGCAGTGCAGCCGGGCCCAGGAACTTGTCCGGGTTCCACCAGAACGACGGGCAGGACGTCGAGCAGCACGCGCACAGGATGCACTCGTACAGGCCGTCCAGCTTGTCACGGTCTTCCGGCGACTGCAGGCGCTCGATGGCCGGTGCCGGGGTATCGTTCTGCAGGAACGGCTTCACCTTCTCGTACTGCTTGTAGAAGATGCTCATGTCGACCACCAGGTCACGAATGACCGGCAGGCCTGGCAGTGGGCGCAGAACCAGCTTGTTGCCCTTGACCACACCCGACAGCGGGGTGATGCAGGCCAGGCCGTTCTTGCCGTTCATGTTCATGCCGTCAGAACCGCACACGCCTTCACGGCAGGAGCGACGGTACGAGAAACCTTCGTCCTTTTCCTTGATCAGCGCCAATACATCGAGAACCATCAGGTCCTTGCCGCCGGTATCGACGTCGAACGACTCCATCTTGGGCGCCGAGTCGGTGTCCGGGTTGTAACGATAAACTTCGACTTTCAACATAGCAGCCACCCTTAGTAAGTCCGGACTTTTGGTTCGAAGGCTGGAACAGTCTTCGGCGCAAAGTTGACGCCGCGCTTGGCAACGCGCTTCTCACCCGGGTAGTACAGGGTGTGGCACAGCCAGTTTTCGTCGTCACGGTCTTCGAAGTCTTCACGGGCGTGAGCGCCGCGGGACTCTTTACGGGCTTCGGCCGCGATGGCAGTCGCTTCGGCGACTTCCAGCAGGTTCTGCAGCTCCAGCGCTTCGATACGCGCGGTGTTGAAGGCCTGGGACTTGTCGTTGATCTTGACGTTGGCGATACGCTCGCGCAGGCCAGCCAGCTGCTCGATACCCTTCAGCATGTATTCGCCAGTACGGAATACACCGAAGTAGTTCTGCATGCAGCTCTGCAGCTCGCGCTTCAGGCTCGCAACGTCTTCACCCGTGGTACGCCCGTTGAGGTTGTTCAGGCGGCTCAGGGCAACATCGATGTCGGTGTCGCTGGCGTCGAGATGCTCGATGCCGTCGCTCAGCGCCTTCTCCAGGTGCAGGCCGGCAGCACGGCCGAATACCACCAGGTCGAGCAGCGAGTTGCCGCCCAGGCGGTTGGCACCGTGAACCGACACGCACGCCACTTCACCTACGGCGAACAGGCCCGGGATGATGTGATCCTGGCCTTCGGCGTCCATGGTGATGGCCTGGCCATGAATGTTGGTGGCAACGCCGCCCATCATGTAGTGGCAGGTCGGCACGACCGGAACCGGCGCGACCACTGGGTCGACGTGGGCGAAGGTCTTGGACAGTTCGCAGATACCTGGCAGGCGGCTGTGCAGCACTTCCTCGCCCAGGTGGTCCAGCTTCAGCAGTACGTGGTCCTTGTTCGGGCCCACGCCGTTGCCGGCGATGATTTCCTTGACCATGGAACGGGCAACCACGTCGCGGCCGGCCAGGTCTTTCGCGTTCGGCGCGTAACGCTCCATGAAGCGCTCGCCGTGGGCGTTGATCAGGTAGCCACCTTCACCACGGCAACCCTCGGTTACCAGTACACCGGCGCCGGCGATACCGGTCGGGTGGAACTGCCACATCTCGATGTCCTGCACCGGTACGCCTGCACGCAGGGCCATGCCGATACCGTCACCGGTGTTGATCAGGGCGTTGGTGGTGGAAGCGTAGATACGACCGGCACCGCCAGTGGCCAGAACAGTGGCCTTGGACTTGATGTACATGGTTTCGCCGGTTTCGATGCAGATTGCGATCACACCGACGAACGCACCTTCCTGGTTCTTCACCAGGTCAACCGCGTAGTACTCGTTGAGGAAGGTAGTGCCTGCCTTCAGGTTGCCCTGGTACAGGGTGTGCAGCAGCGCGTGACCGGTACGGTCGGAAGCGGCACAGGTACGGGCGGCCTGGCCACCTTTACCGAAGTCCTTGGACTGGCCACCGAACGGACGCTGGTAGATACGACCGGTTTCGGTACGCGAGAACGGCAGGCCCATGTGGTCCAGCTCGAAGACCGCAGCCGGGCCTTCCTGACACATGTACTCGATAGCGTCCTGGTCACCGATGTAGTCGGAACCCTTGACGGTATCGTACATGTGCCAGCGCCAGTCGTCGTTCGGGTCGGCCGAAGCGATGGCGCAGGTGATGCCGCCCTGGGCGGATACAGTGTGCGAACGGGTCGGGAAGACCTTGGTGACTACGGCAGTCTTGTGGCCGCCTTGAGCCAGTTGCAGCGCGGCGCGCATGCCGGCGCCGCCGCCACCGATGATGATGGCGTCGAAGGAAATGGTTGGAATGCTAGCCATGGATCAGATACCCCAGAGAATCTGCACACCCCAGACGAAGTAAGCGAACATCGCAACGCCGCATACCGCCTGGAACAGGAAACGAATAGCAGTTGCCGACTTGCCGAACGACATAGGCGTCAGGTAGTCGGTTGCAATGGTCCACATGCCGACCCAGGCGTGAGCGCCCAGGGCAACGAGGGCCAGCAGACTGAAGATCCGCATCGCGTTGTTGGAGAACAGACCATGCCACTGGGTGTAGTCGATGCCTGGGTGGGCGACCACGTAGCCGATCAGGAAGAGGAAGTAAGCCGCGAGAACGACCGCAGAAACGCGCTGCGCCATCCAGTCATAGAGGCCCGAACGCGACAGGTTCGTGACATTGGTTACCATACCCAAACTCCCACCAGAACGATCAGCACCACGGAGATGACGATCACGATTTTCGAGCCCAGCTTGCCGCCTTCCAGCGTCTCACCGATACCCATGTCCATGATCAGGTGACGAACACCTGCCACAAGGTGATAAAGCAGGGCAGACAGCAGGCCCCAGGTCACGAATTTGGCCAGCGGGCTGGTCAGACACGCCTTCACCTCACCGAAGCCTTCCTCGGAACCCAGCGACTTGCCCAGTGCATAAAGCATGATGGCAAGGCCGAGGAACAGGATGACGCCGGAGATACGGTGCAGGATGGACGTGTATGCAGTGACGGGGAGCTTGATGGTCCTTAGGTCTAGGTTTACAGGTCGTTGGCTTTTCACGGCTTTTTTCACACTGAAGAGCCCCTAGCGAATCAGGGCAAAGTTGTTGGTAAGTGTACTGGTCAGGTACCCACCACCCAGGGAACGGCGACCCCCAGTAGTTCGGGCTTGCAAGCCCCTGGCGGTCGGGTGCCGAGTATAGACAGTTAGGCTGCTTATGACAACGTGACGGGGTAGCCCAAATAGCGCATTGCCTTTAGCGAACAAAAGGCGTAAATGGGCGAGAATTTCGGGAAAAATCAGGCTTGAATGCTTGATTCAACAAGCCTTTAGGCAAATTGACATCTGAATTTATCCCTCTATAGTGGTGCGGGCCCTGCGTGGGGGGTCTGTCTGATGATTTCTAGCATTAATAGGAGGCCACATGGCTGACAAAAAAGCGCAGTTGGTCATCGAGGGCGCTGCCCCCGTCGAGCTGCCCATTTTAACCGGCACCGTTGGTCCTGATGTAATCGACGTCCGCGGGTTGGGGGCCACTGGTCACTTCACCTTCGACCCTGGTTTCATGGCGACTGCCTCGTGCGAGTCGAAGATCACCTACATTGACGGCGACAAAGGGATCCTGCTGCACCGCGGCTACCCGATCGAACAACTCGCCGAACAATCCGACTACCTCGAAACCTGCTACCTGCTGCTCAACGGCGAACTGCCGAATGCCGAGCAGAAGGCCCAGTTCGTCAGCACCGTCAAGAACCACACCATGGTTCACGAGCAGCTGAAGTCCTTCTTCAACGGTTTCCGTCGCGACGCTCACCCGATGGCGGTGATGTGCGGCGTGGTCGGCGCCCTGTCGGCGTTCTATCACGACTCCCTGGACATCAATAACCCGCAACACCGCGAAATTTCCGCGGTGCGCCTGGTCGCCAAGATGCCGACCCTGGCCGCGATGGTTTACAAGTACTCCATGGGCCAGCCGATGATGTACCCGCGCAACGACCTGTCGTACGCGGAAAACTTCCTGCACATGATGTTCAACACCCCGTGCGAGATCAAACCGATCAGCCCGGTGCTGGCCAAGGCAATGGACCGGATCTTCATCCTCCATGCCGACCACGAGCAGAATGCCTCCACCTCCACCGTTCGTCTGGCCGGCTCGTCGGGTGCCAACCCGTTCGCCTGTATCGCCGCCGGTATCGCCGCACTGTGGGGCCCGGCCCACGGCGGTGCGAACGAAGCCGTACTGACCATGCTCGATGAAATCGGCGATGTTTCGAACATCGACAAGTTCATCGCCAAGGCCAAGGACAAGAACGACCCGTTCAAGCTGATGGGCTTCGGTCACCGCGTGTACAAGAACCGCGACCCGCGCGCCACCGTGATGAAGCAGACCTGCGACGAAGTCCTGCGCGAGCTGGGCATCAAGAACGACCCGCAGCTGGAGCTGGCCATGCGCCTGGAAGAGATCGCCCTCACCGATCCTTACTTCATCGAGCGCTCGCTGTACCCGAACGTCGACTTCTACTCGGGGATCATCCTCAAGGCGATCGGCATTCCGACCAGCATGTTCACCGTGATCTTCGCCCTGGCACGTACCGTGGGCTGGATCTCGCACTGGAAAGAAATGCTCTCCAGCCCGTACAAGATCGGCCGCCCTCGCCAGCTGTACACCGGCGAGCAGAAGCGCGACATCGTTGCACTGCAGGACCGCAAGTAAGCTTTACTGGCCGAACGCAAAAAGGCTGCCCTTGGGCTAATGCCAGTCAGTTAAGACTGATGCTTTGAGCTTTAGCCCGTAGGCCGCAAAATCCGATGCTTGGAAACGAGCATCGGATTTTTTATGCGTCTAGCAAAAGCACTGTCCCTCACTCACGAAATGGCATCAAGGCCAAATGCCCTTGAAGGGTTAGGGGCTTTGCTTGATCCGGACATCGTGAAGCAGGCTTTTGAAACAGCGGGTGTCTCGACCATTCGCAAACGCCGCCTTCCGCTTGAAAGCCTGGTGTGGTGCATCATCGGAATGGCGTTGTTTCGTCGAATGTCAGCCTGGGATGTCGTGAATCACATGGACATCATGTTGCCCGACAAGCGGCCACTCGTGGCGCCCAGCGCCGTTGTGCAAGGACGGCAGCGGTTGGGTAGCGAGGCGGTGCGCGAAGTTTTCACACCTACTCAGCAACGATGGCACGAAAAGACCCTGCACCCGCAATGGCTAGGATTGACGCTACTTGGCGTGGATGGCGTCGTTTGGAACACGCCTGACACGGCGGAAAACCGCGCGTACTACGGTGGCGCGACCAACCAGCATGGAGACGGCGGTTTTCCTCAGGTACGGATGGTCTGTCAGATGGAGCTGACTAGCCACCTGCTGATAAGCAGCACTTTCGAGAGCTACCACAGCAGTGAAATGAAGCTGGCAGAACAGCTAATCGCCACCACGCCGAACCATTCGCTAACCCTGTTCGACAAAGGTTTCTACTCGCTGGGCTTGCTGCATCACTGGCAATCTCAAGGCGAGCAGCGCCACTGGTTGGTCCCCTTGAAAAAGGGCATTCAGTATGAGGTCGAACGCAAGCTTGGGCGTAACGATGCCTTAGTCGTTTTGCGCACGTCGCCTCAGGCTCGCAAGCAGTGGCCAGGCTTACCGCTTGACGCTCAGGCGCGGCTGCTGAGCAAAACGATCAAAGGAAAGGTTGTGAGTGTCTTGACCTCGATGACCGATCCGCTGCGCTTCCCGGGTGATGAGATCGTCGATCTTTACAGCCAGCGCTGGGAAATCGAACTGGGCTACCGGGAGATCGAGCAAGGACTGCTAGGCGGCGAATACACGCTGAGAAGCAAAACGCCGGAGATGATTGCGCAAGAGTTGTGGGGCGTATTGCTGGGTTACAACCTGTTGCGCTATCAGATGGTACAGATGTCGAGGCAGTGCCCAGGGGTGTATCCATGTGAAATGAGCTTTACCGCCTGCAGTTGGGCAATCTTGGGGTTACTGCATGGCACATCACTGAATCATCCCGGTAACCTGCCAGGTTTTCTGGCGGATTTGCAGGCATCGGCTGCGCAGTACGTTCTGCCCCACCGGCGCCCTGATAGATGGTTCCCGCGAGTAGTAAAGCAGAGGCCGGCAAAATACCCGACCCGAAAATGAAAAATGCCAGTCAGCTTAACTGACTGGCATTAGCCCTTGGGCAGCCTTTTTTATGGTCTTTTTCCTGCGCTGGCCTCAGTTCTTCTCAGCCCGCTCCCGCAGCCCTTTCAGGGTATTGAACGGCGCATCCACCACGAACTTGTTGGCCACCATCGCCGGCACGCTCCCCCCCGGCTCGGTGTGCACCTGGTAGGTCACTTCGGTGCTGTCCCCCTTGGGCACCAGCTTCCAGAAGCCTTCGACCTTGGCCACCCGCACAAAGCCCTTCTCTTCCGGAACATAGGTCGGCTCTTCGACCAGATTACGGGTCAAGCTGCCATCAGCCCCCTTGACCGTGGTGATGTGCAACACCGAATCACGCGGCGTCACCGGCCACGGCGTGTTGAACTGGGTGTAGGTCCAGCTCTGGTCACCTTCATGCTTGAGCAGCTTTTGCGACTTGCACTCGTGAATCCATGCACAAGCGCCGACCACGTCTTCCTGCAACGCTTGCACCTTGGCCAGCGGCGCCTTGATCACTGTCACGCCTTGATAGGCCTTGTACTTGGAACCGGCTACTTCACTGAGGGAAACCTTGATCCCCTCCTCGTCCTTGGCCACTTGCCAGTTCTCGGCCCAGGCCACCGGCGACAGCAAAACACCCATGCCACACAGCAGTGCAATACGCTTGAACGATCTCATCATGTTTATCCTTGTTGTCGAAGATCCAGCCTCTCACGCCGCCGTCATCTGCTCCCACCAACCCAGAATCCTGATTGCCTCGTCACGGTCGCTGCCGCACACCTCGACATCCGCCTTGAAGCCACCACACACCGCCGGCCGCTCGGGCTTGCCAAACAGGTCGCAGAGGTTGGCAGCCGTCAGGTGCAGGCAGCGCTCGCCCGCCGGCTTGCCATTGGGCATGCGCGGCATCGCAGAAGTGATGGACGGGGCGATGCAGCAGGCACCACAGCCCTCACGGCAATTCATGGCTATTCACCAAAGTCAGGACTCCCTGGAACAAAACGGGACGAGCGTCCCTGGATAGTAACCGCTCAAACAGGCGTTTGAAATTACTGGCACGATGAAATGTGCAGTGACCCGGCAGTCAGTTTTACTGCTACTGCCGGTACTCGAAATCGATGGCCGCCCCGTCAACGTCATGACGGCTGTCGTTGCGCAATTGCAACTGCATTTCGTTGTTGATCAGCCGGCCATTGAGCTGGAACGGGCTGTCGTTGGTTTCTGGTTTCTCGGTGAACATGGGCGGCAGCAAGGGTTTGCGTCGCTGAATCGGCGACGGGGTGCCAACGTTCGGCTCAAGTGAGTTGACCATATCGACCGGCAGGCTGAGGTCAAGCTTTGCCTTGGGCAGTGGCTTGGCCACCGCCTTGCTGACCGGCTTTTGCGCCTTGGCCTTGCTGTTGGCGGCTTTTTTTACCGCCTGCTTCTGCGCAGGCTTGGCTGTCGCCTTTTTCTGCACTGGCTTGCCCTGGGTTACCGGCGCCTGGCTGGCCGGCTGCGCAGCCATGGCTGGCACACAGCAGAACGGTGCAAGGCACAAGATCAGGGCAAAACGGCGTAGAACATTCATGGCAAATGGACAGACTGGCAGGAAAGGTGCCTATGCTCCCTGTTCCACAGGCAGCTGGCAAGCCTTACAAAAGTGTGAGCGCAGGCTCCCGGCACAACTGCTGAGCCAGCAAGCCGAGGGTAATCACGGCACGCTCGGCCTCCTTGTTCCACGGAATACCGCAATTAAGGCGGATGCAGTGGTTGAACTGCTCTGTATTACTGAATATCAGCCCTGGCGCAATGCTGATGCCCTGCTCCAGCGCCCGCACATGCAGCTCCTGGGTGTTGACCCGCCCGGGCAGGCTCACCCACAGAATGAAACCGCCCGTGGGCCGGGTCATCTGGGTGCCTTCGGGGAAGTGCTGCTGCACTGCCAACTGGTAGGCGCTGAGGTTCTTGCGATACTCCTGGCGGATGTAGCGCAGGTGCCGGTCGTAGCCACCATTCTCCAGATAGGCCGCCACCCCCATCTGCGTGACGCTGCACGCGGAGTGGGTAGTGAAGGTTTGCAGACGCTGGATCTCGTCCTGGTAGCGCCCGGCAATCATCCAGCCAACACGTACGCCGGGGGACAGCGTCTTGGAGAAGCTGGAGCAATAGATTACCCGGTCCAGCCGGTCGAACGCCTTCAGCGCCTTGGTCTTGCCCTGCTCGAACATCAGCTCGCCATAGATATCGTCTTCGATGATCTGGATATCGAAGTCCGATGCCAGGCGCAGCAGTTGTTTCTGCCGCTCTTCCGGGACGGTGCCACCCAACGGGTTGCTCAGCCGCGCGGTGAGCACCAGGGCCTTGATCGACCACTGGTTAGCCGCCAGCTGCAAAGCTTCAAGGCTGATGCCTGTGGACGGGTCGCTGGGGATCTCGATCACCTTCAGGCCCAGCAGGTCCGCCAGTTGCAGCAAGCCGTAATACGTCGGCGACTCGGCGGCGATCAAGTCACCCGGACGCGTCAGCACACGCAATGACATTTGCAGCGCATCGACGCATCCGTGGGTCACGATCACTTCACGCGGGTCGACCAGTACACCGGCATCGCGCATGCGAATGGCAATCTGCCGGCGCAACGGCTCGAAACCCGGGCTGAACATGTAACTGAACGCGCGCGGGCTGTGAAAGCGGGTGACCTTGGCAATTTGCTGGTGCAGGGCACGCACCGGCAGGTAGTCAACATGCGGCACCGCAGCGCCGAACGGAAACACACCATCACGGCGCGCTTCGGTGAGCACTTGCTGGATGATGCTGGCACGGGTCACCAGACCAGGGCGCTCCACCCGCGCGATGTCGGGGGTTTGCGCAGTCAGGGCCGGCGTCTGGTGCACATAGTAGCCAGACTGCGGCCGCGCACGGATCAGCCCTTGATCTTCTAGGTTGGCATAGGCCTGCAGCACCGTGGCATGGCTGACATTGAGCTGGGCGCTCATCTTGCGCACGGAGGGTACCCGCTCGCCTGGCTGGTAGACACCACGGCGGATGTCATCGGCCAGTTGCTGGGCGATACGCTGGTACAGCAGCAGGTTGGTCATGGCGGCAGGCTCGTTGTTCTTGTGCGGCTCGATGACGATAAAGGATACCGTAACAGTTGCAAAGTGTACTGGGACAGAATGCAACATAGTCGACAATACAACAGCGTGATAACTATCGAAACGATTAAACCGACAAAAAGAAGGGCCGCATGGCGGCCCCTCTATGGGTCGAACTCAGCGCACAGGCGCGAGCCTGCCCTTGTCGTCGGAGAACACGATCTCCACCCGACGGTTCTGCGCCCTGCCCCGCTCAGAGGCGTTGGCCTCGATCGGGTACTGGTCCCCATAGCCCTCGACCTGCAAACGCTTTTCGTCGATGCCCAGGTCCACCAGCATGTCAGCCACGGCCTGCGCCCGGTCGCGAGACAGTTTCAGGTTGTCCTCTGCCGCGCCGGTGCTGTCGGTATAGCCTTCGATACGTACTACCCGACGCGGGTTAAGCTGAAGGAACTGCACCAGCTTGAGCACAGTGCGGCTGGCCGAGTTCTTCAGGTCGGCACGGCCGGTATCGAACAGCACGTCGCCCAAGGTCATCACCAGACCACGGTCGGTCTGCTCCGAGGCCAGTGCCGCAATTTGCGACTCGACCCATTTGCCCTGTTGCTGCACGCTGGCCAGTTTGGCCTCGCGCAAGGCCAGCTGCAGGCGCTGGCGCTCAAGGTCGAGCTTGGTCTGGCGCTCCTGGTTCAGCGCCAGCTTGGCATGCTCACGGGCAATTTCGCTGTAGCGCTGGCTGAGGTAAGCGTAATGGCGCACATCGGAACCGGTGCCGATGTAGCTGGACAAACGCTCGGCACGGGCCAGCGACTCGCCCGCTCGGATCACATCACGCGGCGCACTGCGCAGCACATCGGAATCATCCTTGACCTTCGCGAAGGCGGCACTGGCCTCATCCAGCGCTGCAGAACTGCGCTGGCTGGCACAGCCTTGCAAGCCTGCGGCCAGCGCCAGCACTACCAGCGCGGCCAACGGCGTACGGCGGATCATGGCTGCACCTCCAGTTGCTTGCGCAGGCGCTTGACCCGCGACTGCAGCAGCTGCAACTGCTCTTCGCTCTTCTGGTTCAGCACCTGGGCCTCGGCCAGGCGTGCATCCAGCTCGGCCTGCTCGGCACGCATGCGCGCATCGCGGTAGTCTTCGGTCAGCATGTTGGCCTTGGCCCGGGCCAGCTTGTCTTCAGCCAGCTTCAGTGTTTCGACCTGCTCGATGGCACCTACGGCCTTGGCCTGCTCCAGGGCCTGTTCGGAAATGCGCATCTGCTCGTCAGGGGCCGGATCATTGGCGCAGCCAGCCAGGCCAAGCATGGCCAAGGCAAGGATTAGTGGTTGGGTTCTCACGCAATCTTCCTAGTGTTTGGGGGCGTCCGCCGGCACCTGCAACTGCGCTTTCCAGCGCTCGACATTTCGTTGCAGGACCGCCTCGGACGCACCGGAGATCGGCAATTCTGTCAGTTTTTTCGCCAATTGCCCACGCAACCAGCTGTCATTGCAGGCCGAGTTGTGCGAAAGGGCCAGATACAGGCCTGGCCGGTCCACCGGCAGGCCACGGGCGATCAGGTCATTGCTCATACCCAGGCTCTGGGCCATGGCCATGCCTGAATAGCGGCCAGCCAGCACATAGTCCACTTGGCCGAGCACCAGTTTCTGGAAGGCCTGGGTAAGGTTCTGCGCCGGCACCAGCTTGAGCTGGGCCTTGGCGAAGGCGGTGAAAGCCGGGGTTAGCCGTGCGCGCTCGGACAAGCTGCCCTGATACCTGGCCAGGTCCGCCGGACCATCGAAGGTCAGCTGGGCATCATGACGCGTCCACACCAGGTACTCGTTGAGCTGCAACGGCGGGTGGATGTAGTCCAGCGCGGTCAATTGCTCCACCTGCATGGGGGTGTCGAGCAACAAATCCATGCGCCCACTGCGCACTTCCTCCAGTGCCTGGTCGCGGCGACCTGCGCTCAGTACTTCGACTTTTACACCCAGCTCGCCAGCCACCTGACGCAACAGGTCGACGTTGGCGCCAATCAGGTGTTTAGGGTCTTGCGGGTCTTGCCACGAATAGGGCGGTGCATCAGGGCTGCCGGTTGCCACCAGGCGCTCGCACTTGCCTGCCGCCATGACCAGCGGTGAGAACAGCGCCGCCATGCATGCCAGCGCCCTGCCCGTTTCACGCAACGTCATCCCTCACTCCTCAGCCCATAAAAAAACCCGACCCTCGAAACGAGGGCCGGGTTCTTTATAAGTGAAGCAGGCGGATCAGACCAGCTTTTCCAGCTCCGGTACCGCTTCGAACAGGTCAGCCACCAGGCCGTAGTCGGCTACCTGGAAGATCGGCGCTTCTTCGTCCTTGTTGATCGCAACGATCACTTTGGAGTCTTTCATGCCGGCCAGGTGCTGGATCGCGCCAGAGATACCGACGGCGATGTACAGCTGTGGCGCAACGATCTTGCCGGTCTGGCCGACCTGCATGTCGTTCGGCACGAAGCCGGCGTCGACTGCAGCGCGCGAGGCACCGACGGCAGCACCGAGCTTGTCGGCCAGGCTGTACAGGTGCTTGAAGTTGTCACCGTTGCCCATGCCACGGCCGCCGGACACGACGATCTTGGCAGCGGTCAGCTCTGGGCGGTCGGACTTGGCCAGCTCTTCGCCAACGAAGGCCGAAATGCCAGCGTTGTGCGCAGCACCAACAGCTTCAACAGCGGCCGAGCCACCTTCGGCGGCGACAGGGTCGAAGCCGGTGGTACGCACGGTGATGACCTTGACCGAAGCGCTCGACTGCACGGTGGCAATGGCGTTACCGGCGTAGATCGGGCGCTTGAAGGTGTCGGCAGACTCGACCGAGATGATCTCGGAAATCTGGTCCACGTCCAGCAGCGCGGCAACGCGCGGCAGGATGTTCTTGCCGTTGGTGGTGGCCGGAGCCAGCACGTGGCTGTAGCCGCTCGCCAGCTCTTTGATCAGCGGCGCGACGTTCTCTGGCAGCACATGGGCGTAGGCAGCGTTATCGGCAACCAGCACCTTGGCCACACCCGCGATCTTGGCAGCAGATTCAGCAACGCCACCGACGTTCTGGCCAGCGACCAGCACGTGCACATCGCCACCGATCTTGGCGGCAGCAGCAACAGTGTTCAAGGTAGCCGGGGCTACGGCACCGTTTTCGTATTCAGCGACAACCAGGATAGTCATTTAGATTACCTTCGCTTCGTTCTTCAGCTTCTCGACCAGTTCGGCCACCGATTTGACCTTGATGCCAGCGCTGCGGGCAGCCGGGGCTTCAACCTTCAGGGTCTTGTTGGTGGAGGCGAGGGAAACGCCCAGCGCGTCCGGAGTAACAGTCTCCAGCGGCTTCTTCTTGGCCTTCATGATGTTCGGCAGCGACGCGTAGCGCGGCTCGTTCAGGCGCAGGTCGGTGGTGACGATGGCTGGCAGGTTCAGCGCAACGGTTTGCAGGCCGCCATCGATTTCACGGGTGACATTCAGCTTGTCGCCAGCCACTTCAACCTTGGAGGCGAAGGTGCCTTGGGCAAAGCCGGTCAGCGCAGCCAGCATCTGGCCAGTCTGGTTGTTGTCGCTGTCGATGGCCTGCTTGCCGAGGATGACCAGCTGTGGCTGCTCCTTGTCGACAACGGCTTTCAGCGCCTTGGCCACGGCCAGGGAGTTCAGTTCGTCAGCGGCTTCTACCAGGATGGCGCGGTCTGCACCCAGGGCCAGGGCGGTACGCAGTTGCTCCTGGGCAGTGGTCGGGCCGACGGAAACGACGACGATCTCGGTCGCAACGCCCTTTTCCTTCAAGCGGACAGCCTCTTCCACGGCGATTTCGCAGAAGGGGTTCATGGACATCTTGACGTTAGCAAGGTCGACGCCGGAGTTGTCCGCCTTGACGCGAACCTTGACGTTGTAGTCGACCACTCGTTTGACAGCTACAAGAACCTTCATGGATTCCTCGTTACTCTCCGGTGAATAGATAGTCGCCTGGGACTGAGCCCTGCGATGCGCGTGGGTACAAGGGCACCTCTAAAAACGTATCGGGAGGCAATAACTTCACAGTGACCGAACAGTCTTGTTCGGACCATTGCGACGAATACTCACGGGTCATTTTCTGTCGTGGCGTGTAAACTCCACTACAAACCGGCCAAAGGCCGCAAAACCCTGCTCCACACCTGGTCTTTAGAGGTGTACCTGCGCCCGGCTGCAAGCCTACGGCGAACGTAAAACCGCTCGTATCTTGACCGTAACACCCCATCCGGTCAATACGGCAAATCGGTCACCCTCCAGCCGCGCTCCTGTGATTTTACTGGCCTGCGGCAAATTCAAACAAACGTTTGTATTGGACCCGCCAAGTGGTGTAGATATAATGCGCGGCCAAGACAAAACGGTGTAGTCCGTCATTTGCGCAGCTACAGTTCCGCTCCCGTGATGAGCCACTGCGCGCAAGCCCCCATAAGACAAAGCAACAGCACGAGCCTTGATGAGTAGGAGAGAACCAGTGGAACGCGAATACATGGAATTCGACGTGGTCATCGTCGGCGCCGGCCCGGCGGGCCTGTCCGCCGCCTGCCGCCTGAAGCAGAAGGCCGCCGAAGCCGGTAGCGAAATCAGCGTCTGCGTGGTGGAAAAAGGCTCTGAAGTGGGCGCCCACATCCTCTCCGGCGCAGTGTTCGAGCCCCGCGCCCTGAACGAGCTGTTCCCCGACTGGAAGGAACTCGGCGCGCCGCTGAACACCGAAGTGAAGCGTGACGACATCTACGTACTCAAGGATGCCGGCAGCGCCACCAAGGTGCCTGACCTGTTCGTGCCCAAGACCATGCACAACGAAGGCAACTACATCATCTCGCTGGGCAACCTGTGCCGCTGGCTGGCCCAGCAGGCCGAGAACCTGGGCGTGGAAGTCTACCCGGGCTTCGCCGCCCAGGAAGCGCTGTTCGATGAAAACGGCGTGGTGCGCGGCATCGTCACCGGTGACATGGGTGTGGACCGTGAAGGCAACCCGAAAGACGGCATGTACACCCCTGGCATGGAGCTGCGTGGCAAGTACACCCTGTTCGCCGAAGGTTGCCGTGGCCACATCGGCAAGCAGCTGATCAAGCGCTTCAACCTGGACAGCGAGTCCGATGTGCAGCACTACGGCATCGGCCTGAAGGAAATCTGGGAAATCGACCCGGCCAGGCACGAGCAGGGCCTGGTGGTGCACACCGCTGGCTGGCCGCTGGACGTGATGGCCAAGGACAACACCGGTGGTTCGTTCCTTTATCACCTGGAAAACAATCAGGTGGTGGTCGGCCTGATCGTCGACCTGTCCTACGCCAACCCTTACCTATCGCCATTCGATGAGTTCCAGCGCCTGAAGCACCATCCGGTGATCAGCCAGTACCTCGAGGGCGGCAAACGCATCAGCTACGGCGCCCGCGCCCTGGCCAAGGGCGGCATCAACTCGCTGCCGAAAATGGTCTTCAATGGTGGCGCGCTGATCGGTTGTGACCTGGGCACCATGAACGTGGCCAAGATCAAAGGCAGCCACACGGCGATGAAGTCCGGCATGCTCGCCGCTGAGGCGGTGGCCGACGCACTGCTCGCCGGCAGCGAGGGCGGTGACCAGCTGAACGGCTACGTCAGCGCCTTCAAGGAGAGCTGGCTGTACGAAGAACTGTTCGCCAGCCGTAACTTCGGCCCGGCCATGCACAAGTTCGGCCCGCTGCTGGGCGCCGCGTTCAACTATGTGGACCAGAACTGGTTCGGCGGCAAGCTGCCGTTCACCCTGCACGACACCAAGCCGGACTACGCCTGCCTCAAGCTCGCGGCCGACTCGAAAAAGATCGACTACCCGAAACCGGACGGCAAGCTCAGCTTCGACAAGCTCAGCTCGGTATTCCTCTCCAGCACCAACCACGAAGAGGAACAACCCTGCCACCTGAAGCTGACCGACCCGAACGTGCCGATCGCCAGCAACCTGCCGCTGTACGACGAGCCGGCACAACGCTACTGCCCGGCAGGCGTGTACGAAGTAGTCACCCAGGAAGACGGCAACAAGCGCTTCCAGATCAACGCGCAGAACTGCGTGCACTGCAAGACCTGCGACATCAAGGACCCGGCCCAGAACATCACCTGGGTTACCCCTGAGGGCGCGGGTGGGCCGAACTACCCGAACATGTAAGGCCCCTGCCCTGCCGTAACAAAAAGCCCCCGGCGCTCACGAGCCGGGGGCTTTTTGTTGTGAATTGCGTCTGGGCTGCGAGGTGTTCGCCGTGAGAGGCTCAGCGCTTATCAGATCGAGCGCCGCCTACGCGGCGCATCGCGAGCTACGCTCGCTCCTACGTTTGTTTCGGGCCAATTATTCTTGGGGAATTTGCGCGCGTGCGCCTTGGTATATGTCTCGCTATCGCGTCGTACAAACAAGACGGTCGCGCGCACCTGTCACAGGCGTTACTGGCCGAAAAGAAACGTAGGAGCGAGCGTAGCTCGCGATGCGCCGCGCGGGCGGCGCTCGGTTTATGCCCTGCTGCACAACCCAAGACATGCACCGGCTCATTTGTCACCACACATGATCGGCATCGGCTCCGCCGCGAACGCCAATGGCTCCCGATGCCCGAAATACAAGGCTGTCAGCAGCCCCGCCGTGCCCATGACCAGACAAAAACCGACACACACCCACGGGCTCCACGGCATCAGCGCAATCAGCGCCAGCGGCGTGGTACTGGCCCACAGCGCGTAGGCCACGTTGTAGGTGAAGGAAATGCCCGACACGCGAATCTCGGCCGGGAACAGTCCAACCATCACCGACGGCACCACACCGACCACGCCGCAGGACAGCCCCGCCAGCGCATAAGCCAGCCAGGTCATCTCCCACTGCCCCACCAGGCTGGCGTACAGCGCACCGATACCCAGCGGCAGCAACAGGCTGTAGAGCATCAGCGCACGCCAGGCACCCACGCGGTCAACCAGCAGCCCGGCCAGCACACAGCCGATGTTGAGGAAAACAATACCCACGCTGCTCAGGGCGAAGGTGTGCCCGGCGCTCATGCCAAAGCGTTGCTGCATTACCGTGGGGGTGATCACCACCAGCACCACCACGGCCGAGGTCAGCACACAGGTCAGCAATGCCGCCGGAATCAACGCCCGGCGGTGCTCGCCCAGCACCCGCCGCAGCGGGAATTTCACCGGCTGTTCCTGGCGCGCACGCAGGGCAAGGAACACCGGTGTTTCGCTGAGCCAGCGGCGCAGCCACACGCCAATCACACCAAACACGCCACCCAGCAGGAACGGGTAGCGCCAGGCGTAATCGAGGATTTCCTGCGACGTGAACACTTGCGCCAGCAACGTCGCGGTCAGTGCCCCCAGCAGGTAGCCGAAGGTCAGCCCGGCCTGCAAGAAGCCCAAGGCATACCCACGCCGCCCGGCAGGCGCGTGCTCAGCGACGAAGGTCCAGGCACTTGGCACCTCGCCCCCCACGGCCGCGCCCTGGAGGATGCGCAGCGCCAGCAGGATCAACGGCGCGGCATAGCCGATGTCGGCGTAGGTCGGCATTACCCCGATCAGCAGGCATGGCAGTGCCATCATCAGGATGCTCAGGCTGAACACCCGCTTGCGCCCCAGGTGGTCGGCGAAGTGCGCCATCAGGATGCCGCCCAGCGGCCGCGCCAGGTAGCCGGTGACGAAGATCCCGAAGCTTTGCAGCAGGCGCAGCCACTCTGGCATCTCGGGCGGGAAGAACAGCTGGCTGAGGGTCAGCGCAAAAAATACGAAAATGATGAAGTCGTAGATTTCCAGCGCGCCACCCAGTGCCGCCAGTCCCAGGGTCCGATGGTCGCCGCGGCTGAACCGGGGCGGGCGAGCGGTATCGATGGCAGTCATGGCAGGGTCCGCAAATCGGCAAAGGGCAAGAGGATAGCAAATAGCTGCCCCGTTGCCCCGCCTGCTGCGCCGCTAGCGGTTGAACACCGTGTGCGCGAAGTTGGCCCGCGGCCGTGGCCTGGCCGTAGCCGTCGGCATGGCGCCCGGCAGCGGCAACTTGCCGACCAGCATCGGTCCGTCGATGATCGCCATGAATGACTCCAGCGCCTCGTTGTCGGGCACCTGCGGCAGGCTCAGGCTGACCGCCTGGCGCTCGGCCTGCGGTACCGCAGGCACTTTCAACTGGCTGGAATGGTAAAGCAGGGCGTGCTGGATCTGGGTACTGACGCGACAAAAACGCTCCAGGTCTACCCCGGCATGGCTGGCCAGTTCGATATTGCCCAGCAGCAAGTGAAAAGGCTGCAAGGCGCACTGCACCAAACGCTGCAGCTCCTCGAAGCTGTCAACGGGGGCGATCCGGTAGTAGCCCAGGCCATTGAGCAGCCGCTCCAGCTGCAACCGCTGGCAGGGGTGGGTATCGGCAATGAGAATGCGCAGGGTCTTGTTTGCCATGGTCGGGCCTGGGCAGCTGGGTAATGGGTACATTCCATGACCTTACTGCGCCCGTTAAGGCTCATGCCAAGGCCATGCCTGGCAGCGGTCTACTTTGATAGAAGTCGGGAACGCCGCATAAATCAAGTGATTGACTGACGGAATTTGCATTTGCCTTTAGCCCGGTACTCCGGTATGCCACTTGCGCTCACCCCATCAAGCCGTGCAGGTAACCGCGCGCCTAAACCCAGACGCTCGCACTTCGTTTAAAGGAGGCTCATGCCCCAAGGCATCGCCTCTTACATTCGCGGAGAACCCAGATGTTTCGCCCGGCCCTAGCCTTTTTCGCCCTGACCCTGTCCAGCGTCGCATGGTCCGCCGAGCCCTGTTCGGTAGACATTCACAGTACCGACCAGATGACCTACGACCTGAAAACGATCACCGTACCGCAGACCTGCCAACGCTTTACCGTTAACTTGCTGCACACCGGCACACTGCCCAGGAATATCATGGGCCACAACTGGGTGCTGGCCAAAAAGGACGACATCAAAGGCGTGACCACCGATGGCGCAGCGGCAGGTGAGGCCGATAACTACCTCCAGCCGGGCGACAAGCGCGTGCTCGCCCATACCCGACTGATCGGTGGTGGCGAAAAAGATTCGGTCACTTTCGACACCGGCATGCTGCAGGCAGGCCAGGCGTACGCGTTCTTCTGCTCCTACCCTTTCCACTCCACCATGATGAAGGGCACCCTCACATTCGGTACCTCGTCAGGCAGCTGACGCTATCGAAAAGTGGGCCGACAAGCCGAACGTGCGCTCAGGCCTCGGCCCACTCACGCATACGCAGCCGGCAATGCTTCATGGCGTTGACGATGTGCTTCTCCACCATGGCCTTGGACAGGCCCAGACGCGTGGCAATCTCCGCATGTGACAGGCCTTCGAGCTTGCGCAGCAAGAAGCACGCCCGGCAGGTTTCGCTCAGCTGCGCCACTGCACGCTGCAGCAACTCCAGGCGTTCTTCCTGGCGACAGGCGCCGTGCACGGGGGCGACGAAGAACCGCTCATCGGTTTCCAGAACCTCCAGAGGCTCGGCGCGACGAAGCTGGTTGCGCCGATGTCCATCGGTGACCAGGTTAAGGGCGGTGCGGTAAAGGAAAGCGCGGGGATGGGAGATCTGCGTGTCGTCACACCGCTCGAGTACCCGCAGATACGCCTCCTGCGCGATATCTTCAGCAGCATGGTGGCTACCCAGACGCGAACGAAGGAACCCGACCAGTTCACGGTAGTAATGCTCGAGCAGTACACCCGAAGACGGCATCGAAGCGCTTTCCCTGTTGTCCGATGATGATAGAAGACCGCTGCAGGCCAAGTAATGGCACCGCTGGCGCATAAAATATAATAATTCTCATCAAGCTTAAAGACGTTGTTACATTTCCACGCCCGCAACGCGCGTTCCCCGCTAAATCCGCGCTGATCGCTTTCGTTTAATCGGCAGCCTCCCTAGCTGATCCTTGGTGACAGCGGCCCTCTCATGGTCGGAAATCCTGCATGATCCCTCAACGCCTTACCCGTCGTGCCGTAACGCTCGCGCTGTGCCTTATTCCGGTGGCCGCATTCGCCACCTGGCAACTGTTGCCCGGAGAGGCCGAGCAGCGGCCGTTCGTCAGCGTCAGCCGTGGCAACATCGAATCCAGTGTCACCGCGCTGGGCACCCTGCAGCCCCGTCAGTACGTCGACGTGGGCGCGCAGGCCTCCGGGCAGATCCGCACGTTGCACGTAGAAGTCGGTGACACCGTCAAGCAGGGGCAACTGCTGGTGGAGATCGACCCTGCCACGCAACAGGCCCAGCTGGATGCCGAGCGCTATGCCATCCAGACCCTGAAAGCGCAGGTCAAGGAGCAGCGTGCCGAGCATCTCCTGGCCGAACAACAGTTGCGTCGCCAGCAGCGGATGGCCAGCGACGGCGCCACGCGCGAAGAGGATGTGCAGACGGCCCAGGCCAAGGTGCTGACAACCCAGGCGCGCATCGACATGTATGAGGCGCAGATTCTCCAGGCGCAGGCCACGTTGCGCAGCGCGCAGGCTCAGCTCGGCTACACCCGCATCTACGCCCCGATCGGCGGTACCGTGGTCGCTGTCGATGCCCGAGAAGGGCAAACCCTGAACGCGCAACAGCGCACCCCGCTGATCCTGCGGATCGCCAAGCTGTCGCCGATGACGGTATGGGCCGAGGTCTCTGAAGCCGACATCGGCCAGGTCAAGACCGGCATGCAAGCCTACTTCACCACCCTGGGCAGCGGCGGCAGGCGCTGGACCAGCACCGTCAGGCAGATTCTGCCGATCCCGCCCAAACCGCTGGATCAGCTCAGCCAGGGCGGCGGCAGCCCGGTTGCCGCCGGTACGGCAAGCGGCAGCGGGACCGGCCGCGTGGTGCTCTACACCGTGCTGCTGGATGTCGACAACGATGACAACGCGCTGATGGCCGACATGACTGCCCAAGTGTTCTTCGTCGCCGGATCTGCCAAGGATGTGTTGACCGTGCCCATCGCGGCGCTTCAGGGACGCGGCCAGGGCGAGGGGCTGCAGACTGCCCATGTTCTGACCGGCAAAGGCGACGTACAGACGCGCCAGGTACGTACCGGGCTCAGCGACCGCCTGCGCGTGCAGATACTCGATGGGCTTGCCGAAGGTGACAAACTGCTGATCGGCCCTGTCGGCGGTGAGGGTTGACATGAGCACTCCGCTGATAGAGCTGGTCGGCATCCGCAAATCCTACGGGGGCGGCGACAGCCCCAAGGTCGATGTGTTGCGCGGCATCGACCTGAAAGTCCATGCCGGCGAATTCATCGCCATCGTCGGCACCTCAGGCTCTGGCAAGTCGACCCTGATGAACATCCTGGGTTGCCTCGACCGCCCAAGCGCCGGGCAGTATCGCTTCGCCGGCCAGGATGTTGCCGGCCTGAGCAATGACGAACTGGCCTGGTTGCGCCGCGAAGCGTTCGGGTTCGTGTTTCAGGGTTATCACCTGATCCCCTCCGCCTCGGCGCAGGAGAACGTGGAGATGCCGGCGATCTACGCCGGAACCACGGCGGCCCCGCGCGCCGAAAGGGCCAAGGCCCTGCTGCAACGCCTGGGCCTGGGCGAGCGCACCGGCAATCGCCCGCGCCAGCTTTCAGGCGGCCAGCAACAACGGGTGTCCATCGCCCGGGCATTGATGAACGGCGGCCACATCATCCTGGCGGACGAGCCCACCGGTGCGCTGGACAGCCACAGTGGCACCGAGGTCATGCGCCTGCTGGATGAACTGGCCGAGCAAGGCCATGTGGTGATCCTGATCACCCACGACCGCGATGTGGCCGCTCGGGCGCAGCGCATCATCGAGATCCGCGACGGCGAAGTGATCAGTGACAGCGGCGCCGACCAGGCGCCGCCACCGCGTCGCCCAGGTGCGCTGCAAGCCGTCGATCTGGCCGGGCGCCTGGTGCGTGCCGACAGCCAGGGCAGCCCATGGCTGGGCGAAACCTGGGACGCCCTGCAAGCCGCCTGGCGGGTCATGTGGAGCAACCGCACACGCACCGCGCTGACCCTGTTGGGAATCATCATCGGCGTCGCGTCGGTGGTCGTCATGCTGGCGGTGGGTGAAGGCAGCAAGCGCCAGGTCATGGCCCAGATGGGCGCGTTCGGCTCGAACATCATCTTCATGAACGGTGCCCCTCCAACACCGCGCGCTCCGCCCGGCAACGTTCGCCTCAGCGACGTGCAGGCGCTGGCCGAGCTACCGCAAGTGAAGTCCATCATGCCGGCCATGACAGTGGAGGCGCAGGTGCGCTTTGGCAATCGTGACCTGGAGTCGACCATCGGTGGCTATTCGCCTGTGTTCCCGACGCTGATGAGCTGGCCCGTCAGCGAAGGCAGCTTCTTTACCGACAACGACCTGGCCACGGCTGCGACCGTGGCGGTGATCGGCTCGGAGGTGCGCAAGAAGCTGTTCGTCGACGGCCAGGACCCGATCGGCCAGTACATCCTCATCGAGAACGTGCCGTTTCAGGTGATCGGCGTGCTCGCCAGCAAAGGCTCCAGTGGCGCCAACCAGCGAAACGACCTGCGCATCGCCGTGCCGTACTCAGCGGTTTCCATACGTCTTTCCGGCACGCAACACCCGGAATACGTGATCATCGGTGCCGCCGACAGCACCCAGGTGCATGACACCGAACGCGCAATACGCCAACTGATGCTGAGCCTGCACGGTGGCATTGAAGACTTCGAGATCGACAACAGCGCGGCGATGATCCAGGCCGAGGCGGCGACACGCAACGGGTTGTCCCTGATGCTTGGCGCCATTGCCGCCATTTCGCTGCTGGTCGGCGGGATCGGCGTCATGAACGTGATGCTCATGACCGTCCGCGAACGCACCCGCGAAATCGGCATCCGCATTGCCACCGGCGCCCGACAGCGCGACATCCTGCGCCAGTTCCTGACTGAAGCCGTGGTGCTTTCGCTGACCGGCGGCCTGATCGGCGTCTGCCTGGCGTTGCTGATCGGCGTGGTTCTCAGCCTGGCCAAGGTGGCCGTGGCGTTTTCTGCCCTGGCGATAGTGGGTGCCTTCGCCTGCTCGGTAGCCACGGGCGTCATCTTCGGTTTCATGCCCGCGCGCAAAGCCGCCGCCCTCGACCCTGTCGCCGCCCTGACCAGTGAATGACCATGACCAGAACCCCGTTTTTACTGCTACCGCTGCTGACCATCCTGAGTGCTTGCAGCCACACCCCCGCGCCACTGGACAGCGGTATCGCTGCACCTGCCAGCTGGCAAAGTCCGGCTGGCGGCACGGCGGCCTCCGCGCAGTGGTGGACAACGTTCAATAGCGCTCAACTGAGCCAACTGATCGAGCAGGCTCGCCAGGGCAGCCATGACCTGCGCGCCGCCATGGCCAGGGTCAGGCAGGCACAGGCCGACCTGCGTATTGCCGGCGCCCCCCTGCTACCGCGCCTCGACGCCAGCGCCGACGCCTATCACCAGCGCTTGCTACGAGGCCAAGGGTACAGCGAGCAGGACACGTCGAACCGCGAGCGGACCTACCGCTACTTCAACACGGCCCTGACGACCCGCTACGAGCTGGACTTCTGGGGTAAAAATGCCGCTGCGCGTGACAGTGCCCGCCTTGGCCTGCAAGCCACTGCACGTGACCGAGACACGCTCGAACTGAGCCTGACGAGCAGCGTTGCCGATACTTACCTGAGCGCCCTCGCCGCTCGTGAGCAGGCACGCATCGCCGCGCTTAACCTGGAAAACGCCGAGAAGGTCCTGAGCCTTGTGCGCACACGATTCCAGGCCGGGTCGTCGACTGCCCTGGAACTGGCACAGCAAGAGAGCCTTGTGGCCAACCAGCGACAACAGTTACCGCTCTACCAACAAGAGGCCCGCGATGCGCAGATCACCCTGGCAACCCTGCTTGGCGCGCCGGTGCAGGCGCTGGAACTGGCCGATCAGCCTTTCGATCAACTGAGCGGCCCGAGCATTGCCGCCGGCATTCCCAGCCAACTGCTGACGCGCCGCCCGGATATCGCTGGCGCAGAGGCGCGCCTGGCGGCGGCTCAGGCGGATGTCAGCGTTGCGCGGGCAGCACTGTTCCCCACGGTGAGCTTGACGGCCAGCCTGGCCACTGGCGACAGAAAAGCCATCGACCTGCTGCGCAATCCGGCGCTCAACCTCGGTGCCGGTCTGACGGCGCCCATTTTCAATAATGGCGCCTTGCGCGCCGAGCGTGATCGCGCCATCGCTCGCCAGGACGAGCTGCTCGAGGCCTATCGCAACGTGCTGATCACCAGTTTCGGCGAAGTCGAGAAGGCCTTGAACAGCGTCGACGGCCTGGACCGCCAGACACACTGGCAGCATGAAGCGCTCACCCAAGCGCAACGCGCGTTCGATCTGGCCGAGAACCGCTACCGGGCCGGGGCCGAAGACCTGCTCAGCGTGCTGGAAGCGCAACGCAGCCTGTTTACAGCACAGGCCGAACGGGTACGGCTGCGCAAGGCGCGTTTGCAGGCCAGTGTTGCGCTTTACAAGGCGTTGGGCGGCGGCTGGACAGCGTCGGACACACTGATGACAGCGAGGTAGGCAAGCCCCCCGACGGGAGCCCTACCTGCTGCAACACCGGCCCAAAATCGTCACCACTACAAACCGTCACGTCGCGGGCCGGGTGCCAGATGGCGGGCATACCAAGGCCGCTGAGGCACCCTGCCGGCCAGGCGATCGCCGTCTTCTTCAGGGCTGAAAATGACTTGCAAGGCCAGCTTCATGGTCTCGATGTCCAGTTTCCCGGTGCCGCCGCCATTGCCCAGCCCCCAGGCACCGCAACCTTCACGCGTAGGCCCCAGCCAAGGCTCGGCCACACGCACCCAGCGCCCTGGCGCAAACCACGGAATGCCATCGATCATCTTCGGCTTCACTTCCCCCGGGTGCGCCTGCTGGTGGGCCAGGTACCAATCGTTCAGGCGGTCGTCGATCCAGCCATGAAAGGCCCAGAACACCGGGTTGACGTGGGAGGAAAACGGATCGCCTAGGAAGTCGTTCTCGGCGCGGAACCAGCGTTCGGAAAAATCGTAGTTGCGACGCCCGTAAGGCATCGGGTAATCCGAGTTCGGGTCACGCCCCAGGGATGCCCAACGCATGTGCAGCCAATCATGGATGCCCAATTCGATGCGTGAACCCAACTCTCCCAGACACAGGGTGCTGAGGTATTGCGGATCATGCAGCTGGGCTTCCCACAGCTGGAAGTTGGCGTGCAGCCCCTGGCTGCTCTTGACGTAGTACAGCCACTGGCTGAAGGCTTCATCGCCGGCCGCCTGCCAGTTGGGCGGGACGCTGTAGCCGTCGCGGTTGTCGAGGTAATCGAAAAACGCCTGAACGCCCTGCCCGATCGATGGGCGTGCCGCAGGCAGGCTTGCCCAGGAACGCAGGTCCTGGACCTCGCGCACGCCATGCAGCATGTGCCGATGCATGAACAGAAAATCCTCGCCGGAGCCGTTGCGATGGCGATCATGCCCGCGTGCGTTGCGCTCCTTGCCCAACGGGCCGACCTGCCAACCCAGCGCACGCACCATCTGCCGCCGGGATTCATCGATGCGGTGCCAGCGATCGCGGCTGGCGTGCCAGAGCTGGTGATAGTAGCGACGCTGCGGTGAAATCAGGTCCTCGTGCAGCGCCGCCACGTACGGCAGCCGCTCACGTGCCAGCACGAACGGTCGGCGGACGGCGACAAAGCTCGCCTGCGCCCCGGAATGCCCTGCCTGCGCCCCTGCCAGGCGCACGTGCCCACTCAGGGTCGCGCTGCCTCCCCCCTCGCTCCAGTCGCCCCATATCTCATCCAGCACGGCATCGCAGTCATAGGCCTCGCCAGAACCCGCCATCATCTTCAGTTGCACCTTCGGCAGCCGGTCGGCAGCCAACGGGCCGTATACCTGCAAACCCTGACCGCCATAGGGCGCAGTACCCAGGTAGCCGCGCAAGGCACGGGCACCCTGCCCTACGTCGAGCAGCAGCTGCTGCGGTCGGGCCAGCCCGGCCAGCGCCGGGTGATCGCTCGTCATGCGCCAGTCCCAGATCCCGACCAGCCGTTCACCCAACAGCGCATTGGGCAGGTCATCGACCGGCACCGCAGGCTCGTCACTGCTCAGCTCCGCTTCCTCGGCCCGCTGCCACGCCTGCCGTGCGTAATACCCGGCAGGCAGTGCTACACCGGCGGCCACCAGGCCCGCCAGGATCTTACGACGTGACACTTTCATCCACTGTACTCATGACGTGACTCCTGCTGCGAAAACGAATGGTTGAGGAAGCGATTTAGAGGGTTGCTAAATTCTCTTGGGCTCGGCTCGTTTCACCCAGCAAGTTCGAACGGCATGGGGCCGTCGTGCAGGCGGTCGAGTACGCAATGAAGAAACAGGCTTTTTTTTCGCGCAGATGGCCATGGGCTTTGGCCCTTCTGCTCTTGCTCCTAGCGGCCGCAGGCGCCTGGTGGTATTGGGTCTACCTTGCCAAACACCCCTACGGCCGGGAAATCGAACAGCGGGCCAACGCCCTGCAGGCGCGCATCCCGGCCCTGGATGCGCACCTTGACGTGCCGCTGAGCTATGGCACCGATGGCGAGGAAGCAAACCGTGATGGCCCGACCCAGTTCGACCTGGTGAAAGCCGCCAAAGGCCGTCTGAGCGGCGCCTCGATCGCAATCTGGTCATGGCCGGAGTTCTGGAGTGGGCCCAATTGGCCGCACCGCCCCACACCCGGGTTCGAGGCGGCGATGGCCAACGAACTGGAAGTTCGCTATCGGATCATCACCAGCATCGCCAAGGACTACCCTGCGCAGGCCGGCATCGCCTACACCCCTGCCGACTTCCGCCGGCTGGTCAGTGAAGGCAAGTTCGCCATCATCATCAGCCTGCTCAACGCCGCCCCCCTTGGCGACGACATCGACAAGCTGGACCACTGGGCCGCACGCGGCATGCGGGTGTTCGGGCCAGGCTACGTTGGCAACAACAGCTGGGTCGACTCGGCGCGCCCACTGCCCTTCCTGGGCGATTCGGTCGACCCGCTGGGCGGTCTTTCCGACATCGGTCGTCGCGCCATCACCCGGCTCAACGACCTTGGCGTGGTCATCGACGTCTCGCAGATGTCCAGCCAGGCCCTGACCCAGGTCACCCAGCTGAGCCGCGCACCGGTCATGGCCTCGCACACGGGGGTGCAAGGCATGATGGACATTCGCCGCAACCTCAGCGACGCGGACCTGGCACACATCAAGGCCACCGACGGGCTGGTCAACATCGTGGCCTACTCCCACTACCTCAAGCCGTTCTCGCGCCCGACCATCGAAAAGATGAACGCGTTACGCGCCAAGTATGGCCTGCCGGACGTACAGAACCAGACCCAGATGGGCACCACCACCGACCCGGTGTTCTCGATCTGGTCGGAGAAAAAGTTCGGTGAATACCTCACGCCGTTCTACGACATCCTCGGCGCCGAGCCCGAAGCGACCCTGGCCGACTACGTCGACTCGATCGACTACGCGGTGAAGAAGATCGGTATCGACCATGTCGGCATCAGTTCCGACTTCAACGACGGCGGCGGTGTGGTTGGCTGGGAAAATGTCAGCCAGAGCCGCAACGTCACTGCCGAACTGATGCAGCGCGGCTATTCCGACGAAGACATCGCCAAGCTCTGGGGCGCCAACTTCCTGCGTGTGTGGGAAGCCGCCCAGAAGGCCGCCAGGCCGGCCCCTCCTCCCGTTGCCCACTACCCGTAAGGAAACCCATGAAACGGCTGACCTCACTGATTGCCCTCGGTTGTCTCTCGCTGTCGCTCGAAGCCCTCGCTGCCGACCCGGCTGCACCGGGCAAGGTTTTCAAAGACTGCAAGGATTGCCCGGAAATGGTCGTGCTGCCTGCCGGCAGCTACGTGATGGGCACCCCCGATGACGAACTGGGCAAACAGGACGATGAAGGTCCGTTGCACACCGTGACCTTCGCCAAGGCCTTCGCCATGAGTCGCTTCCATGTGACTGCCGGGCAATGGCAGGCCTATGCCAAGGAGACCCACACGGTGCTGCCCGACGGCGACGACCGCCCGGGGCGGCTGTGCAAGAACGGCAAGCCCAGCTACCCGCAAGGCCCGACGCAGCCTGCGGTCTGCATGACCTGGGATGAGGCGCGCGGCTACATCGCCTGGCTCGCCAAGAAGACCGGCAAGCCCTACCGCATGGTCAGCGAGGCCGAACGCGAGTACGCCGGCCGCGCCGGCTCCACCGGCCCCTTCCCGTTCCCCTTCGACCAGGAAGGGGACTATCAGATCAGCAAGCATGCCAACACCTACGGGCCGCGTGATGGCTTCACCTACACGGCACCGGTCGGCAGCTTCCCTGCCAATGCATTCGGCATGTACGACATGCATGGCAACGTCTACGAGTGGGTCGAGGACTGCTGGCATACCGATTATGTTGGCGCGCCCACCGACGGCAGCGCCTGGACCACCGGTGGTACCTGCACACACCGGCAGATTCGCGGCAACGACTACCTGGAACCGCCCATCTTCTCCCGCTCGGGCAACCGCAACGAGCGCGAACCCGACGTGCGCGGCGACTGGCTGGGCTTTCGGGTAGCCCGCGCCCTTCAGGACGGTGAACCCAACTGACAATCCACAGGGAGAGTGACCATGCCCACCTTGAGCAGACGCCGTTTCGTCGCCGCCGCTACCTTGACCGGCCTTGCCCCCGCCATGCCCGTCTGGGCGGCGGGCGCAGCGAGCGATCCACCGGCGGACGACGCCATCATCCGCCTGGATTACAACGAGAGCCCGTATGGCCCCTGCCCTTCGGCACTCGAAGCAATGCACCAGGGCGCTCGCCAGAGTGGGCACTACTTTCCGGAACACGAATACCGCCTGGCTGAGCTGTTCGCCCGGCAAAACCAGGTACCCGAAGACCATGTGGCGGTCTTCTGCGGCTCCCGCTCGCCGTTGCAATACGCCTTGGCTCGCCACGCCGACAAGCGCACCGTGGTCACCGCCGCGCCGACCTATGACTCGGTGGCCAATGGCGCCAGGGCTGTCGGCGCAACCGTGCATGAGGTGCAGCTCGATGCTCGTCACGCCCATGACGTACGCGGCATGCTCGCCGCCACCCGGCAACCCGGGGTGCTGTACCTGTGCAACCCGAACAATCCCACGGGCACGCTGACCCCACGCGCCGACATCGAGCACCTGATCACCCACAAGCCGGCAGGCAGCCTGGCGATCATCGATGAGGCCTATATCCACTTTACCGACGCGCCATCCTGCCTGGACCTGGCGGTCAGCCATGACAACGTCATGGTCCTGAGAACGTTCTCCAAGCTCTATGGCATGGCCGGTGCCCGCCTGGGGCTGGTGGTCGGGAAACCGGCATTGCTCGCCGACCTGCAACGCCTGAACGGCTACAACTTCGTGCCACTTGCCGCTGCCATGGGCGGCATCGCCAGCCTGCAACAAGAAGACCTGGTCAGCGAACGAAAACACATCAATCGAGGCATTCTGCGAAACACGATCGACGCCCTGCAAAAGGCCGGCTACCGCTGCACCGACGCCCAGGCCAACTGCTTCATGGTGGCCCTCGGCCGCCCCGCCAAACCTGTGATCGAGGCGCTCGCGCAACGCAACATCCGGGTCGGGCGGGTATTCGAGGCGTGGCCGCAATGGATGCGTGTCAGTGTCGGCACACCGGCGCAGATGCAGACCTTCCTGAAGGCGTTTCTTGACGTCATGCACGGCTGAAGGCAGCCGCCTAAATCCACCCTCCGCGGCTTCGTTTAACACCTACCCAACAGCAGCGCACGCAAGGCGCTGCTCCCCCCGCCAGCGTCGGCTGATCTACTCAGGAGCACATCATGTCCCAGCCCACCCGCGGCGCCGTGCAGGACCTCTTCGCCCTGCTCAAGCCGTTTAAATACACCGTCGCGCTTTCCGTCATCCTGGGCATGGTCGGCGGCGTCAGCATCACCTTTCTGCTGGCCACCATCAACCGGGCCCTGCACGACGATTCCGGCCTGACCCAAGGCGTGGTCTGGGGCTTCGCCGGGCTTTGCCTGGTGGCCCTCGCCAGCTCGGTGTTTTCCGACATCGGTAGCAACCGAGTGGGCCAGCACATCATTGCCGCCTTGCGCAAAACGCTGGGCGAGAAGGTGCTGTCGGCCCCCATCGAACAAATCGAGCGCTATCGCAGCCATCGGCTGATCCCGGTGTTGACGCACGACGTAGACACCATCAGCGATTTCGCCTTCGCCTTCGCGCCCCTGGCGATCGCCCTGACCGTCACCCTGGGCTGCCTGGGCTACCTGGCCATGCTGTCCTTGCCCATGTTCCTGCTGATCCTGACCGCTATCGCCCTCGGCACCGTCGTCCAGTACATCGCACGGGCCCGGGGCATGCAGGGGTTCGTCGCGGCGCGTGATGCCGAGGATGAGCTGCAACGACACTACAATGCGATCGCCGGTGGCGCCAAGGAGCTGCGCATCCACCGCACTCGCCGTCAACGCATGTTCAGCCGCAACATCCAGGGCACGGCCGACCTGATTCGCGATACCCAGATCCGCTCCATCAATACCTTCGTCATCGCCAAGACCTTCGGCTCGATGCTGTTCTTCGTGGTCATCGGCCTGGCACTCGCCTTGCAATCGTTATGGCCCAACAGCGACAAAGCGGTCATGAGCGGCTTCGTCCTGGTGCTGCTGTACATGAAAGGCCCACTGGAATACCTGATAGGCACGCTGCCAATCATCAGCCGCGCCCAGATCGCCTTCCGCCGGGTTGCCGAGCTGTCCGAACGGTTCTCCTCGCCAGAGCCGCACCTGCTGCTCGAAGACAAGGCCAGCCAGCTGCCCGCCTTGCGCACCCTCGAGCTGCGTGATGTGCGCTTCGCCTTCCCCCCGGTCGACGGCAACGCACCGTTTACCCTGGGGCCGGTAAATCTGCAGATCCGCCAGGGCGATATCGTCTTCATCGTTGGCGAGAACGGCTGTGGCAAGACCACCCTGATCAAGCTGCTGTTAGGCCTGTACCCGCCGCAACAAGGCGAGATTCGCATCAACGACCAGCCCATCACCGCGCGGGATCGCGACGATTATCGCCAGCTCTTCACCACCATCTTTTCCGATTACTACCTGTTCGACGACCCCTTCCTGGGCGCCAAGCAGGTGCCAGAGAGCGCCGAGGTCTATCTCAAGCGGCTGGAAATCGCACACAAGGTCAGCATCCGCGACGGCAGCTTCACCACCACCGACCTCTCGACCGGGCAACGCAAGCGGCTGGCGCTGATCAATGCCTGGCTCGAAGAGCGCCCGGTGCTGGTGTTCGATGAGTGGGCTGCAGACCAGGACCCGACCTTCCGGCGCATCTTCTACACCGAGCTGCTGCCCGAGCTGAAGCGCCTGGGCAAGACCATCATCGTCATCAGCCACGATGACCGCTATTTCGATGTCGCCGACCAGCTGGTGCGCATGGCGGCCGGCAAGGTGGTCGTCGAGGCGTGCGTCGCCTGATGCAATAAAAGCGAAACATTTGCATTCCGGTTTGTCATCAGCCGTGCGTCATACCCCTAGTCACCCTAAAAAAAGATCTGCCCAGCCTATCCACTCAACCTCTACAACGAGCACCGAAATGCCCACCCACCTTCGATTGAATCACTTGACCCGGGCGCTTGGCCTTCGACGCGCATTCAACGCCCAACTGCCAGCACTGGCCCTGAGCCTGGCCCTGCCCTTGGCCGTCCAGGCGCAAGATCAGCAACTGACCTTGAATATCCCGGCACAGCCCTTGAGCGCGGCGCTGAAGGCATTTGCGGAGCAGACCGACGTGCAGGTGTTGTATGAGCCCGATGCCGTACAGAACCTGCGCTCAGGTGCGTTGAGCGGCCGCTACAATCTGGATGAGTCGGTACGCGTGCTGCTCAGGGAAAGTGGCTTGCGCTATCAGTTGCGCGACAACACCTTGACCTTGCAGGCGGCCTACGAAGGTGGCAGCGCGATGCTGCTCGATGCCACGAGTATCCAGTCGAGAACCCTGGGTGCCACGACCGAGGGAACAGGGTCTTACATCACCGGTTCCACCAATACCGCAACGAAGCTGGCCCTGTCGCCTCGCGAAACCCCACAGTCGGTCAGTGTGGTGACGCGTCGCCAGATGGACGACCAGAACATGCAGTCACTCGACGATGTCGCGCGCGCTGCCACCGGTATCAATACCGTGAAGGACTTCGGTACCGAGCGTTCGCGTTACTTCTCGCGGGGCTTCCAGGTCAACGACCTGCAGTACGACGGTGTGCCAAGCAGCATCTCGGAAAGTTTTTCCATGGACGTCACTTCGGTGAACAACATGGCGATCTATGATCGGGTCGAGATCGTTCGCGGCGCGAACGGCCTGATGCAAGGCGCCGGCTCGCCCTCGGCAGCGATCAACCTGGTGCGCAAGCGCCCGGGCGATACCTACCAGATGAAGGCCGAGATCGGCGCAGGGTCGTGGGACAACTACCGCGGCCAGATCGACGTTGGTGGCCCGCTCAATGCCGAAGGCACCCTTCGCGGGCGCACGGTCATGCTCTACAGTGCCGGCAACAGTTTCGTGGACAGGGCCAACAAGGACAACCAGCTGTTCTATGCGATCGGCGAAGCCGACCTGAGCGACTGGACAACCGTCAGCCTGGGTACCGTGTTGCAGAAGGACAACAATGGCGGATATGACTGGGGCGGCTTGCCAACTCAGAAAAGCGGCAGCTTTTACCCCTTCTCCCGATCGACTTCCTTCGCGCCGGGCTGGGCACACCTGAACAAGATCAACCGCACCGTGTTCGGCGACGTTCGCCACGAATTCAACGAGGACTGGAAGCTGACCGTGAACGGCAGCATGACCTGGTCCAATGCTGACTTCCTGGCCTTGTACGGCACCAACGTGGGCAACGACCAGCTCCAACTGCGTACCAACGATACCAAGTACGACGACGAGCAGATCAGCCTCGATGCGGCGCTCAATGGTGCGTTCGACCTGTTCGGTCGCAAGCACGAGCTGGTCTTCGGTGCCACGGCACGCAAGGATCGCTTCATCAACGAATCGCGTTACAACAACAACCCCACGACCGTCGACATTCTCGATTTCGACCCTCACCTGGTCGCCACCCCTACGTACAGTGGCGAGCGCGAGCAGTACCGGGCGGTGCGCAAGGACAAGGGGGTTTATGCCGCGACGCGCCTGAACGCTACCGACGACCTGCACGTGATTTTGGGCAGCCGCCTGAGCTCGGTGAAGTACGAGTCACCGGACGAGATGGAACCGTTCGAGGAAAAGAACAAGATCATCCCGTATGGCGGCATCGTCTACGATGTCACCGACAACACCTCGGTCTATGCCAGCTACACCGAAATCTACCAACTGCAGGCCAACTATGGCCTGGATAACAAGTTGCTCAGCCCGATCACCGGCACCAACTACGAAGTCGGGATCAAGAACGAGTTTCTGGGTGGCCGCGTCAACACCGCCATTGCGCTCTTCCAGGTAGACCAGAGCCACATGCCTCAGGTGATCAGCGGGGCACAGCGCGTCTGCGGACCAACCCGTGCCTCCAGTTGCTATGAGGAAGGCGGCAAGGTACGCAACCGTGGTTTCGACATCGAGGTCGGGGGTGAGGTCCTGCCGCAGTGGAACGTGATGGCGGGGTACACCTACAGCCATCCCGAGTATGTCGCCGGCGCCAAGAAAGGTACTGACTACTCGACCGAAACGGCCCCACAACGACTGTTCAAGGTCGCGACAAACTATCAGTTGCCTGGCCGCTTCCAGGACTGGAGAGTCGGTGGCAACGTCTACCACCAGAGCAAGATCTACCTGGGCGATGTGAAGCAGAGCGCCTACAACCTTGTCGATCTCAACACGCAGTACAAGATCAACAACAACTTGAGCGTGCAACTCAACCTGAACAACGTGTTCGACAAGAAGTACTATTCGTCTGTCTTCAACAGCAACCTGGGCAACTACTTCGGAGCGCCGCGTAACTTCGGCCTTACCCTGCGCTACGAAAACTGAGCCGCTGGGCTGACCTTAGCCCGCAATGCAAAAAATCCGATGCCCGGAAACGGGCATCGGATTTTTTTGCGTCCCGGCCAGCGTTATCGGCTGCCGGTACCTTCGGCCTGCAACCAACGGCGCACGCCGACGGCAAGCTGGTCGTAGACCTCCGTGACTTCCGGCACGATGGACAGTGTTCGCAGCAGATCGTGAGTCAGGCCCTCTGCCACGATACATTCAACGTTCACCCCGGCCTGCTCAAGCCGCGCCGCGTAGGCCTTGCCTTCATCCAGCAGCGGGTCCAGGCCTGCCAACAGAATGATCGCAGGTGCAAGCCCCGCAAGCTCATCCGCCAGCAACGGTGAGAAACGCCAATCCCGGCGGTCTTCGTCGGACTGCGCGTACTGCGCGTAGAACCAGTCGAGTGTCTCGTCTTCCAGCAAATACCCTTCACCGAACACGGTGTGCGACGAACGCTTGCAGCTTGCATCCGTTATCGGGTAGCACAGCAGCTGGCCAACAGGCGTTATCGCCGCCTGCGGGCCCTGCCTTGCCGCTTCGATCGCCAGCGCAGCGGCCAAGGTGGCCCCTGCGCTGTCGCCGGCGAACACGACCCGGGCCGGGTCGAGCCCCAGGCGCCGCCCCTGGGTCGCCAGCCACTGCACGGCGTCTGCGCAGTCCTCGTGGGCCGTCGGGAACCGGTGTTCCGGGGCAAGCCGGTAACCGACCGAAAGCACCGCGCAACGGGTACGCCCGGCAAGCTCTCGGCATACGCCGTCGTGCGAGTCCAGGCTGCCTACCACGTAGCCCCCACCGTGGAAATACAGCACCACCGGCAAGTTCTCGCCCGCGTCAACCGAGGGTCGGTAAAGCCGTAACGCAAGCGAACTGCCATCGCGCACGACAGCCGACAGGTCTTCGACCCGCAGATCCCAAGGCACGGGCCAGCGCAGTCGTTGCGAAGACGACTCGAAGGTTGCCCGTGCCTGGGCCGGAGAAAGCGTGTGCAGCGGTTTGATATCAAGGTTCAAGCCAGCCAGGTCGAGGAAGGCTTCCAACGCGTTATTCAACATGAAACTCCCTAAATGCTCGGCGCTGCTGTCCTCGGCCGTCAGGCCGGGACAGTCACGTCCACACAATGTTCGATCAGTGCCACCAGCTCGCGCTGGAACTGTTCCATCAGCCGCTCTATCGTCTCGGCTCTGTAGCGGCGTTTGCTGTAGATGCAGCGGAACGAGAGCACCCCGTCATAGACCTGCCCTACCGTCTGCAGCTGGTTCACCAGGTTGGCATCGGCGTGGTAGCAATCGCCCGGATCATCGGCAGCTGGCTCCAGCAACGCATGCTCGTCGAAGTGCTGATCGAACTGCCCGAAGTAGTTGAAGGTGACCTCGGCCTGGGCCCCTTCAAGCAGTTGCCGACGCATCTCACCCGAACCGAACTGGCGCAAGACCGCGTAGCCGATACCCTTTTCGGGGATGGCTGCCAGCTGCCGCTGCGTGCTGCGAATGGCTTGCGCTGCCGGGTCGTCCAGGCGTGATGTGAGGCGGACCGGGAACAGGCTGTTGAACCAGCCGAGGGTACGCGAGACATCGACGCCCTCGAACAGGTCCTCGCGGCCATGGCCTTCCAGTTGCACCATCACCGCCTCTTGGCCGGTCCAGCGGCCCAGTGCACGCCCGAGCGCCGTCAACAAGATGTCATTGACCTGCGTGCCATAGGCAGCCGGCGCCTGCTTCAGGAGCTGCGTCGTTTGTTGCGGCGTCAGCCGGAAATGGCTCACCGCCTGTTGGCTGGAGTGATTGCGACCGCGCGGGTTGTCGCAGGGCAGCTTCCCGGCGCAAGGACGAACCTGATCAAGCCACCAGTCGCCCTGCTGCGCTTCAATGGATGTTGCCTCGGCCTGCAGGCGCTCGACCCATGACCGGTAGCTGCTGGTCCGTGCAGGCAGCACAGGGTCTGTTCCAAGGCAGCACGCCGCATAGGCAGTCTGCAGGTCCTCGAGGAGAATGCGCCATGACACACCGTCCATGACCAAGTGGTGAAGGATCAACAGCAACCGCGCCTGCCCATCCGGCAGCTGGATATGCAGGGTGCGCCAGAGTGGGCCTTGCGCCAGATCGAGGCTGCGTTGCGCCTGGTTGGCCAGTGCCGTCATCGCCTCCATGCTCTCGACACGGTGCAGGTTCAGCCTGGGCGTCGTGCTACCGGAAGGCTCGCCATAGCACTGCATCCACTGCCCGTGCGGCTGGGAGAAACGCAGCCGCAGCGCGTCGTGATGCAGTTCGATATGCTGCAGCGCCTGCTCAAGGGCGACGAGGTCCAGGGCCGCCCGGGGCCTGAGCATCAATGCCTGGTTGAAATGGGCCGGATCGGGCAGCTGCTGCTCGAACATCCACTGCTGGATAGGCAGCAGGTTGAACAGGCGCTGGTCGACCTCTGTCGACAGCTGCGCCTCAACCACCGCAGGCGCGGCCTCCCAATGGGCAACGATCGCCTCGATCGTCTGATAACGCATCAAGTCGCGCAGCTTGAGGTCCAGGTCAAGCTGCGGATGGTTTCTGACACGAGAGACGACTTGCAGGCTGAGGATGGAGTCCCCTCCCCGCTCGAAGAAATTATCGGTAATGCTCAAATCGTCGACCTGCAGAACCTGCTCCCAGATATCCACCAGGATCGATTCCCGCTGGTTTCTCGCTGGCTGGAACTGCGTCGAAACGAACTCGGGTTCGGGCAATCGCAGGCGGTCGATCTTTCCATTGGGCGTGACAGGGAATTGCGCCAACTCGATCAGGTAGGCAGGCACCATGTAATCGGGTAAGTGGTCGGCCAGGCGCGCCTTCAGTTCGCCAGCGATACCCGCCTGCTCGCTGACAACGTAGCCTACAAGCTGTTTGCCTACCGGGCTTTCCCTGACCACCACCAGGGCATTGCGGATGCCAGGCTGCGCCCGCAGGCACGCTTCGATTTCACCAAGCTCGACCCGGAAGCCACGCAGCTTGACCTGATGGTCGGCACGCCCCACGTAGTCGACCAATCCATCCAGGCGCTGTCGGACGACGTCGCCACTGCGGTACATGCGCCCGCCCTCGCCAGCCGGATCCGGCACGAATCGTTCCGCCGTCAGGCCCGCACGGCCATGGTAACCACGGGCGATGCCATCACCGCCGATCATCAGTTCACCGGCAAAGCCTATACCAGACGGATTGAGGTCATTGTCGAGGATGTGCAGCGTACGGCAGCCGACCGCATGGCCGATGGGTGCATAGGCAGCCTCGCAGCGTGCGCCGCCGCCCGCCTTCCAGAGCAACGGCGTGACCACGGTCTCGGTCGGGCCATAGCCATTGGTGAACAGCCGTGGCCTGAGTGCAGCCTTGACCTGCTCGAAGGTCTGCTCGGGCACGGCATCGCCGCCAAAGCAGTAGATATCCACTGGCGGTGGCTCGTGCCCCGCGTCATGCACTGCTTCTGCCAGCTGTTTCAGGTAGGCGGGAGGGAAGCAGGCGATCGTGATTTCATGCTGCCAAAGTGCCTGAAGCGTCTGTTCGGCGGTCCACAACTCGCCATCGCGAATAACCAGAGCGCCCCCGCTCGCAAGTACGCTGAGCCAGCGCTCCTGGGCCCCGTCGAAGGCGAAGGACATGAAGTGCAGTTCTCGCGTTGCAGGCCCCATTTCATAGAGCTGCATGATCGCCTGGCAATGCCGGCTCAGAGGGCCTTGAGACACCGCCACGGCCTTGGGCCTGCCGGTCGATCCCGATGTATAGATCAGATAGGCCAGGCAACGCTCGTCCACGGCAATGTCGACGAACGCCGGGCCTGCATCGGCAGGCTGCGCATCAGGCGCGAGAACGGGCAGGTGGCCATGCTCCGGCAGAGCGTCGCGGCACTCTGGCCGAGTGATCATCAACGACATGCCTGAATCCTGGATCATCCAGGCCAGGCGCTCCATCGGATACTCCAGGTCCAATGGCACATAGGCAGCGCCTGTGCGCATTACGGCGAGCAGCGCGACCACCAGCTCCGCCGAGCGTTGCAATGCCACCCCAACCACCGTTTCAGGTCCGGCACCGCTTGCCTGCAAGGCAAGTGCCAGGCGCCCCGAACGGCGGTCCAGCTCCGCATAACTGATGCGCTCATCACCGCAGACCAGGGCGATGGCATCGGGGCGATCGTGGGCGTGCTCGATGATCAGCTCTGCCATCCGTTCCGGGCGGTAGCTTGCCAGCGCTTGCGTGGCAGTGTCGGCGACAGGGGCGCGCTGCGCAGCGGGCACAATGTCCAGGTTGCCAAGGCGTACCTGCGCATCCTGCAGCAGGGTTTCAAGCACCGACTCCATGGTCTGGCGAATACCGTCGACCGCCTGTTCGCTGAACGCATTGCGCAGGTAAAGGTACTCGATCATCAGCGTATCGTTGAGGTGAATCGCAAGGTCCATGGGGAAGTTGGTGACCCCCACGTCATTGGAATCACCAAACTCCAGACCTGCCTCGGGCGCCTCACGCAAACCTTCGTCGATGGGGTAGTTCTCGAAGACGATGATGCTGTCGAAGAGTTTCTGCCCCGGCACGGCCGACCAGCGTTGAACCTCGTTCAACGGCGTATGCGACCAGTTGCGCAGCTCGACGTTGTAGGCCTGCAAGGCCTGCAGCCAGTCCGCCAGGCGCATCAGAGGGTCCAGCGTCTGCGACACAGGCAAGGTATTGATGAACAGGCCCAAGGTGGTGTCGGCATCCTGCAGCGACTCTGGGCGCCCGGCCACGGTCGCGCCGAACGTGACGTTGCGCTTGCCCGTGTAGCGCTGCAGCAGCAGAAGCCAGGCGCCCTGGATCAGGGTGTTAGGGGTAATACGCAACGTTCGGCAGTACTGCTGAAGACGTTTGGTCCATGCGGCGTCACGCCGGGTATACAGCGCGTGGTGGCCCGGTTCATCCGAAGTGTGCCGTGGGTACACGGCTTGACTGAGCGACGTCACCTCGCTGTGCGCCAGGCTGGCGCGCCAGAACGCTTCCTGACGAGATTTGTCCTGCGCCTGCAACCAGGCAATGAAATCGCCGTAGCGGCCGCTGGAGCCAGTGACCGGTTGGCCGGCGTAATGCTGCATCAGTTCGGCAAACAGCCTGGACTTGCTCCAGCCATCCATCAACAGGTGATGGCTCGTCCATATCATCTGGTAACTCGACGACGTCAGTCGAACCAGCACCATGCGGTGCAACGGCGCCTGCGTCAGGTCAAAACCTGCCACCAGCTCCTCACGCGCGACCTCACCGGCCAACCTGTCCGGCGCTGCATCCGCCCGGGCGTCGATTTCGCGCATCGGCATGTGCGCCTGGGCGTGCACGATCTGTACCGGCTCATCCAGCCCGACCCAGTGGAAACTGGTGCGCAATACCTCGTGCCGTGCGATGACCGCTGCCCATGCGCCGACGAACGCCTCAATATCGAGCCCGCTGATAGGCAGGCTGACCTGGTTGATGTAGAGATCATTGCCACTGTCTTCGATCGAATGGAACAGCATGCCCTTCTGTGCAGGCGACAGCGGGTACATGTCGGCGATCTCGGCGATCGGAACCGGCAGCTCGTCCAGTTGCGTCTGGCTGAGCGAACACAGCGGGAAGTCGGACGGGGTGGCCCCTGCGACGCCTGGCAGGGTGCAGTGCTCGATCAGCGCCACAAGCTCCAGATGGAACGCTTCAGCCAGGCCTTGAATGGTGGAATCGCTGAAACGCCGTGAGCTGAAGCGCCAGTCGATGCGCAACCCCTCCGGCCATACCCGAGCATCGACCGACAGACCGTTGCCGCACGACGATTCACGCCCTTCCCCGTTCTGCAATGGCTCGAACAGCACGTTGGCCAGCGCCTTCCGGTAGCTGAAGGAGCACTGCGGCACCGGCAATGCGGCCAAGGTTTCCCTGCTGGCTTCGTCTCCCAGATAGCGTAACGCGGCGAACGACAGGCGCTTGTCTGCAGCCGTACGCAACTGTTGCTTGAGCCCCTTGATCGCGCCATCCAGCGTGGTCTTGTCAATGTCGAGAACGACAGGGAACGGATAATCCAGGCAGCCAACCGTGCGGCTCAGATCGATACCCGAGCATGTCTGGCGACGGGTATCAGCCTGCACGCCAAGCAAGACCCTGTCCTGGCCTGTCCAGCGGGCCAAGACACGCGTCAGCGCGACCAGCAGCAGGTCGCCGGGCTCGGCGCGGTAGGCTGCGGCGGCCTGCTCTGTCAGGCGTCGGGTCAGGTCGAGGTCCAGCCAGGTACCCAACGTTGCACTGTCGGCGGGCGCCCCTGCTTCTCGTGGGCTGCCAACCAGCTCGTCACTGATCCCGGCCAGTGCCTTCTGCCAATGGCTCAATACGCTCGGAGCATCCTCGAGCGAGTCATGCACGGAATACGCCCAGCGCTGAACCGAGGTGGACTTGGCGGGAAGCGCCACAGGTTGCCCTGCGTCGAGCTGCTCGCAGGCCAGGCGCAGATCCTGCAGGACGATGTCCCGGGATGCCTCGTCCATCGCCAGCGCATGGTTTACCAGCAGCAGCCGTTGGCTGCCATCTGCCAGCGTCGCCAGGACTGCCCGGACCAGGATGCCTCTATGGACATCGAGGCTGGCACCCGCCTGCCTGGCCAACGCGTCCAACTGTGCCGGGTCCTGCACGGCTGCATGCCACAGCACGGGCTCCTTCTGCCAAAGCGCCTGGTGTTCGCAAAGCGGCGCGCCGTGCGCCTCCTGCGCGGCATTGAACGCCAACCGCAACCCGTCGTGGTGCGCCAATACGGCCTGCAAGGCCTTTTCCGTCGTGTCGGGGTCAAGCGCACGGGTAGGTCTGAGCGTCATCACCACGCTGCCAGGCGCATCACCATTGCCCTGCAGTTCGAAAAAGCGTGCCTGGGCGGGCAGCAAGGGCACCTTGCCGATGATCGGCCCCTGGTCGAACGTCGACGTGCCGCCGTCATCCTGCTCTGCCACGGACGCCAGCCCCTGGATGGTCTGGTGCTGGAACAACTGCTTGGGCGTGAAACGTATACCTTCCCGACGGGCCCGACTGACGACCTGGATCGACACGATCGAGTCGCCTCCAAGCTCGAAGAAGTTGTCGGTGATGCCCACTCTTTCAAGCTTCAGCACATCGGCCCAGATGCTCACGAGCTTCGCTTGCAGCGCGCTCTGCGGTGGCACGTAGGCTTTCTGCTGCTGGCTCACATCCGGCTTGGGCAGCGCTTTGCGGTCCAGCTTGCCATTGGGGGTAAGCGGCAAGGCCTGCAGCACCACCAGGTAGCTCGGCACCATGTAGTCGGGCAATGCCGCCTTGAGATGTTGCAGGATTTCCTCATGACTGGCCGCCCCTTCATCAAGCACCAGGTACGCAGCCAGCTGCTTGGCATGGCGCCCATCGATGTCGATCACTACCGCCTCGCGAACACCCGCATGCTCAAGCAGACTGGATTCGATCTCGCCCAGCTCGATGCGCAAGCCGCGGATCTTCACCTGATGATCGATACGCCCCGCGTACTCGATCACGCCCCCTGTTCGATAACGCGCCAGGTCGCCGGTGCGGTACAGCCGCCCCCCGCCCTGCTGGCTGGCATCATGAGGGTCCGGGACGAACCGTTCGGCGGTGAGGCTCGGCCTGCGATGGTAGCCTCGCGCCAAGCCGACGCCGCCCAGGTAGAGCTCGCCGTTTGCGCCATGAGGAAGCGCAAGCAGATCGCGGCTGAGAATGTGCGTCTTGAGGTTGTCGATGGGCGTGCCGATCGGGACGCTGCCCGGACACGATGGCCGGCAGGTCCAGTGGGTTACGTCGATCGCAGCTTCGGTAGGGCCATAAAGGTTGTACAGGCTGGCGTGTGGCAATCGGGCCAAGATCTGCTCCGACAGATCGGCAGGCAACGTCTCGCCACTGCAGACGACACGTCGCAAGGTATCGCAGCGCTCGACATGCTCGCAGGTCATGAACGCCTGCAACATCGATGGCACGAAATGCAACGTCGTCACACCGTGTCGCTGAATGGTGCTCACCAAGCGCTCAGGGTCGCGGTGGTCACCCGGTTGCGCAAGCGCCAGCCTGGCGCCGGTCAACAGGGGCCAGAAGAACTCCCACACCGAGACGTCGAAGCTGAAGGGGGTCTTTTGCAGGACCGTATCAGCGGCGCCCAGACCATAGGCCTTCTGCATCCAGATAAGGCGGTTGACCAATGCCTGGTGCGCGTTGGCTGCACCTTTCGGTCGCCCTGTCGAGCCCGAAGTGTAAATCACGTAGGCAAGGTGTTCGGGGTGGGTGAGGTGCACGGGATCGTTGGCGCTGAAAGCCGTCAGCCAACTGTCGTCGTCATCCAGCACAATGCTGCGCACACTGGAAGGGATCGGCAGGTGTTCGAGCAATGCACGCTGCGTCAGCAGTAACCCGATCCCGCTGTCGTCCATCATGTAAGCAAGCCGATCCCTCGGATACTCAGGGTCGAAGGGAACGTAGGCGCCGCCGGCCTTGAGGATAGCCAGCAGGCCCACGACCATTTCCAGCGAGCGTTCGACCGCGATGCCGACCAGCACGTCGGGCCCTACCCCCTGCTCGCGCAATGCGTGAGCGAGGCGGTTGGCGCGCTGATTGAGCTGTCGATAGGTGAGCTGCTGTTCGCCGAACAGAACGGCCAAGGCATCAGGTGTTTCGCCTGCCTGCGCCTCGATCAACTGATGCACGCTCCGATCAGCGGGATAAGATGCCTGGGTGTGGTTCCAGTGTTCGAGAATTTCCTGCTGTTCATCGGCCGCGAGTAGGGGCAGCTCGCCGATCCGTTGCCGAGGATGGTTAACGATCGATTGCAGCAGGTTGATCCAGTGCCGCGCCATGCGTTGCACGGTTGGCTCATCGAACAGCGCCGTGGCGTAATTGAGCTCTGCCGAGATACCTTCGTCGTGCTCGACGGTGTTCAGGGTCAAGTCGAACTGCGCCGTCTTGCGTTGCCAGGCAATGTGCTCGACCAGCAGGCCAGGCAGGCTACGCTGCGTACCTGCGGCGACTTTCTGGTGGTTGTACATGACCTGGAACAGCGGGCTGTGGCTCAGGCTGCGCTCAGGGTGCAGCGCCTCGACCAGTTGTTCGAAAGGCAGGTCCTGGTGGGCTTGGGCATCCTGCGTCATCTGGCGCGTCTGGGCCAGCAGGTCGCTGAAGTGCACAAGCGAACCGAACTCGGCCTTGAGCACCTGGGTGTTGACGAAAAAGCCGATCAGCCGCTCGGTTTCGACACGGTTGCGGTTCGCGACCGGGATGCCGATGCGGATGTCATCCTGCCCACAGTATCGATGCAGTAAGGTCTGGAAGCTGGCCAGCAGCAGCGTGAAGAGTGTCGCACCCTGCTGCTGCGCCAGTTGCTTGAGGGCATCGGCCAGACGGCGTTCGACCTCAAGGTGCACGCTGGCGCCCTCGAAACACTGGTTCGCTGGGCGCGGGCGGTCGCTGGGCAGCTCGAGAACCGGGTGCTCGGTCCCCAGGTGCTGCTTCCAGAACGCCAACTGTCGCTCCTGCTCCCCCGCTTCCATCCAGTGCCTTTGCCAGATGGCATAGTCGGCGTACTGAATCGGCATCTCAGGAAGCGCGAGGGGCTGGCCCATGCAGTGATGCCCGTAGTGCTGGATCAGCTCTTCGACCATCAGGTGCATCGACGAGCCGTCAGTGGCGATATGGTGCAGCGTAATGATCAGCACATGATCATCTTCTGCTACCCGTAGCAGCCTGACTCGGACAGGCCGTTCGTGCTCAAGATCGAAAGGCGCGGGGGCCTCGGCCTCTACAAGCGCCTGCAGGCGCTGTTCGAGATCGATTGCCGGTTCGCGGTCGACCTGCTCGATATCGAGCGTGAACACGCTTTGTGGATGAATGATCTGCACCACCTGATCGTCGTTCAGACCAAACGTGGTTCGCAGGGTCTGATGGCGTGCCTGCAGTGCCTCGAAGCTCGCGCGCAACGCCTCGCTATCCAGTTCGCCCTTGAGCCTCAAGGCGACTGGCAGGTTGTAGGCAGATCCCTGGGGGTCCATCTGCCAAAGGAACCACTGGCGCTGCTGGGCGAACGAAACCGGGATGACGTCGAACAGTGTTTGAACGCATGGCACTGGTAAGTTGGCCGGAGAAATGTTCTCGGCGTGCATCTTCTGCAGATACAGCTTGCGCTTGGCCAACGGCAGCGTGACAAAACGCTTGGCGATATTCAGCGCGGCATCATTACTCATTCATTCACCTCGAACTCTTCAAAAAGCATATCCAGACGCTGCAGTTTTTCGTCGAAAGCCGACGCGTCGCCGATGGATTCGATGTATCTGGCGAAATCGCCCAGGACCGGGTGCTGGAACAGCACGGCCGGTTCCACGGTCAATCCCAGGGAAAGTTGCAAGCGCGAGAGCACCGACAGCGCCAGCAGCGAATGCCCGCCCAGGTCGAAGAAGTTGTCATTGAGACCGACCTTCTCGACATTCAGCAGCTGTGCCCAGACGGCAGCGACCTGCTGCTCGACCGCGCTCTGCGGCGCGACATGGCCTTGCTGCGATACGCCAAGGTCGGGCTGGGGCAAGGCTTTGCGGTCCAGCTTGCCGTTGGGCGTCAGCGGCAGCGCATCGAGCCAGGTCAGGTACGCGGGGACCATGTAATCCGGCAAGGCCGCGCGCAGCTGTTCGCGCAGGTGCCGACGCAAGGCGCTGCGCTGCTCCTCCGTCGCGACCACTTCGCCGTTCGAGACCAAGTAGCCGGCCAGTTGCTTGCCGCCAGGCCCATCGATGTCGATGACCACCGCCTCGCGCACCGCAGGATCATCAATCAGCCTTGCCTCGATCTCGCCCAGTTCGATGCGATAGCTCCGCACCTTTACCTGGTGGTCGATGCGGCCCACGTACTCGAGCAGGCCATCGCTGCGATAGCTGGCCAGGTCACCCGTACGGTAGAGCCTGCCACCGCCCTGCCCGCTACGATCGTAGGGGTCCGGGACGAAGCGCTCGGCGGTCAACGCGGCGCGGCGCTGATACCCCCGGGCCAGGCCATCGCCACCGATCATCAGTTCCCCGGCCATGCCGGCCGCGGCTGTCGAGAGATCGTGCGCCATGACCTGCAAGGTGGTGTTGGCAATCGGCTTGCCCAGCAACGGCAAGGGGTGTTCGTTGTCCAGGCAGTACGCCGCCGACCAGATCGTCGTTTCGGTTGGCCCGTAAAGGTTCCAGATGCGACCGCACAACGGCAGGAGCTGCTCGGCCAGGTCGACAGGCAGTGCCTCACCGCCACTGATAACCTTACAGCCACGCAAGGTCTGCGCCGGCAGCGCCTGCAACAGCATGCGCCAGGTCGACGGTGTGGCCTGGATGGTGGTGATGGCGTGGCGCTCGATCACCGCCTGCAGCGCCGACGGGTCCTTGTTCTGGCGCTCGCCGAGCAGTACCACCGAAGCCCCGGCCAACAGCGGCAGGTATAGCTCCAGGCCGGCGATGTCGAACGACAGCGAAGTCAGCGCCAGGACCCGGTCGCTGGCGTCGATCCCAGGCTCGACAGCCATGCTGGCGAGGAAGTTGACCAGTGCCTGGTGGCGTACCTCGACCCCCTTGGGCCGACCGGTGGAACCGGAGGTGTAGATGCAATAGGCGAGATGCTCGGGGTGCTGCACGATGCCGAGATTCTCGCCATCGAAGGCCTCGACCTGATGCCAGTCGCTGTCCAGGCACCAGGCCTGCGCGCCGTGCGTGGGCAGTTGCGGCAGCAGATGACTGAGGGTCAGCAACAAGTGCGCCCCACTCTGCTCCATCATGTACGCCAGGCGCTCGCGGGGGTATTCCGGGTCCAGTGGCACATAGGCGCCGCCGGCCTTGAGAATCGCCAGCAGGCCCACGACCATTTCCACCGACCGTTCGACGGCAATCGCGACCAGCACATCTGGCCCGACGCCCAACGTGCGCAACTTGCTCGCCAGCCGGTTGGCTCGCTGGTTGAGCTCATGGTAGCTCAAGGTCTGTTCGGCAAACCGCAATGCCGGGGCCTCAGGGGTACGCACAACCTGCATTTCGAACAATTCGGGCAGGCAGTGCGCCTGCGGGTACTGCATCTGGGTACGGTTCCAGTCGTGGACGATGCGCTGTTGTTCCTGGTCATCGAGCATCCGCAGTTCACCGACAGGGGTATCGGCGTGTTGCACCAACGCGTGCAGCAGATTGGCAAAGTGCCGGGCGATCTGCTCCACGCCGGTGTCGCCGAGGTGGCTGCGGTCGTAGTGGTAATGGATCGTCAGCGCATTGCCCGACTCGATCATCAGCGTCAACGGATAGTGGGTCCGCTCACGATTCTGCGTGCCCGAAAACACCAGGCCTGCGCTGGAACCCTGCTGCAGGACTTCGCCGACCGGGTAGTTCTCGAACACCAGCAGCGTGTCGAACAACTGCTCACCGGCCGAGCCTGCCCAACGCTGAATGTCATAGAGCGGCGTGTGCTCATGTTCGCGCATGCTCAGGTTCTGCGCCTGCAGACGTTCGACCCACTCCCCCACCCGCAGGTCAGGCTGCAGCCTGCCAGCCACCGGCAAGGTGTTGATGAACAGGCCCAGCTGCTGCTCGACACCGCGCAGGTCTGCCGGCCGTCCGGCAACCGTGGCACCAAATGCCACGCCTTCCTGGCCGGTATAGCGGTGCAACAGCAGTAGCCAGGCAGCCTGCAGCAAGGTATTGACCGTCACCCGCCGTTGCCTGGCAAACGCGCTCAACGCCTGGAAGCACGCCGGGTCGAGCGTCTGATGATGTTCGCCATGGCCAGTGTCGGCGCGGCTGCGATCCTGACGCAGCGCCTGAGCCAGGCGCGTGGGCTCGGTGAGGTGCAGCAATTGCTGGCGCCAGAACGTCTCGCTCTGCCCCGCGTCCTGGCGCTGCAGCCACTCGATATAGTCGCGGTAGCGGCCTGCCGGGTGCTCCAGGGCAACGCCTGCGTAGTGTTGCAACACCTCGCCCAGCAGCTGCGCATTGCTCCAGCCATCCATCAGGATATGGTGGCTGGTAAAAATCAGGTGATGCCGGCCGCTGCCTGTACGGATGGCCGTCAGTCGCAGCAACGGTGCGGCCTGCAAGTCGAAGCCACGCCGACGATCCGCCTCGGCCCAGGCATCCAGACGCCCCTCGAAGTCATCCTGGTCCTGGTCGTCCCAGTCCAGCACGTCGAACGGCAGCTCGACGTGCTTGCGAATCACCTGCACCGGGCGTTCCAGATGGGCGACGAATGCGGCGCGCAATACGTCGTGTCGATCCAGCATTGCCTGCCAGGCACGCTTGAAACGCTCGATATCCAGCCCCGAGACGTTGACTCGCATCTGATTGACGTACTCACCCTGGCCCTGCTCGAAGACCGTGTGAAACAGCATGCCCTGCTGCATGGGCGAGAGCGGATAGATGTCATCGATGGCAGCCGCCGGGATCGGCAACGCATCCAGCTGGGCCTGGTCCAGCGCTGCCAGCGGCACATCGGACGGTGTCAGGCCGACCGCGCCCTGGCTGACGCAATGGTCGATCAACGCCTGGAGTTCGGTCATGTAGTCATCGGCCAGGGCCTGGACCGTGGCGCGGTCGAACATGGCCTGGCTGAAGGTCCAGGCCAGGCTCAACTCGCCGGCATAGACCTGCCCGTTGATCGACAGCAGGTTTTCCAGCAGGGCCTCGGCAGACTGGCTGGCGCCGCTGCTTTCGCTGGCTGGCTGCAGGAATCGCTCGGTGCCCGGGCCCGCGCCTTCGGCAAAGGTACTGTCAAGCTGCCCCAGGTAATTGAAGGTGATGGGGGGCACTGGCAGGCCAGCCAGCACATCGTGTGCGTGCGAATCCCCCAGGTAGCGCAGCGCGCCATAGCCGATGCCCTTGTCGGGGATGGCGCGAAGTTGCTCCTTGATCTGCTTGATGGAGGCGCCGAGGTCCGACGCAGCGGTCAGCTTCACGGGGAAGAGGCTGGTCAGCCAGCCGACCGTCCGCGTCAGGTCGACCGCATCGAACAGGTCTTCACGGCCGTGCCCTTCCAGTTGCACCAGCACGTCTCTGCGTTGGGTCCAACGGGCAACCACCCGGGCCAGTGCGGTCAGCAGCAAGTCGTTGACCTGGGTGCGGTATGCCGTCGGCGCCTGTTGCAACAACCGCGAGGTCTGCTGCCGGTCCAGGCGTGCATGCACCGTCGCGCCGTGGCGGCCATGCAACGAACCATCCGCCCTGTCCAGAGGCAGTTGCGGGTCAACCCCTTGCAACTGCGACTGCCAATAGCCGAGCTCTGCCTGCAGCGCTTCGCTTTGCGCGTAGGCCTGCAGCCGTTCGGCCCAGGCTTTGGTCGAGGTGGTCTTGGCAGGCAACACGGCAGGCTGACCTGCCATGTGACGGTCATAGGCGCTTTGCAGGTCTTCCAGGAGAATGCGCCAGGACACGCCATCCACCGCCAGGTGATGAATCACCAGCAGCAGGCGCTGGCTACCATCGGGCAGGGTCGCCAATACACCGCGCAACAGCGGCCCCCGCTGCAGGTTCAAGCTGCGCTGCGCGCGCTCGCACAGGGCGTGTAGCGCGTCCGGATCGGTCAGGGTCTCGGCCCACAGCAACCCGGCCTCGACGTCGCCCGGCGCACAATGAGCGGCGTGCCAAGCGCCCGCGTCCTGGGGTGGCGTGAAGCGCAGGCGCAACGCATCATGATGCTCAAGCAGCGTGTGCAAGGCCTTCTCCAGCGCGGCGCTATTGATGACCTTGGTCGAGGTCAGCAGAACCGCCTGGTTCCAGTGATGTGGCTCGGCGATCGACTGTTCGAGGAACGCCTGCTGGATCGGCAGCAAGCGTGTCTCGCCGATCACCGGCGCCTGGTCGATCTGCGGGCCGTTGCCTTCCATGCGCGTGGCGACCGAGGCCAGGTCTTGTACGGTCTGATGCTGGAACAGCGCCTTGGGCGTGAAGCGGATACCGGCCTGCCTTGCCCGGCTGACGACCTGGATCGAGATGATCGAGTCCCCTCCCAGTTCGAAGAAGTTGTCCGTCACACCGACCTGATCGAGCTTCAGCACCTCGGCCCAGATCGTCGCGATCTGTTGCTCCAGCGCGTTGCGCGGGGCCACGTAGCTGTCTTGCAGCACACTGGCATCGGGCTTGGGCAGGGCTTTGCGGTCCAGCTTGCCGTTGGCCGTCACCGGCAGGCGCTCGAGGAACAGCAAGTGGGTCGGGACCATGTAGTCGGCCAGGCCGAGCCTGAGGTGCTCGCGCAGTTCGCCGCGCAGCGCACTCTGTTGCTGTGGGTCGCTCGGCAGGTCGCCGGCCATGACCAGGTACGCGGCCAGTTGCTTGCCACCCGGCCCGTCGATGTCCAGCACCACCGCCTCGCGCACGCTCGGCTGCTC
>NZ_JBICKA010000070.1:0-303 GCF_043103635.1 Pseudomonas sp. yb_9 | reverse complement strand
GTGCATAGCGACCGCGGCAGCCAGTACTGCTCAGCGGCTTACCAGGAGCTGATCCGCGCCCATCACTTGCGATGCAGCATGAGCGCCAAAGGCAACTGCTACGACAATGCCTGTGCAGAGAGCTTCTTCCACAGCCTGAAGGTCGAGTGCATCCACGGCGAGCGCTTCACGAGCCGCGCCCAGATGCGTGAAACCGTGTTTGAATACGTCGAAACCGATTACAACCGCCAGCGGCGACACAGCACGCTGGGGCACATCAGCCCAGAGGCCTTCGAGGCCAGGATGTGTGCTTAAACCCGTGTC
>NZ_JBICKA010000006.1:0-272464 GCF_043103635.1 Pseudomonas sp. yb_9 | reverse complement strand
GGGATCAGCCAAAGGTTTTTACCTTGTGGCTTCAGACCGGTGCCAGGCACCCATCTGTTACTGAAAAATGGCGCAGCGGACGGGACTCGAACCCGCGACCCCCGGCGTGACAGGCCGGTATTCTAACCGACTGAACTACCGCTGCGCAGTGCGCTCCTCTCTGGCTTTCGGTTTCTTGCGAAACCTGAAGCGTCAGGAACATCTCAGGAAGTGGTGGGTGATGACGGGATCGAACCGCCGACCCTCTGCTTGTAAGGCAGATGCTCTCCCGGCTGAGCTAATCACCCTCGCGATGTTGCTTGTTGCGTTTGCTTCGCTGAGGCCGCGAAATTTACGCAGATGGCGAAGCTAAGTCAATAGCCCCATTGAATTTTTTTTCAAAGCAGCTGCAAGCCTCAAGCTTCAAGCCGCAAGAAAAAGTCAGCTGTGGTCTGTTCGATTTTGGAACCTTCAAAATGACGAAGGGGCCTCGCGGTCCCTTCTTGCAGCTTGCAGCTTGCAGCTAGAAGCTTGCCGCTCAGGTGTAGATCATCTTGCGAGTCATGCCGCCATGGACCACAAACTCCTGGCCGGTGACGAAGGCAGCCTGACGCGACAGCAGCCAAGCCACCATCGCCGCCACATCCTCCACCGTCCCTACCCTGCCCGTCGGGTGCTGGGCATGGTCGGCTTCGGTCAGCGGTTCGGCACGGCGCTGCGACGGGTCACGGGCATCGATCCAGCCCGGGCTCACCGCATTGACGCGAATCTCCGGGCCCAGGCTCATCGCCAGGGCATGGGTCAAGGCCACCAGGCCACCCTTGCTCGCGGCGTAGGCCTCGGTATCGGGCTCGGACTGCCGCGCCCGGGTAGAGGTGAGGTTGACGATCGCTCCATTGTGCGCACGCAAGTACGGCGCGCAATGCTTGGCCAGCAGCATCGGCCCGTTGAGGTTGACCGCCAGTACCCGATTCCACTGCGCCAGGCTCAGGCTTTCCAGCGTCTGGTTGTGCGGATTGGCAATCGCCGCATTGCACACCAACGCGTCCAGCCGACCAAACTGCCCCAACACCTCGGACACCCCGGCACTGACCTGAGCCTCGTCGGCAACGTCCATGGTGATGAACCAGGCGTTGTCACCCAGGGCCTTGGCCACCTTTGCACCGCGCTGGCGGTCAAGGTCGCTGAGTACCACCTGCCAACCTTCGCAGATCAGCCAGGCGGCAATGCCCAGGCCGATGCCGCGCGCGGCACCGGTTACCAGGGCTACCCGGCCGTTGTGGCCTGGCACACTGCCGCCGATTTCGATCACAGTGCCGCCAGCCCGCGTGCCAGGTCTGCCTGCAGGTCGGCCACGTCTTCCAGGCCCACGGCAACGCGGATCAGGCTGTCGCGGATGCCTGCAGCTTCACGCTCCTGCGGCGACAGGCGGCCGTGGGAGGTGGTGGCCGGATGGGCGATGGTGGTCTTGCTGTCCCCCAGGTTGGTGGTGATGGAAATCACCCGGGTCGCATCGATGAAGCGCCAAGCGCCCTCTTTGCCGCCCTTGACCTCGAAGCTGACCACCGCACCAAAGCCGCTCATCTGACGCTTGGCCAGTGCGTGCTGCGGGTGGCTAGGCAGACCGGCGTAATGCACCTTCTCCACGCCATCCTGCTGCTCCAGCCACTCGGCCAGGGCCTGGGCGCTTTCACAGTGCGCACGCATACGCAGGCGCAGCGTTTCCAGGCCCTTGGTGAAGATCCAGGCGTTGAACGGGCTGAGGGTCGGGCCTGCGGTCCGCAGGAAGCCCACCACTTCCTTCATCTGCTCGGCACGGCCGGCAACCACGCCGCCCATGCAGCGGCCCTGGCCGTCGATGAACTTGGTGGCCGAGTGGAACACGATGTCGGCACCCAGCTTCAGCGGCTGCTGCAGCGCGGGTGTGCTGAAGCAGTTGTCCACCACCAGCATGGCACCGTGGGCATGGGCGATTTCACTGAGCGCAGTGATGTCGACCAGCTCGGCCAGCGGGTTGGACGGCGACTCGACGATCAGCAGCTTGGTGTTGGCCTTGATGGCCTTTTCCCAGCCAGCAAGGTCGACCAGTGGCACGTAGTCCACCTGCACGCCAAAGCGTTTGAAGTACTTCTCGAACAAGCTGATGGTCGAGCCGAATACGCTCTGCGACACCAGCACATGGTCACCGGCGCTGCACAGCGACATCACCACGGCCAGGATCGCCGCCATGCCGGTGGACGTGCCCACGGCCTGCTCGGCACCTTCCATCGCCGCCAGGCGCTCCTCGAAGGCACGTACCGACGGGTTGGTGTAGCGCGAGTAAACGTTACCCGGCGTTTCACCGGCAAAGCGCGCAGCAGCATCGGCCGCCGTGCGGAACACGTAGCTGGAGGTCAGGAACAGCGCTTCGCTGTGCTCGCCCTCGGGTGTACGGTGTTGACCGGCGCGCACCGCCAGGGTGTCGAAACCGACACCCTCGAGGTCACTGTCCAGTCGTCCGGCATCCCATTGATCCGTCATGCCGTCGCTCCCGAAATCAGTTGTTGTAGAGGTCGATGATCGCGCTGACGGCCTGGTTCTTGACCTTGGCCAGGTCGTTACGGGCCTGCTCGATGCGGTCGAGGTAGGCTTCGTCGATATCCCCGGTGACGTACTCACCGTTGAATACCGCGCAATCGAAGTGGTCGATCTTGATCTTGCCGCCACCGACCGAGTCGATCAGGTCCGGCAGGTCCTGGTAGACCAGCCAGTCGGCGCCAATCAACTCGGCCACTTGTTCGGTGGTACGGTTGTGGGCGATCAGTTCGTGAACACTCGGCATGTCGATGCCGTAGACGTTGGGGTAGCGCACCGCAGGGGCTGCGGAGCAGAAGTAGACGTTCTTGGCGCCGGCTTCGCGGGCCATCTGGATGATCTGCTTGCAGGTGGTGCCGCGCACGATCGAGTCGTCCACCAGCATCACGTTCTTGCCGCGGAACTCCAGCTCGATGGCATTGAGCTTTTGGCGTACCGATTTCTTGCGCGCGGCCTGGCCGGGCATGATGAAGGTACGGCCGATGTAGCGGTTCTTGACGAAACCTTCGCGGAACTTGACGCCCAGGCGGTTGGCCAGTTCCAGGGCCGCGGTGCGGCTGGTGTCCGGGATCGGGATGACCACGTCGATGTCGTGCTCGGGGCGCTCGCGCATGATCTTGTCGGCCAGTTTTTCACCCATGCGCAGACGGGCCTTGTACACCGACACGCCATCCATGATCGAGTCCGGGCGGGCCAGGTAGACATGCTCGAAGATGCACGGTTGCAACTTCGGTGCTTCGGCGCACTGCTTGGTGTACAGCTGGCCTTCTTCGGTGATGTATACCGCTTCACCCGGCGCCAGGTCGCGGATCAGGGTAAAGCCTAGCACGTCCAGGGCCACGCTTTCCGAGGCGATCATGTATTCCACGCCTTCGTCGGTGTGACGCTGGCCGAATACCACCGGGCGGATGCCATGGGGGTCGCGGAAGCCGACGATACCGTAGCCGGTGATCATCGCCACCACGGCATAACCGCCGACACAGCGACTGTGCACGTGGGAAACCGCAGCGAACACGTCTTCTTCGGTCGGTTGCAGCTTGCCGCGTACCGCCAGCTCATGGGCGAAGACGTTCAGCAGCACTTCCGAGTCGGAGTTGGTGTTGACGTGGCGCAGGTCAGACTCGTAGATCTCCTTGGCCAGCTGCTCGACGTTGGTCAGGTTGCCGTTGTGTGCCAGGGTGATGCCATACGGCGAGTTGACGTAGAACGGCTGGGCCTCGGCCGAGGTCGAGCTGCCCGCTGTCGGGTAACGCACGTGGCCAATGCCGATGCTGCCCACCAGGCGCTGCATGTGGCGCTGCTGGAACACATCGCGCACCAGGCCATTATCCTTGCGCAGGAACAACCGGCCGTCATGGCTGGTCACGATACCGGCAGCGTCCTGGCCGCGGTGCTGGAGGACCGTAAGCGCGTCATACAGCGCCTGATTGACGTTCGACTTACCGACGATACCGACGATGCCACACATGCGACGCAACCCCTACTTTGACGAAACTTGAGTGAATAGCGCTCAGGGCTTGGACGGCCTGAGCAACTGTTCCTTGAACGGAAGATCAGCCGGAGCGCTGATCAGCCCACTGGGCGTCCACTGGCCGGTGAAACCCAGAATCAGGTTTTTCGACCAGTCGGCGACCAAGAGAAATTGTGGTATCAGGCGTGATTCCTGCCACCAGGTGTCTTGTTGAACCGGCCCCAGGCTGATCAGGCCTATGGCCACCACTACCAGCAAGGCCCCGCGCGCGGCCCCGAAGGCCATGCCCAGGAAACGATCGGTGCCGGACAGCCCGGTGACACGGATCAGCTCGCCGACCAGGAAGTTGACCATGGCCCCCACCAGCAAGGTGGCGACGAAAAGAATGGCGCAGCCCGCAATGACGCGCATCGATGGCGTCTGGATATAGCTTTCAAGATACACCGAGAGCGAACCGCCGAACATCCAGGCAACCGCACCGGCAATGATCCAGATGAGCAAGGACAAGGCTTCCTTGACGAAGCCGCGCTTGAGACTGATCAGTGTGGAGACGGCGATGATCGCGATGATCGCCCAATCAACCAAGGTAAATGCCACGGTGCTGCCTGCAGACGTTTGAGGCGGCGCATTTTACCAGAGCGGCGGGCTGGGAGTAAGCGGAATGTCAGGTGGATTAGCGTTAAGCCATTCGCGGGCAAGCCCGCTCCCACAGGGACTGCGCCACGGCATGGGTCACGCTTCACTGTGGGAGCGGGCTTGCCCGCGAATGGCTTGTTCAGCTGCGTTCTGGCTGGAAACGCACCACAAAGCCCTTGAGGCTGTTCTGGCGATTGATAGCATCACGCGTGCGCTCGGCTTCGGCCCGCTCGATCAGCGGCCCCACGTACACCCGGTTCATCCCACCCGCCGAACGGATATAGGCGTTATAGCCCTGGCTACGCAGGGTTTGCTGCAACTTCTCGGCACCCGCGCGGTTGGACAGGCTGGCCAACTGGATCGACCAGCTAACTGGCAGGCCATTGACGTCGATTTTCGATGGCGCAGCAGGCTTGGCCACCGGTGCGGCCGGCTCAGGGGTAGCGGCAGGCTTCGGTTCGACCTTGGGCGCCTGTGGCTTGACAGGCTGAACCTGCGCCTGGGTCTGCGGCGATGGCGTGATCGGCTGGCTTGGCGTGCTGGCTGGCGCCGTGGACTCGTCAACCACCACCGGTGGTTGCTGCGGGTCTTCCGGGATGGCCTGCGGCTCCGGCACGGCGACAGGCTCCACTTTCACTTCCGGCAGGCTTGGCATGGCCGGTGCCTGCGGGGCTTCTACATGCACCTGGCGCATCTCGTCCTCGCGGGTGAACAGCATCGGCAGGAAAATCACCGCCAACGCCACCAGCACCAGCGCACCCACCATGCGCTGTTTAATCCCTTTATCCAGCACTGCCATCTACTTCACCCTCCTGGGTGTGCCGCTGCAGCCATTCCAGCGCCTGGGCGACACAGAAAAACGAACCGAACAGCAGGATCTGGTCATCCGCCGTCGCCTGCGCGCATTGCCCCTCAAGGGCCGCGTCGACGCTGGCATAAGACTTCACCGCAGCGCCGAGGTTCGTCAAGGCCGTGGCCAGTTCTGCAGCCGGGCGGCTACGTGGCGTATCCAACGGCGCCACGGCCCAGTCATCGACCAAGCCCTTCAGCGGCGCGACAACGCCGTCTAGGTCCTTGTCGGCGAGCAGGCCGAACACTGCCAGACGGCGCCCCTTGAGCGGGCGAGCCGCCAGCCGACGGGCCAGATACTCTGCTGCATGGGGGTTATGACCGACATCCAGCAGCAGTTCTACCGACTTACCCTGCCACTGCAGCACACGGCGGTCGAGACGGCCAGTGATGCGGGTCGCCAGCAACGCCTGGCGCACCTGCCCTGCATCCCAGGGCAGGCCCATCAGCAGGTAGGCCTGCAGGGCCAGCGTGGCGTTCTCCATGGGCAGGTCGAGCAATGGCAAGTCACGCAACTCTACCTGCGCGCCATCTGCTGCGGTACCCCGCCAGTTCCACGCGCTATCGGTAGTGGTCAGGTCGAAATCACGACCGCGCAGGAACAGAGGCGCAGCCAATTCGGCGGCCTTGTCCAGCAATGGCTGTGGCGGATCCACGTCGCCGCACAGAGCCGGCTTGCCCGGGCGGAAGATGCCGGCCTTTTCGAAAGCCACCAACTCACGGGTATCACCCAGGTAGTCGACATGGTCGACACCGATGCTGGTCACCAGGGCCAGGTCGGCATCTACCACGTTCACGGTGTCCAGGCGGCCACCAAGGCCCACTTCCAGCACCACGGCATCCAGTTGCGACTGGTAGAACAACCAGAACGCAGCCAGCGTGCCCATCTCGAAGTAGGTCAGGGAAATGTCGCCCCGCGCCGCCTCGACGGAGGCGAAGGCGTCGCACAGGCGCTCATCGCTGGCCTCTTGGCCGTCGATCAGCACCCGCTCGTTGTAACGCAACAGGTGCGGCGAGCTGTACACGCCGACCTTGAGCCCCTGGGCGCGCAGCAGCGAGGCCACGAAGGCGCAGGTGGAACCCTTGCCGTTGGTGCCGGTTACCGTCACCACGCGTGGCGCCAGCTTGCCCAGCGCCAGCCGGGCAAGCACCTTCTGCGACCGCTCCAGGCCCATGTCGATGGCCGAGGGGTGCAACTGCTCGAGGTAGGCGAGCCACTCGCCCAGGGATCGCTGTTTCATCACGCGACGGCTGCCGCCTCACGCGCTTGCTCCGGGGTGTCCTGGCCGGTCATCTGCGCCAGCAGGCGGGCCAGACGCGGGCGCAGTTCGCCACGGGAGATGATCAGGTCGATGGCACCGTGTTCCAGCAGGAACTCGCTGCGCTGGAAGCCTTCTGGCAGCTTCTCGCGTACGGTCTGCTCGATCACGCGTGGGCCGGCGAAGCCGATCAGGGCTTTTGGCTCACCGACAATGACGTCGCCGAGCATCGCCAGGCTGGCGGAAACGCCGCCGTACACCGGGTCGGTCAGTACCGAGATGAACGGGATGCCTTCTTCGCGCAGGCGCGCCAGCACGGCCGAGGTCTTGGCCATCTGCATCAGCGAGATCAGCGCTTCCTGCATACGTGCACCGCCCGAAGCGGAGAAGCAGACCATCGGGCAGCGGTGCTCCAGGGCGTAGTTGGCCGCACGCACGAAGCGTTCGCCGACGATGGCACCCATGGAACCGCCCATGAACGAGAACTCGAAGGCGCTGACCACGATCGGCATACCCATCAGGGTGCCGCTCATGGAGATCAGGGCGTCTTTTTCGCCGGTTTGCTTCTGGGCGCCGGCCAGGCGGTCCTTGTACTTCTTGCCGTCACGGAACTTCAGGCGGTCGACCGGCTCCAGGTCGGCACCCAGCTCGGCACGGCCTTCGGCGTCGAGGAAGATGTCGATGCGCGCACGTGCGCCGATGCGCATGTGGTGGTTGCACTTGGGGCAGACATCCAGGGTCTTTTCCAGCTCCGGACGATACAGCACGGCCTCGCAAGCCGGGCACTTGTGCCACAGGCCTTCAGGCACCGAGCTCTTCTTCACCTCGGAACGCATGATCGAAGGGATCAGTTTGTCGACTAACCAGTTGCTCATGCTTTCTTTCTCCAGTATTGGCAGGCGGGGGCCGGTGTCGCCGGCCCTGCCCTGCCCTTGAGCTCAAAATCTTTTATCAAACGATGATGGACCGGCCGCCGGGGCTTCCAGCGCACCGCTCCACCGCTAATTTGTTGTTCTGCCACCTGTGCAGGCAGCTGCCCAGCAGGGCTGCGAAAGTTATGGACGATGGCGCGCAGCCAGCCGTCACATCTGCCATCACGCCTGTTTAACGGCCCGCATGAACGCCTCGATCTTCGCGGCATCCTTGATGCCCTTGGCCTGCTCGACGCCACCGCTGACATCCACCGCGTAAGGCCGCACCTCGGCAATGGCCTGGCCGACGTTATCGGCCGACAGCCCGCCCGCCAGGATGATCGGTTTGCTCAGGCGCTCCGGCACCAGAGACCAGTCGAACGCCTCTCCGGTTCCCCCCGGCACTCCCGCCACGTAGGTATCCAGCAAAATGCCGCGCGCGCCCGCGTACTGCTGGCAGGCCGCCTCCAGGTCGTCCCCCGGACGAACACGCAGGGCCTTGATCCAGGGGCGGTGGTAGCCTTCGCAGTCCTGTGGCGTTTCGTCGCCGTGGAACTGTAGCAGGTCCAGCGGAACCACTTCGAGGATCTCGTTCAGCTCGCAACGCGAGGCGTTGACGAACAACCCGACCGTGGTCACGAACGGTGGCAGTTCTGCAATGATCGCACGCGCCTGGCGCACGTCCACGGCGCGAGGGCTCTTGGCATAGAAGACGAAACCGATGGCATCGGCCCCCGCTTCGGCAGCGGCCAGTGCGTCTTCGATACGGGTGATCCCACAGATCTTGCTGCGAACATTGCTCATGGACAGCGAACCCTGGTTATTCCGGTGAAAGGCCGGATGTTAGCAAATGACTTTTCGCCCGTCAGTCTGCCAACGCCTCATAGCCGGTCAAAAAGTGTGGACCGATGTAACGCTGGGGCAGTGCATATTCCTCGGGGTACTCGACCTGCACCAGGTACAGCCCGTATGGATGGGCCGTGACCCCGGCTTCACGGCGGTCGCGCCCTTCCAGCACTTCACGCGCCCAGGTAACGGGGCGCTCGCCGGCACCGATGGCCATCAACACACCGGCAATGTTGCGCACCATGTGGTGCAGGAACGCGGTGGCGCGCACGTCCAGCACAATCATCTGGCCATGGCGGGTAACGCGCAGGTGGTAGATGTGCTTGACCGGCGACTTGGCCTGGCACTGGCTGGCGCGGAAGGCACTGAAGTCGTGAGTGCCGAGCAGGAACTGCGCAGCCTCGGCCATGCGCTCGACATCCAGCGGGCGGTGGTTCCAGGTGACTTCCTCGGCCAGGTGCGCCGGGCGGATCGGGTCGTTGTAGATGACGTAGCGATAACGCCGGGCACAAGCCTTGAAGCGTGCATGGAAATCGGCCGGCATCGGCCGCGACCAGACCACACTGATGTCGTGCGGCAAGTTGAAGTTGGTGCCCATGGTCCAGGCGCGCTCGTCGCGCACAGCGCGGGTGTCGAAGTGCACGATCTGCCCGCAGCCGTGGACACCGGCGTCGGTACGCCCGGCGCAGATCACCGAAATCGGCTCGTTCGCGACTTTGGACAATGCTTGCTCCAGGGCCTGCTGGACACTTGGCACGCCGCTGGCCTGGCGCTGCCAGCCGCGGTAGCGCGCGCCTTTGTATTCGACGCCCAGGGCGATGCGGGAGTAGCCTTCGGCCGCGGATTCGGTGGTGGCGGTGTCGATAATGTCCAAGCGTTTGAAACCTGTGGGGTGTACGGAATGGCGGGGAGTATAACGACAACGGCAGCCGTGTAGGGCTGCCGTTGATGTGCACTTCATTTGAGGACGATATCAAACCAGGCGAGAGAGCATGTCCTCGGCTTCCTGGCGCTGACCGTCGTCGCCGTCCTTGACCACTTCATCAAGGATGTCGCGCGCACCCTGGCTGTCGCCCATGTCGATGTAGGCGCGGGCCAGGTCGAGCTTGGTGGCCACTTCGTCACTGCCGGAGAAGAAGTCGAAGTCCAGGTCGTCCAGTGGCGGCTCGGGATCCGGCTGCGCAACCGCGTCTTCTGCAGTGAAATGCGGCTCCAGAGAGGGCGATTCCAGGCTCTGCGACAGCTTGTCCAACTCGGCGTTGACGTCGTCGAGCTCCGAGGCAAAGCGCTTGGCCGCCGGCGAATCATCTTCCAGCGACAACGACAGGTCAAAGTCCGACGGTAGGTCGAAATCGGAGACTGGTTCGAATGCCGGCTCACTGTCGAAGGCAGCCAGTTCGGCGGCAACATCCACCGGGGCCGCTTCAACGGCATCTGGCGCGGCCGGGGCAACCGGCTCACTGACATCAAGGTCGAAGTCAGACAGGTCCACGGCTGGCTGCGGCTCGGCCTGGTCCAGCATGGCCTCGAAATCGGCGTCAGCGTCGGCTTGCAGTTCGGCATCTACGGCAAACGGCGGTTCTTCTGGCTGAGCCTCTTCAAACGCAGGCTCATCCAGCACAGGCTCGGCAATGACCAACTCGTCAGGTACTGGCTCCTGCTGCACGGACTCGTCCAGCAGCGGCGCGGCCAGCGGGTCTTCTTCGGGCAGGTCTTCACCCAGGCTCAAGTCGAAGGCACTGTCCAGATCCTGCTCATCGAGGCCATGCGCTTCCAGGCCCGACACATCAAGGGTCGGCACATCATCGAAGGCATCCAGCTCGGTTTCTGGCTCGAACACGGCTTCAGGCTCCGCTTGCGCGACGACCTCTGGCTCAGCCTCCACTTGCGGCTCGAATTCAGGCACTTCTTCAGGCACCACGTCGGCAACCACTGGTGCCTCGGCCTCATCGTGCAGCAACTCCTGCACGTACTGCTCATCCATCTCGGCAGCCAGTGCCGCCGCGCCCAGCCCGGCAGCGGCCAGGCCAAGCATGGCGGGGTAACGTTCTTTCAACCCGGCGACTTCGGCAATGTTCTGCTCGCTGGCCGGCAGCTTGCGCTCCTGCTCGGCGAACGCGCTCTGGTCACCCTGGCGGGCGTACACGTCCATCAGCTTCAGGCGCAGGTCGTCACGTTCCGGCGCACCAGCCACGGCGGGCTCAAGCAGGTCAGTAGCGCGGTTCAGGCGGCCTTCGGCCAGGCATTGGTCAACCTCCGCCAACAGCGCGGCATGCGGGTCGGCTTGCGGCTCAGCTTCCGGCGCCGACTCGGCAGAAGGCTCAGCCACTTTTTCCGCAGCAACGGCAGCGGCGGCTGAAGCGGCGACCACGGCTGGCGACAGGATAACGCTCGGCTCCGAAACTTCGACACCATCGAGGCTCTCGGTATCGGTGTCGAAGCCTGTGCCCTGCTCTTCCTCCAGCGCCCGTGCCATACGCAGGTGCTTTTCAGCTTCTTGCTGGGCTTTACGCTTGCGCGCCAGCAGCCACAGCAGCAGTGCCAGCACCAGCAGGCTGGAACCGGCAATTATCCCGATCAGCCATGGGTTGCCCAGGATCTGGTCGAGCGCGCCATTCGGCTGCCCGACAGGCGCAGGCTTGGCTGCCGGCACCGGCTTGGGCGCGGTATCGACGGCAGCCGGTGCGGGCTTAGCCGCCGGCTGGGCAGTTGCCGCCGGCTGAGCCGGCTTGGCGGCAGCGGCAGCCGTAGCCGGCGCTGCCACACCCTGGGCCTGAAGGCGGGCCAACTGGTCATTCTTCAGGTCGATCAGACGCTGCAGCTTGTCCAGCTGGCTCTGCAGGTCGGACATGCGGCTTTTCAGTTCTTCGTTGTCGCGCCGGCTGGTATCCAGGCTTTCCTGGGCCACCGCCAGCTTGTCATTCAACGCCTTGGTCTGACCGGCCTGGTTGCCCGGGCTGACCAGGCGCAAGTTGTCGCCCTGGGCGATGCGCGCCGGCGCAGCCTCGGCGGCACCACGGCGGGTAGCGTCGAGCTGGCGGGCACGCGGCCCCAGGCGCCGGCCTTCACGCCAGGCGGCATACTGCTCGGCCACTTCGCTGTTGGCCTCGCCCTTCGGAATGTTCTGGATCTGCTGCTGGTCGGGCAGGCGCAGTACCTGGCCCACCTTCAGCTGGTTGATGTTGTTGCCGATGAAGGCATCCGGGTTCAGCGCCTGGATTGCGATCATGGTCTGCTGGATCGAGCCACCTTGCGTGTTGCGCGCGGCAATCTGCCACAAGGTGTCGCGGCGCTGGGTGGTGTAGCTGCTGGCACCGGTTGTGGCCGGTGTCACATTGCCTGCAGCCGGCTTGTCGCCCTGGGCCTTGGCCTGGTCAAGCAGCACGCTGTAGTCGCGCAGCAGGCGGCCTTGCGGCCACATCACCTGAACCAGGAACTTGACCACCGGCCCCGGCAGCGGCTGGCTGGAGGTAACCCGCAGCACACTTTTACCGTTGGGGTTGATCACCGGTGTGAAGGTCAGGTCTTCGAGGTAGGTCGGAAACGCCACCCCGGCCTTGCTGAACTCTTCCGGTGGCGCCAGGCTAGGCGCCACTTCGGCGGCTTTGAGGTCGCGCACATCGAGCAATTCGATCTCGGCGTCCAGCGGCTGATTCTGTGCCGACTTCAGGGTCAGCTCCCCCAGGCCCAGCGCATTCGCCATGCCAGACGACAGCGCCGATGCTGCAGCCATGGCCAGAACCAGTTTGCGAATTCGAAGCATGACCTCTTCCCTTGTATGAATCGTCCCGAAACCTGCATGCGGAGCAGGACAAAAGTGCTCGCCAGTATCTTTTACGGCATGTGTTTAATCAACAATTGCGCCACTTGCACGGCATTGAGCGCGGCGCCTTTGCGCACGTTGTCGGTGGTCAGCCAGAGATTGAGCTGCTGGTCTTCATCAACACCGTGACGTACACGACCAACATAGACCACGTCTTGGCCTACTGCGTCACCAACCGGGGTCGGATAATCATCACGTTCCACCCGCTCTACGCTGTCGGCTGCGTCCAGGGCCTGGTTGACCGCTTCAAGGTCGACCGGGCGACGGCTCTGCACGGCCACACTGAAGCTATCGCCGAAAAACACCGGGACTTGAACGCAGCTCACGGAAATCTTCAGCTCAGGCATGCCAAGCAGCACGCGCAACTCGTTGACCAGCCGGCGTTCCAGCGCCGTGTGGCCTTGTTCGTCGGCCGCGCCAACCTGGGCCAGCAGGTTGAAAGCCACCTGGCGGTCGAAGAAGCGCGGCTCCAGCGGCCGGGCATTGAGCAGCTCTGCCGTTTGACGGGCCAGCTCGCTGACCGCCTCACGGCCTTGTGCAGACACCGCCAGCGATGCCATTACCTGCACCCGGTCTATGTCCAGCAGGCCCTTGAGCGGTGCCAGCGCGACAGCCACGGCAACGGCGGCCGAGCACGGACTGACAATGCGTGCCGGCAGCGCCAGGCCAGCCAGCCGTTCGGCGTTGGCTTCGGGTACCAGGGCCAGGGCGTCGTCCAGGCCGCCGGACAGGTCAATGACGGTGCAACCTGCTTGCAGTGCCTTGCCGGCAAAGCTGCGGCTGACTGCGGCACCTGTGGCGAAGAAGGCCAGCTTGACCTGGGCGAAGTCGAAGCTGTCCACCTCGCGCACCTTGAGCTTCTTGCCGGCGAACATCACGCTGCTGCCCGCCGACTCCATGCTGGCCAGCAGGTGCAAGGTGCCGACCGGGAACGCCAGTTCTTCGAGCACCTGTACCAGGGTTTCACCGACGCTGCCGGTGGCGCCGACGACGGCGATATCGAATGTAGGGTTCATTGTTGCAGGCTGCCTCTGGCGAAACGGGAGCGGCACTTTACTCGCATTGCCCGGGCGAGGCCAATATCGCCTGCATCCCTGCACAGTACCTGAGGGGCCGGCTTGACGGCAAACGGCCAATGGCAAAAGCACAAAACCTTCAGGCAAAAAAAACCGCGCTGTTGCGAGCGCGGTTTTCTGCTCAAACCAGAACGATCAACGCTCCAGCAGGATCCGCAGCATGCGGCGCAGCGGTTCTGCCGCACCCCACAGCAGCTGGTCACCCACGGTGAACGCGCCCAGGTACTGCGAACCCATGTTCAGCTTGCGCAGGCGGCCAACCGGGATGTTCAGGGTGCCGGTGACCTTGGTCGGGGTCAGTTCCTGCATGCTGATTTCACGCTGGTTCGGCACCAGCTTCACCCAAGGGTTGTGCTGGCTGATCATGCCTTCGATGTCGGCGATCGGTACGTCTTTGTTCAGCTTGATGGTCAGCGCCTGGCTGTGGCAGCGCATGGCGCCGATGCGCACGCAGATGCCGTCGACCGGGATCGGGCTCTTGAAGCGACCGAGGATCTTGTTGGTTTCGGCCTGGGCCTTCCACTCTTCGCGGCTCTGGCCGTTCGGCAGTTCCTTGTCGATCCACGGGATCAGGCTGCCCGCCAGTGGCACACCGAAGTTCTCGGTCGGGAATGCATCACCGCGCATGGTCTCGGCAACCTTGCGGTCGATATCGAGGATGGCGCTGGCCGGGTTGGCCAGGTCATCGGCCACGGCGGCGTGGGTGGCACCCATCTGCTTGATCAGCTCGCGCATGTTCTGCGCGCCGGCACCCGAGGCTGCCTGGTAGGTCATGGCGCTCATCCATTCCACCAGGCCGGCTTCGAACAGGCCGCCCAGGCCCATCAGCATCAGACTGACGGTGCAGTTGCCGCCGATGTAGTTCTTGGTGCCCGCGTCCAGCTGCTGGTCAATGACCTTGCGGTTGACCGGGTCGAGGATGATGACCGCGTCATCCTGCATGCGCAGGGACGATGCGGCGTCGATCCAGTAACCCTGCCAGCCGGCTTCACGCAGCTTGGGGAAGACCTCGTTGGTGTAGTCGCCGCCCTGGCAGGTCAGGATCACGTCGAGGGTCTTGAGTTCTTCAATCGAATAAGCGTCCTTGAGCGGCGCTGTATCCTTGCCCACGTTCGGGCCCTGGCCGCCAACATTGGAGGTAGTGAAGAACACCGGCTCGATAAGGTCGAAGTCCTGCTCCTCCAGCATCCGCTGCATGAGCACGGAACCGACCATACCGCGCCAACCGATCAGACCTACACGTTTCATCGCAACTACACCTTTGCTAAAAGTGGGCCGCCACCGGAAATTTGGGGTGGCGGGCCAGAGAGATTACAGATTCCGCAGCGCTGCGACTACTGCGTCGCCCATTTCCTGCGTACCAACTTTGCGGCAACCTTGCGAATAGATGTCGCCGGTGCGCAGGCCCTGGTCCAGCACCAGGCTCACGGCCTTCTCGATCGCTTCGGCGGCAGCCGACTGATTGAAGCTGTAACGCAGCATCATCGACACCGACAGAATGGTCGCCAGCGGGTTGGCAATGCCCTGGCCTGCGATGTCCGGCGCCGAGCCGTGGCACGGCTCGTACATACCCTTGTTGTCGGCATCCAGCGACGCCGAAGGCAGCATGCCGATGGAACCGGTGAGCATGGAAGCTTCATCCGACAGAATGTCACCGAACATGTTGTCGGTCACCATCACGTCGAACTGCTTGGGTGCACGCACCAGTTGCATGGCGGCGTTGTCGACGTACATGTGGCTCAGTTCCACATCCGGGTAGTCCTTGGCCACGTCTTCGACCACTTCACGCCACAGCTGGCTGGAAGCCAGTACGTTGGCTTTGTCTACCGAGCACAGCTTCTTGCCACGCACGCGGGCCATGTCGAAGCCGACACGGGCAATGCGGCGCACTTCGCTTTCGCTGTACGGCAGGGTGTCGTAGGCCTGGCGCTCGCCACCTTCCAGCTCGCGCTGGCCACGCGGGGCACCGAAGTAGATGCCGCCGGTCAGCTCACGGACGATGAGGATGTCCAGGCCCGAGACGATTTCCGGCTTCAGCGACGAGGCATCGGCCAGTTGCGGGTAGAGGATGGCCGGGCGCAGGTTGGCGAACAGGCCCAGCTGCGAACGGATTTTCAGCAGGCCACGCTCCGGGCGGATGTCGCGCTCGATCTTGTCCCACTTCGGCCCGCCCACGGCGCCCAGCAGCACGGCATCGGCCTTGCGCGCACGCTCCAGGGTTTCGTCGGCCAGCGGCACGCCGTGCTTGTCGATGGCGGCGCCACCGATCACGTCGTGCTCCAGGCTGAAGCCAAGCTGGAACTTGTCGTTGGCCAGCTCCAGCACCTTGACCGCTTCGGCCATGATTTCCGGGCCGATACCGTCACCTGGGAGAATCAGAATCTGCTTGCTCATGCTTTCCTCTATCCATTCACGCGGTGCGACCAAACGGGCCCCACCGAAAAGTGCTTAACGCTCGGCCCACAGCACCAGCACATCGGTGCTGAACGAGCCATCGGCCTCGATCTGGTAATACTGCCGTACTTCTTCGCCCATGGCTTGCTGCAATTGGCGGATGGCCACGCGCATTGGCTCGGGAGTGCGCATGCGCTCCACCCAGCTGCCGAACTCCAGGCGCAAGGGCTGGCGGGTGTGACTGCGCACATGCAGGCCAGCCTCGCTGACCTGACGCTGCCATTCGGCGGCGGAGTAGTCACGCACATGGCTGGTGTCGCGCAGCACTTCGACCGTTTGCAGGTAGGTGTCGAGCAGCGGGCTGCCCGGTGACATCACATCAATGAACGCTGCCACGCCACCCGGCTTTAGTACCCGGCGCACCTCGCGCAGGGCCAGGCCCAGGTCGCTCCAGTGGTGGGCCGAGTAGCGGCTGAAGACGAATTCGAACGAGGCATCGGCGAACGGCAGGCGTTCGGCGGCACCGCGCTCGGTGGTGATATTGGCCAGGCCGCGCTCGGCGGCGGCGCTGGCGACCACGTCAAGCATGGATTGCGACAGGTCGTAGGCGACCACTTCGCTCACCAGCGGGGCAACGTGAAAACTGACATGACCGGCACCACAGCCCAGGTCCAGCACGCGGGCATTGCCCTGCCCTGCCAGCTCGGCCTGCAGCAGGGCGAATTCACTGCCCTGGGCATGCACGGCACTGCTGAGGTAGGCGCTGGCCTGTTCGCCGAACTGGCGTTGGACCACGTCGGTATGGTTGGTGCTGGTCATGTCTCAATCCTTTTGGATTTGTTTCGCCTGTTCCGGCCCTTTCGCGGGCAAGCCCGCGAAGAGGCCGGTACTGCCATCTACCAATAATCAGGCATCCCGGAACAGCCAAGGCTGCCCGGCACGGTGCTTGCCTTCGAAGGCCTTGATCGCATCGCTGTCCTGCAGGGTCAGGCCGATGTCGTCCAGGCCGTTGAGCAGGCAGTGCTTGCGGAACGCATCGATCTCGAAGTGCAGCACCTTGCCGTCCGGCCGGGTCACCGCCTGCGCTTGCAGGTCGATGGTCAGCTGGTAGCCCGGGTTGGCTTCGACCTGCTTGAACAACTCGTCCACTTCTTCATCGCTGAGGATGATCGGCAGCAAGCCGTTCTTAAAGCTGTTGTTGAAGAAGATGTCGGCAAAACTCGGCGCGATGATGCTGCGGAAACCGTACTCGTCCAACGCCCAAGGGGCGTGCTCACGGCTGGAGCCGCAACCGAAGTTTTCCCGCGCCAGCAGCACGCTGGCACCTTGGTAGCGTTCGTGGTTGAGCACGAACTCCTGGTTCACCGGGCGCTTGCTGTTGTCCTGGTAGGGCTGGCCCACGTCCAGGTAACGCCATTCGTCGAACAGGTTAGGACCAAAGCCGGTGCGCTTGATCGACTTCAAAAACTGCTTGGGGATGATCTGGTCGGTGTCGACGTTGGCACGGTCCAACGGCGCGACGAGGCCAGTGTGCTGGGTAAAGGCTTTCATGCTGCGCTCCCTTGGATCAACTCGCGGACATCGATGAAGTGGCCGGTTACCGCAGCAGCGGCGGCCATGGCCGGGCTGACCAGGTGGGTACGGCCACCGGCGCCCTGACGGCCTTCGAAGTTGCGGTTGGAGGTGGACGCGCAATGCTCGCCGCTCTCCAGGCGGTCAGGGTTCATCGCCAGGCACATCGAGCAGCCTGGTTCACGCCATTCGAAACCGGCTTCGAGGAAGATCTTGTCCAGGCCTTCACGCTCGGCCTGTGCCTTGACCAGGCCCGAACCCGGCACGACGATGGCTTGCTTGACGGTCGCGGCCACCTTGCGGCCCTTGGCGATCTCTGCCGCGGCACGCAGGTCTTCGATACGCGAGTTGGTGCACGAGCCGATGAACACGCGGTCCAGCTGGATGTCGGTGATCGCCTGGTTGGCGGTCAGGCCCATGTACTTCAAGGCGCGCTCGATCGAACCACGCTTGACCAGGTCGGCTTCGGCGGCCGGGTCCGGTACGCGCTGGTCTACGGCCAACACCATCTCGGGCGAGGTGCCCCAGCTGACTTGCGGCTTGATCTGGCTGGCATCCAGCTCGACCACGGTGTCGAACACGGCGTCGTCATCCGACACCAGGTCTTTCCACGATTCGACTGCCTGCTTCCATTGCTCGCCCTTCGGCGCGTACGGGCGGCCTTCGACATAGGCAACGGTGGTGGCGTCGGTCGCCACCAGGCCCACACGGGCACCGGCTTCGATGGACATGTTGCAGATGGTCATGCGGCCTTCCATCGACAACCCACGGATGGCGCTGCCCGCGAACTCCATGGCGTGGCCGTTGCCACCGGCGGTGCCGATCTTGCCGATCACGGCCAGCACGATGTCCTTGGCGGTTACGCCGGCCGGCAATTGGCCTTCCACGCGTACCAGCATGTTCTTCATCTTCTTGGCGACCAGGCACTGGGTGGCGAGCACGTGCTCGACCTCGGAGGTGCCGATGCCATGGGCCAGGGCACCGAAAGCGCCGTGGGTGGAGGTGTGCGAGTCGCCGCAGACCACAGTCATGCCGGGCAAGGTGGCCCCCTGCTCCGGGCTGATGACGTGTACGATGCCCTGGCGCTCGTCGTTCATCTTGAATTCGACGATGCCGTATTCGTCACAGTTTTCGTCGAGGGTCTGCACCTGCAGGCGCGACACCTGGTCGACGATGGCCTCGATACCGCCCTTGCGCTCTGGCGTGGTCGGCACGTTGTGGTCGGGCGTGGCGATGTTGGCGTCGATGCGCCACGGTTTGCGGTTAGCCAGGCGCAGGCCTTCGAAGGCCTGGGGCGACGTCACTTCGTGAATGATGTGGCGGTCGATGTAGATCAAGGACGAGCCGTCATCACGGCGCTTGACCTCATGGGCTTCCCAGAGTTTGTCGTAGAGCGTTTTGCCAGCCATCAGACTGTTCCTCATCAGCGTCTTTCTATGCCAAAGACCCCTTGGCTTGTACGGACGATGCTATGGGGTTAGATTGAATAACTCAAATTCATAATTTTTATCCTTTGCATAACCAAGAGGAATGCAACCCTTGGACCTGGCCAACCTCAGCGCCTTCATCGCCATTGCCGAAACCGGCAGCTTCTCCGGGGCGGCTGAACGCCTGTTCCTGACCCAGCCCGCCATCAGCAAGCGCATCGCCGGGCTGGAGCAGCAGCTGGATGTGCGCCTGTTCGACCGCCTGGGCCGCGAGGTGACCCTGACCGAGGCCGGACGCGCCCTGCTGCCCCGGGCCTACCAGATCCTCAACGTCCTTGATGATACCCGACGTGCGCTGACCAATTTGTCGGGGGAAGTGAGCGGTCGCCTCACCCTGGCCACCAGCCACCACATCGGCCTGCACCGCCTGCCCCCGCTATTACGGGCGTTCACCCGCCAGTACCCGGCCGTGGCGCTGGATATTCAGTTTCTCGATTCAGAACAGGCCTACGACGAGATTCTGCATGGTCGCGCCGAAATCGCCGTGATCACCCTGGCGCCCGAGCCGCATCACTTGGTCAAGGCGGTGCCCGTGTGGGACGACGCCCTGGATTTTGTCGCCGCCCCCGAGCACCCGCTAGCCAACAATGCGGTCGGCCTGGCCGATGTGGCCCGTCACCCGGCGGTTTTCCCCGGCGGCAACACCTTTACCCACCACATCGTCCAGCGCCTGTTCGAAAGCCAGGGCCTCACGCCGAACATCGCCATGAGCACCAACTACCTGGAAACCATCAAGATGATGGTGTCGATCGGCCTGGCCTGGAGCGTGCTGCCGCGCACCATGCTCGACGAACAGGTTGCACCCATCGCTTTGCCCGGCATACAGCTGTCGCGCCAGCTAGGCTACATTTTGCACACCGAGCGTACGCTATCGAACGCGGCCAGGGCATTCATGGCCCTGCTCGACAGCCACGCAGGGTCCGCCTGACCGGCCGTCAGCCAGGTATTTCCGAATCCAAGGACGCGTCATACGCCAAAGGTCTGGTACCGATGCCCAAATCAGCAAACCGCTTTTTGCGCCTGCCGCGTATTTCTGCGGCCGACCCCCAGGAGTCCGAACAGGCCTGGCAGAACGCCCCACAACTGCTGGCCGCGCTGAACGGCGCCCGGTTGGGGGCATGGCTGTGGGATATTGAAAGCGGCCGTGTCAGCTGGTCACGGGGCACCCAGGCCCTGTTCGGCTTCGACCCGCAGCGCCCACTGCCTGCCGATGTCGACTACCTCGACCTGCTGCCCGAAGAAGACCGCGCCCGCACGCGCCAGGTGTTCCAGGCGGTGTTCAACGGCGAGCCGGTGGAACAGGCCATGCGTCATCGCATCCGCTGGCCGGACGGCAGCCTGCACTGGCTGGAGATCAACGGCAGCCTGACCCACGACCCGCATGGCCGGCCGCAGATGATCGGGGTAATCCGCGAAATCACCCGCCAGCGCGAGCGGGAAACCGCCCTGATCAATTCGGAAAAGCGCTTCGCCACGCTGTTCCACCTCAGCCCCAACGCCATTTTGCTCACCCGCCGCCACGACGGCATGATTTTCGAGGTCAACCAGCACTTCGAAGACATGTTCGGCTGGCCTGGCAGCCAGGTGATCGGCAAGACCAGCCTGGAGCTGGGCCTGTGGGTCAACCCCGAACAACGCCACCAGGTGATGGAGTCGACCCGTGCCAACGGCGGCCCGTTGATCATGGAGGTGCAGTTCCGCGCCACCAGCGGCAAGGTGCATGACGGCATCCTCTGCACCCAGGGCATCGAACTGGAAGGCGTGACCTTTCTGATCAGCACCTTCGTCGACACCACCGAGCGCAAGCGCGCCGAGCAGGCCCTGAAGGACAGCCAGGAGCGCCTGGACCTGGCCCTGGATTCGGCGCAGCTGGGCACCTGGGACTGGCATATCCCCAGCGGCATGCTCTACGGCTCCGCCCGGGCCGCGCAGTTGCACGGCCTACCGCCCATCCCCTTTCATGAATCGTTCGATGCTTTTTTCGAGGGGGTACCGGAGCAGGAGCGCAACTCGATGCGCCAGGCCTACCGCAGCCTGCGCGAAGGGCCCGCCGGCAACTACCAGATCACTTACCGGGTGCAACTGGAAAACGGCATTTCGCGCTATATCGAAAGCCGCGCACGCCTGTACCGCGACGAACAAGGCAACCCGCTGCGCATGGCCGGCACCCTGCTCGACATCACCGACCAGGTGGAGCGCGAGCAGCGCCTGAGCGCCTCGGAAGAGAAGTTCGCCAGCCTGTTCCAGGTCAGCCCCGACCCGATCTGCGTCACTCGCCAGGACACCGGTCAGTTCATCGAGATCAACCCGGCGTTCACCCAGACCTTCGGTTGGGGCAGCGAGCAGGTGCTTGGCCGCACCGCAGAGGAAATCGGCCTGTGGGCCGAGTCCATCGAGCGTGCGCAACGCATCGAGCGGGTGATCCGCGAACAGGCCCTGAGCAACGTCGCCGTGGTGGTCAACCACCGCAATGGCGCCCCCCTGACGTGCGTGATTTCCAGCCGCCTGATCACCGTCGATGACCAGCCGTGCAGCGTGACCACCCTGCGCGACATTACCCAGCAGCAACGCGCCGAAGCCGCACTGAAGTCCAGCGAGGAGAAGTTCGCCAAGGCCTTCCACTCCAGCCCCGACGCCATCACCATCACCGAACGCCATAGCGGCCGCTACCTGGAAATCAACGATGGCTTCTGCCGCCTGACGGGTTACAGCGCAGCCGAGGTGGTCGGCCACACGGTGTACGAGATCGGTATCTGGGCGGACGACAAGCAGCGCAGCGCGCTGCTGGCCGAGTTACGCGAGCGCGGCCGCGTGCATCACCGGGAAATGCTCGGGCGCAACAAGCGCGGCGATATCCTTACCGTGGAAGTCTCGGTCGAGCCGATCACCCTCAACGAGGTGGACTGCCTGCTGCTGACCGCCCGTGACGTCAGCCAGCTGAAGAATGCCCAGGCGCAGATTCGCCACCTGGCCTACCACGACCCGCTGACCAACCTGCCCAACCGCGCCCTGCTGATGGACCGCCTGAGCCAGCAGATCGCCCTGCTCAAGCGTCACAACCTGCGCGGCGCCCTGCTGTTCCTCGACCTCGACCACTTCAAGCACATCAACGACTCGCTGGGCCATCCGGTGGGCGACACGGTGCTGAAGATCATCACCGCCCGCCTGGAGGCCAGCGTGCGCCTGGAAGACACCGTGGCGCGGCTGGGGGGCGACGAGTTCGTGGTCCTGCTCAGCGGCCTGGAAGGCAGCCGCGAACAGGTCGAGGAAAAAGTGCGCGAACTGGCCGACACCCTGCGCGAACTACTGGCCGAACCGATGTCGCTGGATGGCCAGCGGCTGCAGGTAACGCCCAGTATCGGCGTGGCGCTGATCCCTGACCACGGCGCTACCCCGGCCGATTTGCTCAAGCGTGCCGACATTGCCCTGTACCGGGCCAAGGACTCCGGGCGCAACACCACCCAGCTGTTCCACACCACCATGCAGAAGGCCGCCAGCGAGCGCTTGCGCATGGAAAACGACCTGCGCCTGGCCTTGGCCCGTGGTGAACTGGCCCTGCACTTCCAGCCCCAGGTGGATGCCCGCGACAACCGCATCGTCGGGGCTGAAGTGCTGCTGCGCTGGCACCACCCGCAACTGGGTCAGCAACCACCCGGGCAGTTCATCCAGGTGCTGGAGGAAAGCGGCCTGATACTGGAAGTTGGCAGCTGGATTCTCGATGAAGCGTGCGATGCTTGCGCACGCATGCTGACCGACGGGCTGATCGACGCGGATGATTTCAGCCTGTGCGTGAACATCAGCCCGCGCCAGTTCCGCCAGAACGATTTTGTCGGCCGGGTACTGCGCAGCCTGGACGACTATCGCCTGCCTCGGCACATGCTAAAGCTGGAAATCACCGAAGGCATCGTGATCCAGAACCTGGAAGACACCATCAGCAAAATGCGCGAACTCAAGCGTTTCGGGGTGAGCTTTGCCATGGATGACTTCGGCACCGGTTATTCCTCACTCACCTACCTCAAGCGCCTGCCGGTGGATGCGCTGAAGATCGACCAGACCTTCGTGCGCGACGCGCCGGTCGACCCCAACGACGCGGAAATCGTGCGCGCCATCGTTGCCATGGCCCGCAGCCTGGACCTGGCCGTGATTGCCGAAGGGGTAGAACTGACCGAACAACTGGAGTTCCTCGAACGGCTGGGCTGCCACTTGTACCAGGGATACCTGCACAGCCGGCCATTGCCGTTGCCAGAGTTTCGGCAGATGTTGCTGGAGGCGCCGGCGGGTTACTGATCCGGCCTGCAAACGCAAGAAGGGCACCCGAGGGTGCCCTTCTTCACTGCGGCGCGATCAATTAAGCGCTGGCTTGTCGCCATTGATCGGGATGCGCTTGGCCTTGGCTTCTTCAGGCACGATGCGCAGCAGGTCGATGCTGAGCAGGCCATTAGCCAGGCCGGCGGCCTTCACTTCGATATGGTCGGCCAGGCGGAACGACAGCTTGAAGGCGCGTTGCGCGATACCCTGGTGCAGGTAGGTCACTTCAGCGGCGCCATTGTCGTGCTTGCCACCGGTCACCGTCAGGACGCCTTTTTCGACTTGCAGGTCGAGGTCCTGCTCCTGGAAACCGGCTGCGGCAACCACGATGCGGTAGTGGTCATCGCCATGCTTTTCCACGTTGTAGGGCGGGTAGCTGCTACCGGCCTCGTTACGTGCCGCAGATTCGAACAGGTCGTTGAAACGGTCGAAACCTACGGAATGGCGGAACAGGGGTGCGAGAGAGAAAGCGGTGGTCATGGTCATAAACTCCTGAGATTCAGCAAGTAAGTCATTACGCGACCCGACTTCGGCATCGCGTACTCAAGAGATATGGTCTGGGGAAATGCTTTCAAGGGGAAAATAGAAAAAATCTGAAATCAGTGCCGCCCTTTTCGCGGGCACGCCCGCTCCCACAGGATCGCCACAGGCCTCAAGACCGGCGCAAGACTTGTGGGACGGGCGTGCCCGCGAAAGAGCCGAATCAGGCAACGCAAGCCTCGAAGGGCGCAGCCTCAACCCCCAGCAACCGGCTGATCCGCGCGCAATCATCCTCCCGCCGCAGCTCGGCAAACAGCACCACCGCCTCGGGATAACTGCGCGTCAGCATCGCCATCCACTGCTTCATCCGCCCCGGCGCATAGCGCGGCGACAGCTTGTGCTGAGCCTGGCGCCAGAACTCACGCAGCAACGGCAGCAAATCGTTCCAGCTCATCGGCTGATAGTCGCGCCCGTCACGCGCGGCCGCAATCTGCAATCCCAGGTCGGGTCGCGACACCAGCCCACGGCCCAGCATGATGTCTTCGGCCCCACTGACCTCCCGGCAACGTCGCCAGTCGTCGACAGTCCAGATCTCGCCATTGGCGAACACCGGCACCTTCACCACATCCTGCACCCGCGCCACCCACTCCCAGTGCGCCGGCGGTTTGTAGCCTTCGACCTTGGTCCGTGCATGCACCACCAGGTGCGCCGAGCCGCCTTCGGCCAGCGCCGTGGCACACTCCAGTGCACCATCAGGGCTGTCGAAGCCCAGGCGCATCTTCGAGGTCACCGGGATATCTGCCGGCACGGCACGGCGCACTTCGCGCACGATGGCGTGCAGCAGTTCCGGCTCTTTGAGCAGCACGGCACCACCCCGCGACTTGTTCACGGTCTTGGCCGGGCAGCCAAAGTTCAGGTCGATCACCGGCGCGCCCAGCTCGCAGGCCAGCGCGGCGTTTTCCGCCAGACATACCGGGTCCGAACCCAGCAACTGCACACGCATGGGCACCCCGGCAGCCGTGCGCGCGCCCTGGCGCAGCTCGGGCGCCAGCTTGTCGAACGAAGAAGGCGGCAGCAGGCGGTCGCACACACGAATGAACTCGGTGACGCACCAGTCGATGCCGCCCACGCGGGTCAGTACGTCGCGCAGGATGTTGTCGACCAGCCCCTCCATGGGGGCCAGGGCAATTTGCATGTCGGGGTCTCGGCGGAAAAAGCCGGCAGTCTAACAAAAATTGCCGGGGTTTCAGGCGCCGATCAGCGCCGGGCCGTAACCGTCAAGGAATTCTGCCGGCATGCGTTTGGGCTTACCGCTGGACAGCTCGATGCAGGCGAAGGTGGTTTGCGCACGCAGCAAGGTCACGCCGTCACGCGGGCGCTTGAGCTGGAAACGGCGGGTCATGCGCAGGCGCTGGTCCCAATCGATGATCCAGGTGGCCAGTTGCAGTTCATCGTCCTCGTAGGCAGCGGCCAGGTAGTCGATTTCGTGACGCACTACCGCCATGGCGCGGTCTAGCCGACGGTATTCGGCCAGGTCCAGGCCCAGGCGCTGGGAGTGGCGCCAGGCGCAGCGCTCCAGCCAGGTGACGTACACCGCGTTATTGGCGTGGCCGAGGCCATCAATATCCTCGCTGCCGACACGCAGGTCGATGACGAAGGGTGTTGCCAGGTCCCAGCTCATGTTCGCTTCCTTGGCGGAAAAAGTGAATTTAGCCGTGACCGGTGAGGGAATGTCCAGCCCTGCTGCCCGTCAGGCGCTTTGACGCGCCGGTGCAGCAGCGCGGGCGAGCAATTCGAGCACTGCCTCACCCAGCCGCGGGTCGGACAGTACACGCTGATGCCCACCCGCCTCCAGCAGCATCAGGCGGCTGTCGAACCACGCTTTATGGATAACCTGAGCCTCATCGGCAGCCACCAAGGCGTCATCAGCGGCATGCACCACCAACCCCGGCAGTTCCAGCTGATAACCCGTCACATCCAACCGCGCAATCTGCATGCCCACATCTCGCTCAATCTGCCGAATGAACGCCGCCCGCGCCCGTGCTGGCAGCCCCAGGCGATGGGCAAAACCACGCAACACACCCAACAGCCGTGCCGGGGCCGCAATGCTGACAGCAGCCTCTGTACGCAGCCCCATCTGCAAGGCCAGCAACACACTGGCACCACCCATGGAATGGCCAATGACCGCACGCAGCGGCGGCAGCTCGGCGGCGGCCTCCAGCAGGGCCCGGGCAAACAGCACCACATTGGCCTGCTCGCCAGGCGAACGCCCATGCCCCGGCCCCTCCAGTGACACCACCGTGTGCCCGGCCTGGACCAAGGTTTCGATCAACGCAGCAAACTGGGTCGGGCGCCCTTCCCAGCCGTGCATCAGCAGCACGGTCGGCCCATTACCCCAGCGCAGGGCCGACAAGCCGAAGCGCAGGGTAATGCGCTCGGCACGGGCCAGCACGGGCAGCTCCCAATCCCGCGGCGGCAAGTTGCGCGGTGTCATGAAGGCACGGCGCATCTTGCCCGCGACATGCTCGGGGGCCAGGCGGCCCAGGGTGCCATTGACACCACGAATCCAGCTCAGGGTAGTCATTGCCATGCTCCAGGGTTAAAGCACCGCCGATTTGGCGGCGCGCAGAATACGGTCTGACAACTCGCTGGTACCCAGGGCGCGGGCCAGGGCCAGGCCACCGACCATCAACGCCAGATCGGCCAAGGCTTTGTCGGCATCCTCGGGGCGATCGACCATGGCAGCGGTCATCAGCTCGATGTGTTCGGCCAATACCTCACGGAAGACTTCCGGCAAGCGCTGCATCTCGCCCAGCGAATTAGGCAGCGGGCAGGCGTGCACTTCGGCATCCCGGTGTTTGCGCGACAGGTAGAAGGCACTGGCCAGCGCACGCCGCCCCGCACCATCGAGACTGGGGTCGATCTGGGCGAGCAAGGCGCGGCGCTCACCCAACAGCTGGCGGAACGCCTCTAGCATCAGCTCGTCCTTGCTGTCGAAGTGGGCATAAAAACCACCGACGGTCAGGCCTGCGGCGCCCATTACCTGGCTAACGCTAGGCTCGGCCGGGCCGTGCTGGATCAGCGCACTGCGTGCGGCTTCCAGGATGCGTTCGCGGGTTTTGCTCTTCTTGTCGCTCATCTGAACATTCGCCGGACAAAATATGATGACCAAAATATTATTCTCATCATATTTTTTGGCAAGCAGAATTTCTTGCCGCCTGTCGGTTGCGAATTTTTCGGGAGAGTGAAAAACAAAAGGCCCATTCAATAATCGAATGAGCCTTAAAGGTCCCGCAAAACGCGGGTAAAAATGGCGTCCCCTAGGGGACTCGAACCCCTGTTACCGCCGTGAAAGGGCGGTGTCCTAGGCCACTAGACGAAGGGGACGTAACCTTCGCGAAGATCCACTTGCGTGAACCCTGGCAGAAATGGTGGAGCTAAGCGGGATCGAACCGCTGACCTCCTGCATGCCATGCAGGCGCTCTCCCAGCTGAGCTATAGCCCCGAAACAAAAGACTCATCAATATACGACGAGCCTTTTTAAGCCCTGCAAAACGCAGGAAAAAGTGGCGTCCCCTAGGGGACTCGAACCCCTGTTACCGCCGTGAAAGGGCGGTGTCCTAGGCCACTAGACGAAGGGGACGTAACCTTCGTGCCGATCCGCTTACGCGAACCGCGGCAAAATTGGTGGAGCTAAGCGGGATCGAACCGCTGACCTCCTGCATGCCATGCAGGCGCTCTCCCAGCTGAGCTATAGCCCCGGATTTCTAGCCTCTCGGCCCAGCGACATCGTGAAACATCGCTTGTGCAAAACTGGCGTCCCCTAGGGGACTCGAACCCCTGTTACCGCCGTGAAAGGGCGGTGTCCTAGGCCACTAGACGAAGGGGACGAACCTTCTTACCTTCAAGACCCGGTTGCTGGACCCGGTCTTGCTCGACAGCCTTGACTGCCAAGCGGAATTTGGTGGAGCTAAGCGGGATCGAACCGCTGACCTCCTGCATGCCATGCAGGCGCTCTCCCAGCTGAGCTATAGCCCCACAATGTCGCTCTGAACAGAATCGCTTGCTGGGTGGCTGGCGTTTCGTTTTCGTTCATCGCTGTGGACGGGGCGCATATTAAGATCGGATTGCAGGGCTGTCAAACTAATTTTTTAAAATAATCAAAAAAATTTTCACAGATAACAATCACTTACCGCCCTGCCCGAGCAAAACCTCGGCATCGAACCCTGTGGGAGCGGGTTTAACCGCGAATGCGGCAGTGCAAGCGCCATCGTATTCGCGGGTGAACCCGCTCCCACAGGTTTCAGCTACAGGCTGGGAAACACTGTCAGGCGATCGAGGCCAGCAGCTTTTCCCACTCTTTGTTTTCTTTCTTCGACACGCCACCCAGCAAGTCCAGGGCCTGGCGCAGGCGGTAGCGGGTCAGGTCCGGGCCAAGGATTTCCATGGCATCCAGTACCGAAACCGAGCTGGCCTGGCCAGTGATGGCGGCGAACATCAGCGGCATGGCGTCACGCAGCTTCAGCTCCAGCGCCTCGACCACGGCCTGGATGCAGCCGGTGATGCGCTCTTTTTCCCACTGACGCAGGCTTTCGAGCTTCCACAGGATCAGCTGAATCACCTGACGCACCTGGTCGGCCGACAGCTTCTTGCTTTCGAACAGCTTGGCATCCAGCTTCAGCGCGCCTTCGAAGAAGAACCCGCCCAGCGGAGCAACCTGGCTGAAGGTTTCGACGCGGCCCTGCACGTGCGGGGCGATCTTCATCATGTAGTCGCTGTTGAATGCCCACTTCTGCAGGCGTGCCGCGAATTCCTCGACCGGCAGCTCGCGCAGCCACTGGCCGTTGAGCCAGGACAGCTTCTCGATGTCGAAGATCGGCCCTCCGAGCGAGATGCGCGACAGGTCGAAGTGTTCGACCATTTCAGCCAGCGAGAACTTCTCGCGCTCGTCCGGCATCGACCAGCCCATGCGGCCCAGGTAGTTGAGCATCGCCTCGGGCATGAAGCCCATGCGCTCGTAGAAGGTGACCGAGGTCGGGTTCTTGCGCTTGGACAGCTTGGATTTGTCCGGGTTACGCAGCAGCGGCATGTAGCACAGCTTTGGCTGTTCCCAGCCGAAGTACTCATACAGCTTGATCAGCTTGGGCGCCGACGGCAGCCACTCTTCGCCACGCAGCACGTGGGTGATGCCCATCAGGTGGTCGTCGACCACGTTGGCCAGGAAGTACGTCGGCAGGCCGTCGTTCTTCATCAGCACCTGCATGTCCATACGGTCCCACGGGATTTCAACATCGCCGCGCAGCATGTCCGGGACCACGCACATGCCTTCGCTCGGCACCTTCATGCGGATCACATGCGGCTCGCCAGCGGCCAGGCGGCGCTCTACTTCCTCGGCGCTCAGCAGCAGTGCGCGACCGTCGTAGCGCGGGGTCTCGCCACGGGCTTGCTGCTCGGCACGCATCTGGTCCAGCTCTTCAGCGGTACAGAAGCAGTAGAAGGCGTGACCGGCGTCGACCAGTTCCTTGGCGTACTTGGCGTAGATCTCGCCACGCTCGCTCTGCCGGTACGGGCCGTGCGGGCCGCCGACGTCCGGGCCTTCGTTCCATTCGATGCCGAGCCAGCGCAGGGCGTCGAAGATCTGCTGTTCCGACTCGCGCGTGGAGCGCAGCTGGTCGGTGTCTTCGATGCGCAGGATGAACTCACCGCCGTGCTGCTTGGCAAAGCAGTAGTTGAACAGGGCGATGTAGGCAGTGCCGACATGGGGGTCGCCGGTAGGCGATGGCGCGATACGCGTGCGTACGGTGGTCATGGAAGGTCTCGAACGAAAGATGAAACAAAGGCGGGATGTTAGCAGGAGGCAGGCACCGGGCTCCAGCAATGGCGCGAACGTCACTTGTCGACAGACCCTGTGGCGCTGTTAAATTTATTTACATTTCTGGAACGATAGTCCCCATGCCCGCCCAACTCAAACGCCGCCTGCTGGTCTTTTTCACCCTCGTGGCCCTCATCGCCCTCGCCTTCCTGGCCCACTGGTACTTCAAAGGCCGCTTCTACGAGAGCACTGACAACGCCTACGTGCAGGGCGAAATCACGCGCATTTCCAGCCAGCTGGGCGCCCGCATCGACACGGTGCCGGTCGAGGACAACCAGCACGTCAACAAGGGCGACCTGCTGGTGCGCCTGGAAGCCGACGACTTCGAGCTGGCGGTTGAGCGCGCCCACGCCGCCCTCGCCACCCGCGAAGCCGAGTACGCACAGGCGCAAAGCCGCCTGACCCAGCAAGGCAGCCTGATTGCTGCCGGCCAGGCCCAGGTGGCGGCCAACCAGGCCACTTTCGACCGTTCACGGCTGGACCTGAGCCGCGCCGAGAAGCTGCGCAAGCCTGGCTTTGTATCCGAAGAACGGGTCACCACCCTGTCGGCAGACAGCCACGTCGCCGGCTCCCAGGTCGACAAGGCCCGCGCCGACCTGCAAAGCCAGCGCCAGCAAGTCAACGCGCTGAACGCCGACCTCAAACGCCTCGATGCGCAAATCGCCAATGCCCGCGCCGACCTGGCCCAGGCTGAGCTGAACCTGACCCGCTGCGAGATCCGCGCACCGATCAGCGGCACCATCGGCCAGCGCAATGCGCGCAATGGGCAGGTGGTGCAGGCCGGCGCCTACCTGCTGTCGATCGTGCCAGACGAAGACATCTGGGTGCAGGCCAACTTCAAGGAAACGCAGATTGGCCACATGCAGCCCGGCCAGCGCGCTGAACTGCTGTTCGACAGCTACCCGACACGCCCATCGAAGGCCGGGTCGACAGCCTGTTCGCCGCGTCGGGCGCGCAATTCAGCCTGCTGCCGCCCGACAACGCCACCGGCAACTTCACCAAGGTGGTGCAGCGCATCCCGGTAAAACTCACCTTCCGCGCCGACAACCCACTGCACGGGCGCATCCGCCCCGGCATGTCGGTAACCGCCACCGTCGACCTGCGCAGCGAAAACGAAGGCCACGATGGCCGGTGATCAACTGCTCAGGCCTACAGCCGAGCCCACCCGACGCGACTGGATCGCAGTGATGAGCGTGATGCTCGGCGCCTTCATGGCGGTGCTCGACATCCAGATCACCAACTCGTCGCTCAAAGACATCCAGGGGGCACTGTCGGCCACGCTGGAAGAAGGGTCATGGATTTCCACCTCCTACCTGGTGGCGGAAATCATCATGATCCCGCTGACCGCCTGGCTGGTGCAGCTATTGTCCGCCCGTCGCCTGGCGGTGTGGGTATCCGCAGGCTTCCTGCTGTCGTCACTGCTGTGCTCGATGGCCTGGAACCTGGAGAGCATGATCCTGTTCCGGGCCCTGCAAGGCTTTACTGGCGGCGCGCTGATCCCACTGGCCTTCACCCTGACCCTGATCAAACTGCCTGAGCACCACCGCGCCAAAGGCATGGCCATGTTTGCCATGACGGCCACCTTCGCCCCCTCCATCGGCCCCACGCTGGGTGGTTGGCTGACTGAAAACTGGGGCTGGGAGTACATCTTCTACATCAACATCCCACCGGGGCTGGTGATGATCGCCGGCCTGCTGTACGGGCTGGAAAAGAAGGAAGCGCACTGGGAACTGCTGAAAAGCACCGATTACGCCGGCATCGTCACCCTGGGCCTGGGGCTGGGTTGCCTACAGGTGTTTCTGGAGGAAGGCCACCGCAAGGACTGGCTGGAATCGCACCTTATCGTGGGCCTGGGCAGCATCGCCCTGGTCAGCCTGATCACCTTCGTCATCCTGCAGTTTTCCAAGCCACACCCGCTGATCAACCTGCGCATCCTGGGCAACCGCAATTTCGGCCTGTCGAGCATTGCCAGCCTGGGCATGGGCGTGGGGCTGTACGGGTCGATCTACCTGTTGCCGCTGTACCTGGCGCAGGTGCAGGGCTACAACGCCTTGCAGATTGGTGAAGTGATCATGTGGATGGGCGTACCGCAGCTGTTCCTGATTCCGCTGGTGCCGCAATTGATGAAGGTGGTGTCACCCAAGGTGCTGTGCGCGCTGGGGTTCTGCCTGTTCGGTGCGGCCAGTTTCGGCTCGGGGGTGCTCAACCCGGATTTTGCCGGGCCGCAGTTCAACCATATCCAGATCATCCGCGCCTTGGGCCAACCGATGATCATGGTGACCATTTCGCTGATTGCCACGGCCTACATCCAGCCGCAGGATGCCGGGTCGGCTTCGAGCCTGTTCAATATCCTGCGCAATCTGGGCGGAGCGATTGGTATCGCCTTGCTGGCCACCCTGCTGGATGCGCGGACCAAGGTGTACTTCGATTACCTGCGGGAGGCGGTAGTGCCGAGCAACCCGCAGGTGGCAGAGCGGCTGGCGCAACTGGCCGAAAGGCTGGGGAATGACAATGCGGCGCTGGGGAAGCTGAGCGAGATTACCCACCAGCAGGCGTTGATCATGGCATACAACGATGCGTTCCACTTTGTCGGGATCGGGTTGGCGGTGAGCATGGTGGCGGTGTTGCTGACCCGGAAGTTGCCGGCGGGGTTGAAGGCTGGGGAGGCCCATTGATTTAGTTGTTGCCTGTACTGGCCTCTTCGCGGGTAAACCCGCGAAGAGGCCAGTACAGTTGATAGAAAATCAGCTGGTAATCAACCGCTCGCGCAGCTGAGCAATTTCATCGCGCAACTGCGCCGCCGCCTCGAACTCCAGATCGCGGGCAAACTGCATCATCTTCTCTTCCAGTTGCTTGATACGCTTGGTGATCTCGCCCGGTGTGCGCAGTTCGGCTTCATAACGGGCGCTCTCCTCAGCCGCCTTGGCCATGCCCTTGCGTTTCTTGCTGCGTGCGCCCGGGACGGTGGCACCTTCCATGATGTCGGTAATGTCTTTGACCACGCCCTTGGGCACAATGCCGTTGGCTTCGTTGAACGCGATTTGCTTCTCGCGGCGGCGCTCGGTTTCGTCTATCGCTCGCTGCATCGAGCCCGTGACGTTATCAGCGTAAAGGATTGCCCGGCCATTCAGGTTTCGCGCAGCACGCCCAATGGTCTGGATCAGTGAGCGCTCGGAACGCAGGAACCCTTCCTTGTCGGCATCGAGGATCGCCACCAGCGACACCTCCGGCATGTCCAGGCCCTCACGCAGCAGGTTGATACCGACCAGCACATCGAAAGTACCCAGCCGCAGGTCGCGGATGATTTCCACCCGCTCCACGGTGTCGATGTCCGAGTGCAGGTAGCGCACCCGCACGTCATGGTCGGCCAGGTAGTCGGTCAGGTCTTCGGCCATGCGCTTGGTCAGCGTGGTGGCCAGCACCCGCTCGCTCAGGGCCACACGCTTGCGGATTTCCGACAACAGGTCATCCACCTGGGTCAGTGCCGGGCGCACCTCGACCTGCGGGTCGACGAGGCCGGTCGGGCGCACCACCTGCTCCACCACGCGTCCGGCGTGCTCAGCCTCGTAGGGGCCAGGGGTAGCGGACACAAAGATGGTTTGCGGGCTGACGTCCTCCCATTCATCGAAACGCATGGGGCGGTTGTCCAGCGCCGAGGGCATACGGAAGCCATATTCGACCAGGGTTTCCTTGCGCGAGCGGTCGCCTTTGTACATGGCGCCGACCTGCGGCACACTCACGTGGGATTCGTCGATCACCAGCAGCGCATCCGGCGGCAGATAGTCGTACAAGGTGGGCGGCGGCGCGCCGGCCGGGCGGCCAGACAGGTAGCGCGAGTAGTTCTCGATGCCGTTGCAGTAGCCCAGCTCCAGGATCATCTCCAGGTCGAAGCGGGTGCGCTGCTCCAGACGCTGCGCCTCCACCAGCTTGTTGGCCTTGTGCAGGTACTCCAGGCGTTCTTTCAACTCTTCCTTGATACCCTCCACCGCCTCCAGCAGGGTTTCCCGCGGCGTGACGTAGTGGCTCTTGGGGTAGAAGGTAAAACGCGGCAGCTTGCGGAAGACCTCGCCGGTGAGCGGGTCAAAGGCGGCGATATTTTCCACCTCGTCATCGAACAGCTCGATACGGATGGCTTCAAGGTCCGATTCCGCCGGGAAAATGTCGATCACATCACCGCGCACGCGGAACGTGGCGCGGGCAAAGTCCATTTCGTTGCGGGTGTATTGCAGGTCCGCCAGACGGCGCAGCAATGCGCGCTGGTCGAGCTTGTCACCACGGTCTACGTGCAGGACCATTTTCAGGTAGGACTCGGGGCTACCCAAACCATAAATGCACGAAACAGTGGTCACGATGATCGCATCGCGCCGCTCCAGCAGCGCCTTGGTCGCCGACAGGCGCATCTGCTCGATATGGTCGTTGATCGAGGCGTCCTTCTCGATGAAGGTGTCCGAAGACGGCACATAGGCTTCCGGCTGGTAGTAGTCGTAGTAGGAAACGAAATACTCCACCGCATTGTTGGGGAAAAACGCCTTGAATTCGCCGTACAGCTGCGCGGCCAGGGTCTTGTTCGGCGCCAGCACCAAGGTCGGGCGCTGCACCTGCTGGATGACATTGGCAATGCTGAAGGTCTTGCCCGACCCGGTCACCCCGAGCAACGTCTGGTGCGACAGCCCCGCCTCGATGCCTTCGACCATCTGGCGAATGGCCTCGGGCTGGTCGCCGGCCGGCTGGAAACGGGTGACGAGCTGGAACTCGGACATGACGGACCTCGCGGTGCTGCAGCAACTGTAAATTTAGCCAGTAGTCTATACCCAAATGCGCCCGCCCGGGGGCTCTTTCAAGGCGTAGCTGTGAGCGCGTGTAACGGTGGACCCGGCAATTCGACCAATGGTCGAAAAATATTTGCGCAAATAGCCGGAAAAGCTGTGCCAGAGTGTCGCAGTGACCGGTCGGTATCACTATACTGACTCCCCGTTTGTGCACCGCTTCAGTGCATTCGGCTGGAGGGTGTACGTCCTATCACTCTCCAATCAGAGCCAAGGTAACAATGAGCCTGTTTTCCGCTGTCGAGCTGGCACCCCGCGACCCTATTCTGGGCCTCAACGAAGCATTCAACGCCGACCCACGTACCGACAAGGTCAACCTGGGCGTAGGCGTGTACTGCAATGAGGAAGGCCGCATTCCGCTGCTGCGCGCCGTGATCGAAGCCGAGACCCAGCGTGCCGCCCAGCACGCCTCGCGCGGCTACCTGCCGATCGACGGTATCGCCACCTACGACCAGGCTGTGCAAAAACTGATCTTCGGCGCCGAGTCGCCACTGCTGGCCGCTGGCCGCGTGGTTACCGTGCAGGCCGTCGGCGGTACCGGCGCACTGAAGATTGGCGCCGATTTCCTCAAGCGTATCTCGCCGAACGCCGTGGTTGCCATCAGCGACCCAAGCTGGGAAAACCACCGCGCCCTGTTCGAATCGGCCGGCTTCCCGGTGCAGAACTACCGCTATTACGACGCGCCGACCCACGACGTCAACCGCGCCGGCATGCTCGAAGACCTGAACAACCTGCCATCCGGCTCGATCGTGGTGCTGCACGCCTGCTGCCACAACCCGACCGGCGTCGACCTGAGCCTGGATGACTGGAAAAACGTCCTGGAAGTGGTCAAGGCCAAAGGCCACGTACCGTTCCTCGACATGGCCTACCAGGGCTTTGGTGACGGCATCGCCGAAGACGCCTTTGCCGTGCGCCTGTTCGCCGAGTCGGGCCTGGAGTTCTTCGTTTCCAGCTCGTTCTCCAAATCGTTCTCGCTGTACGGCGAGCGCGTGGGTGCACTGTCGATCGTCACCGCGTCCAAGGACGAGAGCACCCGCGTGCTGTCGCAGGTCAAGCGCGTGATCCGCACCACCTACTCCAACCCGCCAACCCACGGCGCCACCATCGTGGCCACCGTGCTGAACAGCGCCGAACTGCGCCAGATGTGGGAAACCGAACTGGCCGAAATGCGCGAGCGTATCCACGGCATGCGCAAGCAGATGGTTTCGCTGCTGGCCGAGTATGGCGCCAACCGCGATTTCAGCTTCGTTGGCCGTCAGGTTGGCATGTTCTCCTACTCGGGCCTGACCGTTGAACAGGTTGCCCGCCTGAAGAACGACTTTGGCATCTACGCCTTGGACACCGGCCGCATCGCAGTGGCCGCGCTGAACCAGAGCAACATCCACGTGGTCACCAAGGCTATCGTGGAAGTGCTGTAACTCATTGTTTTGCCAAGGGGTAGCTTGACATCCTGTTGGCAATCAGTAAGATACGCGCAGATTCCGCGATAGCTCAGTCGGTAGAGCAAATGACTGTTAATCATTGGGTCCCTGGTTCGAGTCCAGGTCGCGGAGCCAAACACTGAAAAGCCCCCGGTTGCGCAAGCAACCGGGGGCTTTTTTGTTGTTCGGCGGAAGTATGTCTCCGCCTGGTGGATCGAGCGCCGCCCGTGCGGCGCTCGATCTGCTGGGCGGCACAAAGCTCAAGACATGCGCCTTCCAGCCCCAGAGATCTCAGCTACTACGGCCAATCGGGTAGAACTCGCACTGGCTCCAGACACCCAACCACTCCTCGCCCTCGATCACACGCGGCACCGCCAGCTCCACCAGCTGGTAGAACACGTTGCGATGAATCAACGCTTCAAGGTTGCTGCGCATCAGCACATAGGGCGACGGTTCCTGCGTCACCGGGTCGATCACCACACGCAGCGGGCTGTCCGGCCCAGCATCCACCTGGTCCTCGACATTGCTGGTAAAGCGCAGCACCTGCTGTTCGCCCTCCCCCAGCACCTCCAGCGCCACCGCCACGAACGGCGCGTCATCCACGCGGATGCCAACCTTCTCTACCGGGGTAACCAAGAAGTAGTCATCGCCATCGCGGCGGATGATGGTGGAGAACAGCCGCACCATCGGTTTGCGCCCGATCGGCGTACCCAGGTAGTACCAGGTGCCATCGCGAGCGATCCGCATGTCGATGTCGCCGCAGAAGTCCGGGTTCCACAGATGCACCGGCGGCAATCCCTTGGCCTTGGGGATCTGCGCCAGAAGATCATTGGCCTTGCCGGAATCGCTCATCACGCCTGCCTCATTCGCTCATGCCCAGAAGGCTACGAGCGTACTCGCGCATCGGGGCGCCAAGCAAATCCTCGGGGGTATTGTCGTGGAACGTCAACAAACCGCCACGGCTCTTGATGCGTGCGGTATCGATCAGGTAGCGGGTATTGGTTTCGATCAGCATCATCTGCACCACGCCACTGTCCCAACCCAAGCGGTCGACCGCCTGTTCGTCATACCATTCGTCGCCATTGCCGATACGGTCGTCGGTACGGGCGAAGCGGGTGTACAACACGTAGTCCGCACCTACCGAACGCGCCTGGGCAACGGCTTCTTCCAGGCCCAGCGGGCCTTGGGCGCGGCGCACCAGCGGGAAATATTCGACGAAGCTCTTGAAGGCCTGCTCGGCCACCACGTTCTGCCGTGGCACCGGCCCCTTGCCTGGTGGCACGAACGCGCCTTGACCGATAAAGATGAACGAATCGGGCTGCAGACGGATCGACAGGGTGCGACGGGTATCACTGTGGTCCAGCAGACCGGCATCGCTCATGTGATAACGAACGCCCTCGCCCATATCGCTGACATTCATGCAACCGCCCAGCGCCATCAGCGCCAGCAGCAAGACCAGGCTACGCATCTTTCCTCCAGTGGCCGGTGACGAAAAACCGGCGAATAGCCGGCGGATGCAGCTTTTGCGCCAGCTTCAGCCGCCGATCACTTTCATCACCATCACATCCCCGGAAAACGCTTGCTCTTGCTTGTCAGCCAAGGCCTTGACCAGCAAGCGCTGCAGGGCCGGCAATGCCTGATGGCGTGGCTTATCCAGCAGATCGCCGACGAAGTGGCGATTGCTGGACGAAAGGCAGCCATGCAACCAGCCTGTCGAGGACAAGCGCAAACGCGAGCAGGTGCGGCAGAACGGCAGGCTTTCGTTGGCAATGACGCCGAAGTGCCCACGTCCTGGTATTTCATAACGCAAAGCCGTGGCATCCAATGGCGCATCGACCTGGGTATAGGTGTGCCTGCTGCCAATCAGCGAGAGCAGTAGGTCAAGGCCGACGAACTGTTGCAGGAAGGTATTACGGTCACGCGCCAGGTGGCCCATGCGCATGAGCTCTATGAAGCGAAGCTCAAAGCCGCGTTCAAGGCAGTAATCCAGTAGCGGCACTACCTGGTCGAGGTTCTGCCCGCGCATCGGCACCATGTTCACCTTGATGCGCATCCCCATCGCACTGGCCTGTTCCATGCCTGCCAGCACATTGGCCAGGTCACCACCCCGCGCAATGCGGCGGAAGGCTTGAGGGTCAAGGGTGTCGAGTGAAACATTCAGGCGGCGGATGCCAGCTGCCTGCAACTGAGGCAACTTGCGCGCCAACAGCTGGCCATTGGTGGTCAACGAAATATCATCGAGGCTTAGTTTGGCCACAGCGGCCAGAAAGGCATCCAGGCGTGGGCTGACCAGCGGCTCACCGCCCGTGATGCGCAGCCGCTCGATACCGGCCGCTTCGATCAAGTAGGCCACGCCACGGGCCAGGGCATCCGCCGACAATTCGTCCTGCGCCGCCACCAGACGCTTGCCGTCTGGTACGCAGTAGGTGCAGGCGTAATTGCAGGCAGCCGTCAGGCTGACGCGCAGGTTGCGGAAACGCCTGCCTTGACGATCGACAATCATGAATGACTCCGGCATGGATGATGAGGGCTGGCAAAACCTGACTCATAAATCAGGTTTTTGCAAGCCCCCGCTTCATACCGGGTACCAGCAGCGAACGAAGCTGCGCTTCAGTTCGAGGGTTCCGGGTCGCGCTTGCGCTTGTTACCCATGCGCACGCCAATGTCCATCAGGAACTGGAAGAAGCCTTCCTGATCCTCAAGCACATTGCTCCAGAACGGCGAGTGGTACAGCGCCACGGCGCCATGCACCAGTGCCCAGGCGGCGCAGTAGTGGAAATAGGGCGGTACGTCTTCAAGCTTGCCTTCGCTGATGCGGCCTTTGATCAACTGGGTCAGGCGGTCAAAGTTGGAGGCCCGAATGCTGTGCAGTTGCTCGACCATTTCCGGCACCTGATTGCCCTTGACCACCTTTTCTTCCAGGCGGTCGAACAGCCGGTAACGTTGCGGGTCGCGCATGCGGAACTCGAAGTAGGCACGCGACAGGGCTTCCTTGTCGCGGTCGACGTCGGCCGAGTGCAACAGCGCGTTCAGGTCACGCTCATAGTCGAGCATCAGGCGCAGGTAGATCTCCGCCTTGGACTTGAAGTGCTTGTAGATCGTGCCTTTGCCGATGCCCACGGCGTCGGCGATCATCTCGACGGTGACGCTGTCTTCACCCTGTTCGAGAAACAGCTTGAGCGCGGTGTCGAGGATTTCCTGTTCGCGACGGCGAAACTCACGGACCTTACGAGGTTCTTTCTGCATGGGAAGGACTGGATGACAATCGAAGCGGTTTATTATGCCTAACTTGCGGGAAATTGCACGGATCATCCAAGCATGTCTGTGTTTCACGATGCATATGGCCATGCGCTGCGGGAGGAATGGAACCTCGGCGTATTCCAAATCTGTTTAAAAAACGACCAATATGCACTGGCACTGCGCCAAACCTGACCAATACTTGAAGTGTTGGCGCGGCGCATCCCCCCCCAAGTGGCGCGCCGATAAAGGTGCTCAGGGACCGCGTACCTTTGTTTTACTCCTAATGGTCTTAACCCGGATTCCCCCCCCAGAACCCGGGTTTTTTTTGCGCACCCCGCAGGGTGGACTGGCCAGGGGATAAAGTTCGAGCGATCAGCGCACTCGCGCCAACGGGAACAACCGCTTGAAGTTCGCCGTGGTTTGCTCCGCCAGTTGCTCATAACTGGCCCCCCGCAACGAGGCCACATACTCCGCCACCTCGCGCACATACTGCGGCAAATTCGGCTTGCCCCGGTGCGGAATCGGCGCCAGGTACGGCGAATCGGTTTCCACCAGCAGCCGATCGACCGGCACCTGTCGCGCCACTTCGCGCAGGGCGTCGGCATTGCGGAACGTCACGATGCCAGACAGGGAAATGTAATACCCCAAATCCAGCGCCGCCCTGGCCATGTCCCAGTCTTCGGTAAAGCAATGCAGCACGCCGGCCTGTGGCAGGTTGGCCTCGCGTAACAACGCCAGGGTATCGGCGCGTGCCGCCCGGGTGTGTACGATCACCGGCTTTCCAGTCTGCCGCGAGGCTTCCAGGTGCAGGCGGAACGAGGCCTGCTGCAGTTCGGCAGCTTCGGGCTCATAGTGATAATCCAGCCCGGTTTCGCCAATCGCCACCACATGCGGGTGAGCCAGTTCGCGCAGCAGCCACTCCAGCGCAGGGGTTTCACCCGGCGCCAGGTCCAGCGGGTGCACACCTACCGAGCAATCAACATCGGCATATTGCTCGCTCAGGGCTTTCACCGCGCCGGCGTTCTCGGCACTGACACCGATACAGAGGAAGTGCCCCACCCCACGTTCACGTGCCGCCTGCAAGGCAGCATCGAGGGAGCCCTGATGGGCGCTCAGGTCAAGACGGTCGAGGTGGCAATGGGAATCTACGAGCATGGGATAACAGCACACATGAAAAATGGGAAGTCAGCGGGCGCCCGGCAATTGCAGCCAGTGAGCCAGCAGCGACTCTAGCAACAGGGCACGGTTGAGGTTGGCCTTGCCCAGCACCTTCTGGCGCTGCTCCAGGATCCACGCCTGCACCTCGAGCACCTTGGCCTGGCGGCTCTTCTGCGCCAGGTATTGCACCACCTTGCGCATATCGGCCAAGCCTAAACCTTCCTCGTCCTGGGTCAACTGGTAGCGCAGGATCAGGTGCGACCAATCGCAAAACCAGTCGAACAGCAACAACAATGGTACACCGTTCCAGGCATCGGCCAACTGACTGGGCGATTGCTGCTGTTTGAGCAGCTTCTTCACCCCGTCGGTAACCAGCGCACGCTGCTCTCGCACGCCTTGGGCCTGCAGGCTGACTGCCATCAATGGCGAACCGGCCGCCAACGTCAGCAGCTCGTCACGTTCGGCCTGGTCACTGTCGGGCAACGCTTCGGCCAGCCACGCCTGGCTCTGGGCCACGCCGGGCTGCGGGCAGGCGACCTGCTGACAGCGGCTCTTGATGGTGGGCAGCAGGCGGCTAGGCTGGTGCGTGACCAACAGCAACACGGTATCGCCAGAGGGCTCTTCAAGGCTTTTGAGCAGTGCGTTGGAGGCATTTACGTTCATCGCCTCCACCGGTTCGATCAAGACGACCTTGCGCCCGCCCAGCTGGGCCGTCTGCACCACGAAGGCTACCAGCTCGCGCACCTGGTCGACCTTGATCGGCTTATCGGCCTCTTCAGGTTCAAGGACGAAGTTGTCCGGGTGGCTACCCGCTTTGAGCAGCAGGCAAGACTTGCACCCACCGCAGGCGTTCAGCCCTTGAGGCTGCTGACACAGCAGACGGGCCATCAGCCGCTCTGCCAAAGCCCGTTTGCCGATACCCTGTGGCCCATGCAACAGATAGGCATGGGCGTGTTGGCTTCGGCCGGCCAGTTGCTGCCAGAGGGCCTGCTGCCAAGGGTAGGCCTCAGCCACGGCAACGCTCCACGATGCGGGGCAGCAGCACGTCAATGGCCCGCTGCACAGCCTCAAGGGATTGCGCGGCGTCCAGCAGGCTGTAACGCTGCGGCTCGCGCTGGGCGCGCTGCAGATACGCCTGGCGCACGGCTTCGAAGAAGGCCTGGCCTTCCTGCTCGAAACGGTCCAGGCGACCGCGGGCGGCGGCGCGGGCAAGGCCTACTTCGACCGGCAGGTCGAACACCAGGGTAAGGTCCGGGCGCAGGTCGCCCTGAACAAATTGCTCCAGGGCAGCGATACGCTCGACAGACAAGCCACGGCCACCCCCTTGATAGGCATAGGTGGCGTCTTGTTTTCGGTTTTCACCAAATGTAAACACGGTAGGGTTATAATCCTTTTCTGGAAACGTAAACGCCCTGCAAGCCATGAAATCCGGGGCCTAGGCGCCGAAAACAAGGAGTACCAAATGAGAACGATCATCGGCCTAGCTGCCCTGGCGCGGTCAGGAAAAGACACCGTGGCGTCGATGCTGCTGAGCTACCCGGGTGTAGCCGCCTATGCTCTCGCTGATCCGTTGAAGCTCGGTTGCCAGGCTCTGTTCGGTCTGAGCGAAGACGAAACCTGGTGCGACGACATCAAGGAACAAACGATCGAGCTGTGGGGCCGCTCGCCTAGAGAGTTCTTCCAAACGGTGGGTACCGAATGGATGCGCAATCATAACCCAGACCACTGGTTGATCCGAGCAGAACGCGAAATCAATCCACCTGTCGCCTCGTTGACCGGTGCGGCCAAAGCCACTCATTCAAAAGCTGAGGACACTCCGTTCACCCTCGCCGCCCAAGCCATCTTCGACTTGACGCTCGACCAACTGACCGACCCAGGACTGCTCGCCACCCAAGACATCACTTGGGGCCTGTCGCCTGCAGAAGCGATCGAACTGCTCAAAAGCCACACCTACGACCTGTACCCCGACTACGACACCCGACGCGCCCAACGCCCTGTCGAGCCTTTGAAGCCACGTAGCAAGATCCCTGCGGACGCCACGACGGTGATTTTCAAGGATATCCGCTTCGAAAACGAAGCTGCCTTTCTCCGTTCGCACAACGGCCAGATCTGGCACATCGTCCGCCCAAATCTCCAGAAGGTGAATGCGCACTCATCCGAGCATGGCATCGCCCGAGCCCTCGATGACCTGTTGATCACTAACGACGGTTCTCTGAGCGATTTGCAGACAGTCGTTCAAGAAGCGTGGCAACAATACAAAACCATCCAGCACAGCAACACCACTCAACATAGAAATACAACCAAAAAGAACAATAACAAAGAATAACAACAAGAATAAGAAGACTACCAATGACAGCCTTTGAGAACAAACCAAGCTCTCACATCGAAGCCAACCTAAACTCCTCGGAAATTGAACAAGCAGAGTTGGAGCCTATCGAGCCGCCGGCAACCTTCATTGACGATGGTCAATCTCTCCCTCGTGTCGTTGCATCAAATGACGTAGAGATTCCATGCCGGTACATGCTCAGCCCGCATTACGATGCAGACTCTGACCTGTGTCAGAAGCTGCACTTCATTTTTACCTACTACGCTCCAGACAGGGCGCATTCCAACGGCTACCTCTTGCGCTCCTCTATCGAGCACATGCTTGATTATATCAAGAAGCATAATGATCGAAACCCACCAGCGCTACACATCAATAAATATGTAGATATTACGAGTGAAGTCTTTCAGGGTTACATGAATTACCTGGATGACAATCAGATCCCGATGGCGACAGCTGAACGGTTCAAGACGGCGGTAAAAGTTACGGCTGAAGAGACGGGAAATATTCCACGACTCCTACTCCCAAGCGTTCCAATGCCTAGGAAGAAAGGCAGCCCTCCCCTTACTCCTGATGGTTTTGAAAGCTTTGAAAAAGCATTCCGCCAACACATGTTGACGCTCTATGCCAAGTTCAGGTTTCGGGAGGAAGTTGAAGCGGCCCTGCCCTACACAGCGACTGAGGTATTGGACACGGTAAAGCCTATGACAACAAAGGAAAGGCTTTTCGAATGGCAGTGCTTCATTGTCCGAAATGGAAAAGCTGAGCCGAGGCGGCCCGTCTATGCCGCGCGTTTCTTACGTTCTGATGACCCAGAGATCCGCGCCTTAGCCGAGGACAGATATTGCATTAACAAATTCAAACGCATTTATGAACGCGACAAGGATAGCTACACCCTTACTGGTACAGAAGATCCCTTCGATACCGGTGGCTTCGGGCGCTGGAATCTGGATTACGCACGTACAATCAAAACGTTCGTAGTGCATGGTTTTCCATTTTCGTACGACCCAGCCCTGCTATACAAGGAATATCGAAGAAGCTCGACAACTGTCGCTCCGTATGACAGCGATGATGTGATTAAAATGATCATCCATCGCATTACAACTGCAAATCGAGCGGACGGAAGATCCGATTCCGTACTGGGCATGGATGAAATGCTCAGCCTCTACTATCCGAACATTGTGGACATGACTGCCATCCTGATGTTCATGATGTTCCAAAGCGGCTGGAACAAAGAAACTGCTTTGGCAATTGACCAAAATGACTTCGAACACATTCTGACAGGTACGATCGAGGAAGCTATCAAAGTTGTATGGTCGGAGAAAAATCGCTCCCAAGGCGCTGGTAAACCGTTCGAGTCGCCAAAACGCATCAGCTTGCCAACTCGCAAAGGCGACCCGTTGAGCTTCTACACGCTGATTGAAATGGCAAAAGAGCTCTCCGCACCACTCGCCGACTATCCGTGGGATGTCATCCCCGCCCTGCAAACCGAAGAGCGGATGAACCCGATGTTTGCGTGCATTCGTCCGTGGGGCGAATGGGAAAAGGGTGGGCGTCATACCTCAATTGCTCACCCCAAGACGTTCCGTGTTGGCGTACAACAATTCTTGCGGCAGTACGAGGTCATCGACGATGGTAAAAGGCTGACATCAGCCTCTGAGCTGACCCGCCGCTTCCGGCCAACCTGGCTCCTGTACAAGAAGAAATTCAACCCCGTCGCCCTGCTCTCCCAGACCTTGGGCCATGCCGACCGGGAAACCACTGACATCTTCTACGACAACTCCAGTGCGGCGCACATGGAGCGGCTGAAGCGACTGCGCTCAGAGCTTGAAGAAGTTATCAAGCTGCTACGAACGCGACAATTTAAAGGTTTGCTGGGTAAGCAAGCGCAGGCTGACGCGAAGGCCAACCTCAAAGTCTTTCACATTCCCGGCAAAACCCAACCGCTGTGGAGCTGCGCCGACCAGATGAGGCCCGACTGGACAGGGTCTGAGATCATTGTGAGCACAGGCCGCAAGTGCTTCGCCATTCATGAATGCATCTTTTGCAGCCAGTTGCGTCTGTTTGCCGACTCTCTGCCTTACCTAATGGAACGGGAGGCCCATTTGTCCGAGCTCTTGAACGAGGAGAACGCAGATGGCTTCCGCTCACGCCTTGCCAAAGAAAGGGAGGTCATCCAGTACATCATCGACGAATGGGGGGACGAGGACGATGTGGAGGCCGCTGAGCGCTACCGCCGATACCACTCTCCGCTGCTACCACGCGACCTGAAAATGCTGGAAATCATCTTTGAGAGCGAGGCCCAAAATGTCTAATAACACCGAGCAATTTGACCTGCGTTACACCGAAGATGCCCACCAGCTTGCTGCTGCCAGCGAAACGACGCCTCATCGCTCTGAATCCTATCAGGCCACCCTTGATTTGCAGGAATCTAGCCAGGAGGAGAAGCAAAACCAGAAGCCAATCAAGAACAAACAAAAACCCAAGAACGAAGACAACCCAGAGGATGAACCAGAAGACGATGGCGAGCTCAGCGAAGAAGATCGCCTGCTACAAGAAGCTGAGGAGGACTCTGCCGAGTCGGAGCTGGAAGAAGTTGAAGGGCTAAGCGAGGAGCTCGACACTGCGGTTGCAGAGCCGTCCATCACGCTTGTCAAAAAACTGGAGCTTGCAAATGGAAATTTCCCTGTTTGCGAGGCTTCCAACTATACGGACGCTATCTGGCGCCTTCCCCACGGCCAGCATGCATTCCCTAACAATATTCGTTTCGACCGCAAGCTCCCTGGCTCCAATGATCTCAAGCGGGCATTGATCTATCACGTCGTTCCTGAATTTTCCCCCTTTAGCTACATTCGCTCAGCAGTTACCACAAAACAATGGGCTAATGAGTACAAGAACCTTGAGCAATACCTGTTCGAGCCGAACAAGATCACAGCGCGCCCCGAGCACATCCAGCTAGTTTCAACCCCGATGGTTCTGAAAGCGTTTGAGGCGGCCAAGAATCACGGATCGAAGAACCACTACTTCTCGCTGTTCAAAACAATCCGACTTTGGATCAACCTGTCCCAACACAAGCTGATACCAGAAGAACTGCGTCTCGACATCCAGCTAGAAGAAATCGACACCCCTGAACGCCGCAAAGAAGTGGTCAAAAGCCGCTTCCAGGGCACCATGGACGGCTGGGTGAGCTACTCGGAAGAGGATCTTGAGGCCCTGATGGACTACTCGATGTTCTGGCTCGAAGGTGTGATGCCCAAGCTCAAGGCGTTCAAGGACTACCTTGTAGACACTGAGGTGGCTTACCTGGCCGACCGCGTCTTGACGCGCTCCACTCGTCAGACCGAGATTGAAAGGTTGATGACCATCACGGTCGATGAAAAGACCGTGATGACACCGCAGATCCGTAATCATGTCAAAGATGGCATCCAACAATATTCATACACTTGGTTTGACGGCTATACCCGCGTGCTGGAGGGCATCCGCAACTCAATCTTCGTCTTGACTGCACTGATCACTGGAGCCCGGAAATCAGAGCTTGCGATCATGCACTTTGACGACCTCACCCAAGACGCAAACGGCGATTACTGGATGCGCATTGTGCGCTTCAAGACCGCCAAAAATCCGAAACATGGGGAAGAAGATCAGCTCCCGATCCCTAAGTTTCTGGGTGACATGATCCGGCAGTACCAAGACGTCCGCAGCATCGAACCCTTTAAAAGGGAAGGTTGGCTGTTCCAGGCCCAGCGCTCGGTTCGCGAGGTCAAAAAAGCGACCCCAGGTCTGATCAACTACATCATCCTTCAGTTGAAGGAAGCGCTCCCAATCGAGCGCCTGCACTGCCACCGCTTCCGCAAGACCATCGCCGAGATCCTGATCAACCGGGACGAACGCAACATCGACATCATCCGCGCACTGTTCGGGCACCACAGCTACGCCATGACGCTGCGCTACATCGCTCGCAACCCACTGATGGTGCGCACGGTGGCGATCGCGATCGAGCAGAGCTATACGCGGGAGTTCCACGAGATCGTTGCCGGCATTCGCCTTGGCGCGCACTCCGGCGACGCAGCCAAACGCATCTACAGCCAGATCTTCAAGCGTCCTGACGAGTTCGCCGGCAAGCAGTTCAAGCTGTCGCTGCTGAGCTACATCTCTCACATCCTGGCCAGCGGCGAACCCCTGTTCGTACGTCGTACTGCCGTCGGCACGTACTGCCTCACGGGCGAGCAGTTCACGATGGAAACCCTGCCGCCCTGCCTTCACGGGCGTAAGATCGAGGGTGACTTGATCATGCCAGATCCGAACAACTGCCAATTGGATTGCAAGAAAATCATTGTGCTCGAAACGGCCAAGCAAGCGTTGGTCGACAACGAAACCTTCTATAACCAGGTACTCCAGGCCGGTAATGGCAAGCTCGCCCACCACGTTGAGTATGAACTGCAGCGCCGGATTGCCTCCATTCAGGTGCACTTGGCCAACCTGAACGCGACTGGACATTCATCATCCCAGCTGATCGGGGTACAGCATGTCTAAAATCAAGAGCATCCCCGCCCAACCAACTCCGCCCCCCAGCGCAAGCGGAGTGCCCATAGGCGATTCTGTTGAACCATGGGTCGCCGACCGGCGCGCCCTGCTAGTCAAGCTGATTGTCGACCATTACCTGGCGGGCAATAAAGCCAAGCTCAAGTTAGTCAATCTGGCCAAGGATGCCGGCATTAGCCGGCAGGCGCTGGATCGCTACTACGGCGACCTCAAGCCCTACATAGCTGGCAGGCGTGACGTGGTTGAGTTAGTCGAGGGTACGCCACTGCGAGAGCAGGTCGAAACGCAGACCGCGATCAATGAAATTGAAGCCAAGTACGAGAAAAAGCTCGAAAAGCTGCAGGTCGCCCACGAAAGGGCATTGGACAAGGCCCTGAGCTCGCACATCACGTCCCTCATGAACAGCGATGTCGTGCTTCTCGAAGGCAACAAGATACGCAGCGCCCTGGAGAAACAGACCCTGCATAACGCCGAGTTGCTGAAGCAGATTAGCAGTCTGGAACTCAAATTAATGCAATCTGGAGGTCTCATTGCAGGCGCGACCGCGTTAGGAAGAACGCTGCCTGACCAAAACAAGCTCATATTCAATGTCGATATTGAAACTTTGAGCATGTCCTTCAAACGCAATGCAACGCTTGAGGCGTTCGAAACAGCCAAGTCCAACGAAATCCGCACCATTCGCGACAAAATTTCAAAATATCAAAATACTCCTGACGTACACGTAGTGATGTTTGCCGACCGATACATATCGCGGTTTAGCACCTTTGCCGAAAACTACACAAGCTTGCGCAACGAGCTCAGCATTATCGTGAGACTACCTCTATTCAGTCGCAGCGAATTTCAAAATTTCATTAAACAAATTCCCACCGAATTCAAGCGAAGCATCCACATACCCTACTCCGCCTCTGATAATGAGAAAAAAGCGCAGCGCACCTTTATTTATCAAAAATTCCAACTCCCCCCAACTGAAATCAAGGGCGCCGACACCGCGACGAACCCTAGCATTGAATGGGGCATCGACGAAGTTGTATTTTTTAAAATAAAGCAAGGCGACTGACCAAGGCCTAGAAGAGTACTCACAGATGCTAAAAATCACTACAAAAGACATTACCTATCACAGCCTGGAAATCTGCAAAGAGGTAACTCACACCATTTTAATTGCCGAGCAGCGTGGTCAAAAAATTCTTCTCAGCCATCCAAATATTTTTCTTTACCAAAGAACACGTAGCTCGCTGAGAACCTCAAATCGATATGCGTCAATCATATCCATGTTTTACCGCTTCCTCTCGACTCAGCCGAAGTTCAAGGGGCAGGAACTTGGCGTATACCATATGCTTGCAGACAATCGCGACATCATGCGCTGGCAAGTTCAGCGTCAGGTGGAGCGGATTCAGAGGCAATCTCTGGGCCCAAGCCTGGAAACAACTTTTGAAGACGCCAAGATTCTATTGACATTTTTTGACTGGCTGAATAACAGGGGCTTTCTGACCAATGTCGATGTGTTATTCAAAACCTGGCGTGCGAATTTTCGCAGCACAAGAATGTTGAATTACATTCAAACCCGAAGTCGCATGAAGATCGATAGTGACAACATCAGGGTTCTGGAAAAGAAAAGTCGCCAGCGAAAATCCAATTTCCTCATCACTGATCAGGAAATCGAGTTACTGCTCGGCGCTTACCCTGACCCCGTTTATGCAGTTCTATTCAATTTGGGACTAGGGACGGCGATGCGCCCCATGGATCTTGTGAAGTTTCCACTGTATGGAAACGGTAAGAACATTCATATAATGCCATATTCTGAAATGGATCATACGGGCCCAACCACGAAATACGAAGTCATCGATAGCAAAGGGAATAAAGATCGGCAGATCACCATTAACATGGACGATCTGAAAGCCCTGGAAGATAACTACATTACCCCCTACTATTCGATTCGTAAAAAGCTCTACAAAAAAAGGTACGGACATGATTGCCCACCGAGCATTCTTTTCCTCAATAAAAATGGCAAGCCTGTCAGTGAGTCATTGATTTCCTCACGCACCAATGACGCAAAAGCAAAACTTCTGAAGGAAGGCAGACCATTTCGAAGCCATCTCACATTCTATCAAAACAGACACTGGTGGCCGACACAACACATTATCGAAACCTTTGGCGACCGGTTGCTTACCGAACCTATGGAAGTGCTGTATGCAGCCACGTCACAGGCCATCATCCAGCAGCTTGGGCATGAGGACATCGAGACGACCTACAAGTATTACATCGATATGGCTCGGGTGATCATGATGGTGCACAAGGGCAAAACCTTTGACCTCATTGAGTCGCCCGCTCAAACTATTCGAGGCTTTGTCAAACACCTTGAACTGCCGAAGGACATTGCGGCGGGTGGGCCTCCTGATGGAGAAGCCGAAGAAGCTGCGTGATGCATGCAAACGGCTCCAACCACAAGACAAGCCCACCAATCCCACCGATCGGTCTCTTGGGCGAGACCGGGCGGCGGCTTCGAGCTAGAAGCAGCAAGTCAGACCAACCTTTTCAACCAGGTTGCCAAGGGTTGATGCTATCGAAGCCACTTATACAGACGATAGCCACCGTAGCCAGCCACAGCCACTGCAGCAGCAGGCCATGCAGCAGCTGTGGCTACAGCCATGACCCCAGCCGCCATCCCGCCACCACCCGCCGCTACGGCACCTCCACCCAGTGCTGCTAACGCAGAACTGGTAGCCGCTGCACCACTGAGCCCGGCAGCATTGGCTGCTGCAACCGCACCTCCGTAGACCAACGAGGCATTAGCTACGCCTGCCGCTGCCCCTGTAGCGATCGCAGAGCTCGCTGCTGCTTTGTCACTGAGTGCCATGTGCATACCCTTCCTGGATGTGAAAATCTATTGATATCATTTTGATACCGCTCGGTAAAGGCTCCCGCGATGGGAAAAGATATGCGTATGAAGCGTCACACAGCCCGTGCCTTGTAGGCGAATTAGAGCCTCGTCAAGCAAAGGATACATTTGTACTCCACGCCTAGAAGCCTGCCCGATTGGTTCATCGTTTCAATAAAATTGTGGCTGACGTCAGGACAGGCCAGCGTGCCAAATGAGCCGCCTTCCAAGGCGTCTTAGCGCTAGCGACTGGCTGGCGGGGCAAGTAAGCCCCCTGGGCGGACAAATGGCTTATGCCAATCTCATCCCGCCAGCCCGGCTGTCCTCGCCTTTCATCCTGGCAGGACAATACCGTACCGCCCCCTCCAGCACTTCAAGCTGCAGATTGCCCATCCGATCTAGTGACCGGCGCAAGGTGCTCTGGCATGCTACGCGGTCGACACTTAGGCCGGCTTGGTCGGCTGCTTTTTTCTTTCGTAAGGATCTTCGCATGCTAAAGGCAGGTACCCGCTACAACCTCGTCAGCACCCTGGACGAGTCCAGCCCAGGCCATTTCATCGGTAACGTTTACTATGAGCGAGAGAACGTCCTTGGTGAGCTGCAGGGCGATCTTTTCATCTATCACATGGACATCGACTTCGCCGGCACCCCGCGCTTCCCAAACCGCGTTGCGGGACGTCTTGATGGGCTAGAGATCGTGCGAACCGGCGACGGCGTACGGTTCAAACTGGTCGAAGTAGAAAGCGAAACCGCCTAACGTGAAGGCCTGAGCCCTGCGGGCTCAGGCTGCCCCCCCCTTTGCGAGTATCAGCCATGGATAAAGCTGTAGCGCAGTATCTGGAAGAGAAAAAAGATCGCTTGCCGTTTTTGTATGACTGGAAGTTCGACGAGGCTTTAGCTGCGGAAAAATTCGCTATCGAATTCACGGGCGCCAACTGGTTTGAGAAAACGCTAGAGCTCAAAAACCATCTGCGCGCCCAGGCTAGCACGAATACACATCAGCATGGGGTGATCGCAACCTACTTCATCCGAGACTGGGGCGGCATCAAACGATTCTCCAGAGTCGACGAGACGCTCAGTCTATTCAGCCAGCACGCAGGCAGCCCGGTAGCGCCAGTCACGTTCACTCCCCCGTTCGCGCGAATCAGCAGCTGGTCAAAGTGGGCATCGGTTGTGTGCCCCGACTGGGCCTGCATTTATGATGCTCGCGTGGCGTACTCGCTGAACGCGATCAACTACATGAACGGCGCTGAGCATCCAATTTTCCCGATGCCAGAGGGTCGCAACACTCGTCTGAGGATACTGGATATCAATACCCTGCTCCTGACTAAGCGCCTAGAAAGTGGCGAGAGCAGTGATCCAAAGCGACTGAAGCAAGCGCACTTCATTCCAGATAACCAGGCCTACCTACAATACCTGACGCTCGTGCGTAACGTGAGCACGCTTCTCTGGGATGACACTGAGCATATTCACGAGGTGGAGATGCTCCTGTTCGCTCTAGCGGATAGCGACATCTATCAGGACATCTTCACGCAGTTGGCGAGAGCATAACTTTGGAGGGTGCGGGACGAACCTGAAGGCCTTTTGCGAGCCGTGGTCGTCCAAAAAGAATGTCTCGGCAAAAAAGCTTGAGCGCACTGGGAGACAAGCCTTCCTCTCGCAACCAACGTGGGTAAACGAGAATGCGCGTGAGGTACTACATCTCCCGAATGCGCTTCTCACCCGATGCGATCAGCTTCTCGATGTAACCCGGATCGTCAGATGTCTTGGGTACATGGCTGTCAGTTCTGAGGGACAAAGCTTGAGATCGCCGTGATCGCCCCAATTGAGCGCTTAACCGTGATGGCCGAATGCTAGGCATGCAGCGTGACACCATGACCTCATCGGCATCGGATTTGCAGATCAATCATCAAAGCGCTGGGAGCGAGCAGATTATGCCGGATCAAGGCAGACAAGATGTAGCAGAAATCACCTATTTTATTGACGAGTCCGGAAATACGGGCGACCTGACCCTTGGTGGGGAGAGTTTGAGCTTCGGAGGCCAACCTTATTTTGGCCTGGGGTGCCTAGGTGTCAGGAACATGGTCGAGTTCAACAATGATATCACCGAGTTAAAGGCAAAACATCGGATCCAGACCAACGATCTCAAGTCAACCAAAATTTACAAGGGGAAACCCAAGTTCATCCTAGATCTTGTGAAGCTCATCAAGGACAAGAAAATTCCTTTCTTCGTTGAGCTGACAGAGAAGAAGTACTTCATCGCTACCAACTTAGTCTTCTACCTAGTATGCCCTCCCTACTTCCGAGGCGGCGAAAGCCAAAAGCTCAATTTCATCCGGAATGTGTTCTCCCAATTCTTGACAAAACATGCGCCTAACGAAGTTTTTAAAAGCTACTTTGACGCCTGCAATAGCCAGAGCAAGGAAGGCCTCCTAATGGCTTTCGAGACCTTGCTCCGGTTCGCCCATTCTGGTTCGACTGAGCTGCACCGATCACTCGTGACATCCGTGACCACGGCGATGGAAGATTTCCAGATCATGCTCACCCAAGAGCCCAGCGAAACCGAGGCCGTTCGGCGTTTCCTACCACTTCCGGACACAGGAAAGAAAGGTAAGGAGGTCTGGATCCTTCCGAACTACTCCTCGCTCACCAACATCTACGCCCGCATCAACTATGCACATGATGGGAATATCGAGCGGGTAAAGATCGTCCACGACGTACAGACGCAGTTCGACGACATCCTGTTTTCGGCCAAGGAAGCAGCAGAAAGCGCCACCGTCACGCGAGAGGTTTCACCAACAACAAACTATCGGTTCCTAGAGCAGGCAGAAATGTCCATCGGACGCTCGGAAGAATCTCTCGGCATCCAAGCAGCGGATATCCTCACTGGATTCTTGGTTCGCTACGCTCAAGACATCGTCATTCACAAAGTCGACCCAGCCCCAGAGCTGGTCGCCGCGTTCTATCTGCTGGCCTTAGCAGAGCAATACTCCAACGGCTACGGAGTAAACTACGTCTGGTCTCACAATGATCTAACAGCGCCGGTCTAGCAAGCTGCTGTGACCGGGGCGCAGCAATGCTGCTTCCCGGTCAGCCTCCAAGGGCGCGGCGCAATCGTAGGATAGCCCCCCTCTTCCCCTCTGCCTGCTCTTTAGGCTTGTGCCTACAGCGCGGGAAGCTGGAAGCAAATCAGGTAATCACCGTACTTGCTTAGCATGGGAAACCGAGCGCTACTGTCAGTATTGGAGAACTGGGAAAACAAGCCAAACGCAACCCCAAGTTGGATTATCCTGCCTGCGCCTGATGTGGATGCCCACCGATTCAAGCAAATCGGCAAGGTCTTTAGTACATATGAATAAGTGACATTGTATGCTTCGCGCAAGGATCGTGCGATCGCTGCATCCAAAACTGTGCATAGTTACCCCAGAGCAGGTGGCGCCAATCCACCTTTGGTCATGGAGCTTCTATCCACAATTGATGTATCAAGCGCAGGCAAGGATATGTTTGGACTCGGCCATTTTTATGTTGCGGAGGTGTCCAAGGTTTTTCGCGACCTATTTTACATAGTGAGACATCGTCACAAGCCTGACCAGCGCGCAGGTATGAAAAAGAGAAATGAAGGCTACTGGGTGATAGACTGAGCTGTTGATGATATCAGTAAATCACGGCTACAGGCAAACATACAATAAACTCCAGCATCGCACGATGCAGAGCAGCCAAACCAATCAAACATTAGCCTCAGAGCATTTGATATAAGGCTTAATCCCCCTCAAACCTTTTGAAACCTTGGAGGCCAACTCAACCATTATTTTGGGGTTGGTATAATAGACTCCATAATAGCGGCCTTTTTTCGTAAAATTGAACCGAAGCTTAGAATATCCTTCGACATCAACCACTCCCTCCGACCCTTCGATTTCCTCAGGCTCTAGCAACGAGATTCCGTCTTCGGACAATACCCTCAAAAGACGTTTGGAGTTGAAATACAACCCTCTAAGAACTGGATAAGCCGACAAGCGAGCCTTATTGAGCATCAATTCATTTAGTTGTAAATAGCCCTCTTTGGACACAACCAAGTCCCTGCTTTTTACTTTCCGCATTGCCTCATCGAACTTTTGACCTACTTGAAAAACCTTCCGCAACTCTTCAACAAATTTACGCAGCCAGTCGACAACGCTAGCGTCGACGATTTCCTGCCGACCCAGCTTTTTTATTTCAACTAAATCTGCTTTAGATATGAGTGACTGAATCGCATCGACAGTCTCATGGTTCGGAGAAAAATTGGCGAGATCGACAGGCTTCTCAAGGCTTTCAATTACCTCAGCAAGGCCGCGTAACTCAGCAGGGCTGAAGGAAAAGTCGCAGCCTGGGGGAACCTGAAACCCCCATTTCCATAGCAAATGGGTGCTTTGAGCAAGGTAGCCCCTTATCTCATTCCAACCGACTATATGAAGTTCCGGCATTGCCACCGCAGGCTCGCAGGCATTTTTAAACGAATCACGCCGCCTTTTAATATTCAAAGCATTCTGCTTTTCTATCCATTCTATTAATGTTTTTCCTACAAAATCCTCACTGACCATGAAGAAGTAATGCGAAACTCCCCCTTTGTACCCTTTAAGCTTCTCAAGTTCAGCCTCAAGCATTTTGCAGCTTATCACGCGCTGTTTTTTACATTGAGCCACGGAGAGCGTTGCCGGATCTCGTATATCGATACCATGCTGACTATCTCCGCTCTTCCCATAAAGACCAATTCGGCCACACCCTGGATTTATCACCGAAATATTTCTGGCCTGGAGCACAAACTCAAAAACGTCTTCGCAAAGCGTTTCGAAGTCTCGGGCCTCAACAGGATGATGAAATTTCTTCAATCTATCTTCTGCAGCATGGGCAACCATACTTCTTGTTTCCGAATCCGGTGAGGCACCAATGTAAACTAGATCTTCAATAAAACCAAGCCTGTGCCCGCAGTTGCCGACGGGCTGAGCAACTGATCTGGCTCAGCGTCTCGGAGCGAACACAAGTCTAAGCCTCTTAGCTCCCGACTCCGGAGCTAGACGAAACGAAGAACCATTTGAATAAATTTTAACTTGGATAAACTCTACGCAAAACATTTATGCCAGTGTAACGCCCCAAGCCCCTTCAACTTTATTACCGAAACCTGACAAAACCCAACCTCATCAAACACAACCCCATCGAACAGAGCCGCAATATAACGAACCACAAACCATCATCCACAAGCATATAATCTATTCCGCAAGATTGGAATTTAAACTTCAGAGCAGATGGGGCCTTGACCATCAGCGCTAGACTTAGAAGGGAACTAAATGATTAGATTCGACATCGCTCTGGCACGCGAGCTTGTTTAGGAGTTAAGCAATCAGATACATTCGGAGATCTTGGACAGCAAGTGATCTTTGGATGCGCGCGCCACGTCTCTGACCAACCTTTGGGGGGAATCGAATGATCCAGGCCGTCATTTTCGATGCGTTCGGGACGACCCTCCACATTACCTGCCGCACAAATCCTTATCGCCAGTTGCTCCGCGAAGGCGCAAAGCATGGTCGACGCCCCGCCCTCACGACCTGCATCACTTGATGACCCATAGTCTTGGACTACGAGAGGCTGCCGATAACCTGGGCATCCAGGTGGCACCGATACGCATGATAGAGATCGAGGGAGCACTACAGCGCGAGCTCGACTCAATCGAGGTCTATCAAGACGCTGTAGAAGCGTTCGCTATTCTCCAAGACTACGGAATCGCCATCGCCTTATGCAGCAACCTTGCAGCTCCGTACGGGCCAGCAGTAAAGGCCCTGATGCCAAACCATGCGGCCTACGCGCTGAGCTATGAACTTGGGATGATGAAGCCTGAGCCCGAGATTTACCGGTCAGCATGCAATGAGCTCGGGATTGTGCCTGAGCACTTGTTCGAGGGCACAACAGAAGTGGTCATGATCGGTGACTCCCCGCGCTGCGACCGCGATGGGCCAAGGACAATTGGCATCCATGGTTTTTACTTTGATCGCAAAGGCTCAGGGCCGATTCACGATTTGAAGCAGTTTGCAGAGTTCGTCGTCAATTCTCCAAGAGATAGCCACAGATAGCTCAACGCCAACCAGAGCTCAACGCCCATGCGATTACGCCTCCCGCGCTGAGACTCGCGCCGAATCTCGCTCCGACTCCCTCTCCGCCTGCTCAGCATCGTGCCTGGCTATCAGCCTTCTGAAGTGCGCCTCCATCGCCTCGGCCTCCTTAACCTTGGCCTCATACTCTTCCCTGGATTTCGGGCGGCGCCCGAACTCGTCCTGGAACACATAACGCCCATCATTAGTCTTCAGGAACATACTTCCGCCCTGCATACATACATGCACAGGGTCAGGCATCAAAAACAGCCCTAACTTATTCCACACTGTGGTCTTGAGGTGCTTTTCCGGGTAGAGGTCATCCTCGCTGTTCCCCGCGATGTAGCGCTGCGCGCGTAGCTTCACAATCAGATTCACTTCCCTGACTTGTTTCGCGGACAGCTGCCTTCCTCGCCTCACGTCGTCGTAGCGTACGATTGGGTTATCGAAGAGGCGAGCATTAGTTCGCTTTTTCACCGCCCGACGCTCACCCTGCTTCCGCGCCCATTCAAGGTGTGTGATGACGAGCAGCTTATCGCGACTTAGCGGGAAGACAGTTTGCGTGCCCATCCACGGATGGAGGGCGTCTTGACCTGCAGGCACTCGCCTGTCCTGAGGGAACACAAAGCGATTGAAGAAGGTGACCGGATGATCTGAAAAGATGAAGTCCACACCTGCATTCTCGGAAGAGAAAATCTCCAAGATGCCTTCGCCCCACATCGTACAGTGCATTCTGCGCAGCCGCTGCATCTGCATCATCAGTTCATACTGATCTCTTGCCCGAGCAATCCGCGCCAAAAACGCGAGTCCTTTGGGAGTACGCAGACGCTGCGCATCCATGTACTCAAACACGTCTGGGTAGGTCTTGTGCATTCCGTCCCAGTCTTCATTGACCAACGCATCTATCGCAGCCTTTCCGGCCAGGTCAATCGCACCAAACAGCATCGTTTCGATATCGCCATTCGCCATGCCAAATGCACGCACAGTGTACAGCTCGGACTCGAAGAACCACGCGTTCGGCCCCTTGTCCAAAATCGACCGGCCATACTTGACGTTTCCTGCCTTGTCCCTAAAGACATCAGGCTTCATATCGAGCACTTTGAAAGCGGTACCACCAGGAGCCAGAAAGCGCCGTTGATACCACTGAGGCACGTAATGATGCCGGTACGACTGCTGTGCTGCCATTAACTACCTCTGCGAGACGAAGCGCGCTGGCCGATGCCAGATCACACAAAAATCGGATCAAAAGTAGAGAGGGGACGGCGTAAACCGTCCCTGACGAACACTGATCAAAGACTACCCTTTAGGAGGATGCGGATCGTTACCGTATGAATCCCTGGCGCGGATCTTGTTGTCCTTTCCGTGAATCAAGACTTCACTCTTCTGGTTCTGTGCGATCGCCCTAGCGGCCTCTGCAGCCTCTTTCTGAGTCCGGTGGTGCGAGGTGTCCTTACTGTTCCCCTCACCGAGCACCGCCCAACCATCCTCACGCTTAACCACATGCTGATTTTTGCCTTTGCCTGCCATATGACACCTCGTAGTGGAGACCGTCACTTGAGATTAGCAGGCAAGGCACAAAACACAACATATGCGACACACTTCTAAAAGAGACACACCATATTGTGCCTAGCAGGGATGACACAACCCTCAGGCTTACTAGATTCAGATGAATTTTTCGTAGTGACTGAACACGGTCATCCCAGGGGCCCGATGAACATGAACAGAGGCGATCCCGCCTTTAATGCTAAGCACTTCGATCCGTCCACTGTTGAGCAGCCTTCGAATTTTCGGCAATTCGACGGTCTGCCCAAAGACCGAGATCTGCTTTTGCTCGAAGGCCTCGAAATCATCGGCAGCGATTGTTTGCCCAACCAGTCGATCCACATGGGGCGCCGTGATGACACAGGTACCGGGCAGCGGGAATGTAAGGGTGTCCAAGTCAATGTAGTAACCGCAGATATTCTCCACACCAGCTTCAAGGTCGGCGTACGAGGTGTCGCTGATGGTGCAGTTAACCTCATAAACGATGGGAACACTCAGAAACTCAGAGAGCTTTTTCGCCAGTCTGATATAGGAAATCACATAGGTAAGCGGCTGAAATTCCCCAGGATCCAAATCAAGTTTCATCCCGGCCATGGGCTCTCCGTCCATCTCGACGGTAAGATCAATCAACCACGCATTGGCCACCGCATCGACAAATGAGGCGATCTTGTTGAACCAAGGCAGCCGGGCGACTTCGCAAGACACCCAACGCTCGGTACTTAGCAATAGCTGAATTCTCGACCGCTGACCATCGTGGTTGGCATCAGCCGTCAGGCTCAACATCCCATTCATGGCCTCCCCTTGAAGGCGACATGATTTCGTACCGGACGTGAGCTTCCCTTGCATATCGTCCAAGAAGATCTTATTCCCGGTCGAGGGCTCCGTTGCACACAGCTTGAACACGACATCTTGACCGTGCGGGGAAAAACGTAGCCTACCGCCGTCCTGTCCCACCATTTCCTGAATCACTTGAAAAAGGGGCGAACCTTCAAAACCGACGTTTTTTACGTCGAGTTCAAAGCCGTGACCGGTTTCCATCAGGGCGGCATAGCCAGCAGCCGCAACCTGGGCGTCTTGGCCGCCGACCCGCATGGCCAGCTTCACATCTTCCTTGGCATTTACCTGAAATGAAGTCCCGTGTTCGGGACTGTGCCTGCTCACAATGTCGAAGCGGCGATCAGCATTTGCCAGCACCTGCGCTGATGCCTCATGCGCTTGGCGTATAGCATTAGGAAGGAACTGCCTAGGCATGCCCGTGAGCGTCATGGCCAAGAGATCGGTCGCATCGCTCGCTTTGGGCAACGCTTTCCCAAGCTCGGACTTTGCTGCAGCTTCAGCTTGCCGCTTCCATTCCTTAAGCAACTGGGGAGGATGAGAATCGATGTCCCGATCGATCTCGGCTGCATGGATGGCACACAACCAGATCCCGTTGGAAAAAGCTTTCCGCTCGTTCGGGGTCATGCTCTCGTCATACCGGGGCCCACCGGGCGATGCAGCGCAAATGTGAGCAGCGTTTCCAACGTTCGTCAGGCCATCCTCATCATGGGGTGCCGAGGTCGGAACCCTGCAGCCCGGCTTGGAGCACCGATGCAACACCCTGTCCCTTAACTTGTTACGAACGTTTAGGGAGAAATCATCGCGAGCCATCGATCTAGCACCTACCCAAATCCACAGTGACCGACGAAGTCTACAACAGCTCGCAGCCCTGATAGAGGGGCGCAAGGGCTCAGCTACCTATAGCAGAGCTACCCTCGACTGAAACGGCACAACCTGCTCACCGGCTTTGAGTAAGGACTCCCTGTAATCGGTTGATGGCCAACACCCGCCGCAAATTCCTCATGCCCAAGCCGGTGCACATAGCCGTCACACGCGCCACTGCTGACTTCTGGCAGAGACTCCCCGTACGAGAAATCAGCACTTTTAGAAGTGGGCCTTTTTCCTGCGCGCGATCAACAAACCTCAGTCACTGCTTGAGCTAAATCATGCTTCAGCTCTACCGACCGAGGTCGTAAAGGTTGCCGCACTCAGGGCTGACTGGCGTAGCTGCAAATCAGCTGAGAGATGATGGGTTCCTGAACATACGAGATCATCGCGCTCAGCAGGGCCATCCCGACCACTGTAGATAGCCAGGCGCGAGCCCTCCCGAAGTCATGAAAGCGTCTATGCATCATCACGACAGCCAAGCTGACGAAGAGCGTGTAGCCGATCAACACCGTGGCGTCCGAGGCCCTTGCGACTGGGCTTTGGAGGATCGCTGTCGTGACCGCCTGATCGTAGCTAATCGAAGTACAGCTCTGCGCCATAGCCTTGAACCTTGCGCCGAGTGCCGGCATCTCAAACATCTTGAGTACCACCAGCCAGCCGGAGAGGTAAAAAAAAGTATTCACCCCCGCCAGCACCTCACGTCTACTCCCTAGTATCCGAGCGGACACTGCGAAACACACGCCGTAACACGCCACAAGCAACCAGTTGGCCAAGGTCATCACCACAGCGAACTCAACGGTTGGTGTAATACCCGCTGATCGAGAGGCTGGTAGCCCCAGCACACCCAACCCGATCGCAACGAAGAGGCCGAATAGCCAGGCGCGCGAGCAGATCCCTTTCCGCGCTTTCATGTCTTCAAAAAATGTTGCATTGGACTGGATGAGCGTTCGAGCGTCGCACGCTGATGCACACACCGTGGGCCACATTTTCTCCAGGAAAAATCCTGCTAGTTTCTCCATATTGCTCTCTCTGCGGTTTGGCGACATATCTGGGCGCTCACACACGGGAATTCCCAGACAAGGTTTTGAAGAGCCATGGGCAGCGTAGCCCCGACCTACCAACGCCGATCTGACACCCTTGAGGTGAAGCGCAATTCCGAGTTTCAATTTCAGCGAAAATCTCTGCAAGCTGCTACTCATTCTGTCGAATCAAGGGATCTGTGATGACTGACCGCTTTTTGCTCTACATCGACATTCTCGGGTTCTCTGAGATGACCCGAAAAGACCCGCGAAAGGTTGCTCGTGTCTACGCGATCCTGAACCAGTTGAATTCCCACCATAACGACAGCTTCAAGACCATCGTCTTCTCAGACACCGTGTTGGTCTATAACGTCAAGCCGGCTGAAGGCGACCCTGACCGGGAGGACTACGTATGGTACCTGACCGAGTTTGCAGAGCACTTGCACCACATGCTGACGGGGCAGGACATCTATTTCAGAGCCGCCCTGGTAGCCGGTGACTTTTTCCATTACCGACTTGATAACGTGGAGTGTTTCTTCGGGGGCGCATTGATTGACGCGTACAACGCGGAAAAAGACATACCGTCGCTGGGCTTGTTCATGGACGCCACATGCGTCCGCTACAACCGTTTTTTTCGCCTGGCGTCGTTCAACGACAAATTTTCCTTCGTGTACCTGAACCGGCATCTCGAATACCTGAACCAGCGTTGCAATGGGCAATACCCTGCGATTCTTGGCCTTCTAGAAGACAGCCCCGCGCCGTTTCTTCCATGGCAAGTCCGTTTTCTCCAAGACATTCACTTTCAGATGCGAAACCACCCTTCGCCTCATGTCAGAACAAAGTTTCTCACCGCTTGGGACTTCCACTACAAGCGGTACCCCGAGATGCTACAGACCCTGCTGCAGCACGACTTTTCCCTGAACGCACTGGCGTATCCAGGCGCCTGGAATGCAGAAGCGAGTGCGCTGGAAAAGCACATCAAATACTACAAGCGCATCGGTAGCGGCACTGACCTTTCGATGACGATCTCGGGCAAGAAATCCAAAAGCTCGAAGCTCCCGGTCACCCAGTCGCGCAAGAGCGCTTTGAAAGCCGGCGAGGATTCCAGCTCTCCTATGCGACCACCACCTTCGAGGAAGCTCTGATTCATTTCCTCCACCACAGGCGGTTGACCTGACACCTTTGTTACAGGCCGTTAACCGCCTTGATGTGGTTCACCACTTCATCAGTTATCTGAGGAGTGCTCCACCCTACGACAGTGAGGATAGTGCTCTCGGGGTAGTGGCTTTTTATATGCGAAACGTGGTCATGCAAGCATACAAACAACACGTCATTATTCCTAAGGCGAGCTTTGAGCGCAGGCAGGTAGTCAGGGGGGCTCTCCGAGCCAACGATCATGACCCGAGGAGAAGCGAAGTGCGCGAGAGCTGGTCGATCGATGATGGTGATTGATCGGTTTGAACAACGAATAGCATCACACGAAAATGCACTTATCAGCGATGTGACCAAAGCCACCTCATTGGAATCAAAGATGATATCAATGTACTTCTGAAACCATGCAACATGCCCTACGGCTGAAGGCTCCAGCTCTTGCGCGGTAAAACATGCGCGAACCAACATTTGTGCCAGCTCAGTCAATCTGCCATCGAAATACATCGACTTTGAAACAAGCTCATTGTATTCGTGTTTTTGGACAGGGCTGTTGAGGTTAAGCACCTTAACCGGGTCGGCTTGACCGTAACCTTGTGTGGGTTTCAGACCAAAGTGGGTCGCAACATACGACTTACGTAGCATCTGCAGTTGATGCTCAGAAATCTGGCTCAGGGTGATGATCAGGAAACGCCTACTGCTGCCTTGAACCAGCCCCGCCCCGATAGACGCAGCCAGCCGCCCATAATATTTGGCCTTTTCGTTCTCCATGTCGGCCATGCACCCTGACAGCAAGGCGGTGTAATCATCGGCAGTGAGATGCTCAGTCACCTCAGGGGTGATCTCTCCAGCAAACACGCTCTCGATGAACTCCTGGTAGCGCTGCTCTGACCGACGCTCCATCTGCGCAGCCGCTTGCCGTGTCAGGAGTTGCACTGCTTCATAGCTGGCGGTGAGCAGCCCACCACCGGGAAGCAAGCCGATTCCGGCCTTGGTTGCAATCGAGATCAGCTCGGTAAGGGGATGTTGCGCGTCCTTCGACATTCCACTTCTCCTACTGGGATTCTGGGCAGTGATTACGCCACGCAGGATAGGCTGGCTGCGCGTGGTTAACAATTACCCTCCCTTAGCCGAAGCCCTCTCTGTGCAGCCGGGAAACCTGCGCCCCTCCACTAAAAGTGGATAACAATGCGTGAAAGCTCACAAAGAGTGGATGGCTAAACAGGCTTTCTGGAAAACGGTGCAGAAAAACAGAAAACCTGTACGCGGATGGTTTAATCCATCCACTAAAAGTGGATCGGTACACATTACGTGTAATTTTAACGTTTTGTAAAAAACTCCAACCCACAAAGCGTACACCACGAATTTCGGGGCCTGCAGCGATTATCAAACAAATTGCTTGCCCATCAAAATTTTCTCGCTAAAGTATTCTCGACACGAATCAAATCCATAGGTTAGCCAAGAGGCCGGCCTAACTGCGCCCTTTTAAAAATCCATGAGGAGCCCGCGAGTGGGAGAGTGGTCTAAAAGTATTGGTGAGCACGGGGAAGACATCGTGTACTCGTTCCTCAAATTCATTGGATGGAAAGCAGCAATCAAAGGGATTGACGTGGGCTGCGTTCGCCCTCCTGCTCATCAGGTATCGAGCTCCGAGCGGTCTTCCCATGGGATTGACTACGTATACACGGGACGTTCTCCCTTGGAAGATGGTGTGCTAAAGCACCTGTGCATTTCCTCGAAATTCTCGACCCAAGCCTACCCCAGCTCTCCAACGAATACGTTCAAAAGCCACTTCACAGACTTGGCCATGGCCATCGAATGCTTCAAGCGCTGGCCCCAGAAAAGGCAACTCAACGCCGGGCACACGGGCGTCAGCGCGGAGGTGGTCTCTGGGGTGCTGTTCTGGATCAATGACAAGGACTCCAAAGACCACGACGTGGTCACCGAAGTCGCGAACTGCAAAGGCATAGACGCGTTCAGCTACGGCACGATTTACGTGGTCGACAACCGACGAGCCAGCTTTCTCTACGAAGCCATTTCCTAGGTCCGAACCACCTTCGGGGCAACAAATGTAAAGTTCCTGTACCCGTCTACCGGGAAAAATGTCGACCCCTCTCAGCGCGTCGCGACCGGCGATGTGCTTCCAGCCGAATACCTCACGAGCGGGATCATTCCGTTCTTCATCGATGACGGCGGAAAGAAAAAGCTGGCCGTGTGCTGTGATGACCCATTCAGTGAATGCTTCTCAACACCCCACACACGCTGACGGTAAGGGGCATCAGGCGTACCTAGCGGATAATCCACTCTCTGATGGAGCGCGGTTGACTCTCGACGATTCAACGCACTGGTATACGCAAGCCGACCGACATAGAGCATCGCGTGTACTTCGCGTGCAGATCGCTGCACGCGATTGGCTTTCTGAAAGCCCCACGATTCGTCTAGCCGCTGCAGTGCTTGTTTCAATCCGGCCTCTGAGCGAAAAACATTCCTCTCAACTGACCAAAGCTCTTCCTGAATCACCTGCATTGCATTCGCCAGGTCAGCTCCATTGGCAATCAGTTCTGACGCAGTTCCCCCAGCAGGTACCGCTTCACCTTGCGCGAGGGCAAAGCGAGCCGCCGCTTGGCCAGCCCAGCTACCTGTAGCCATAGCCCAGGCAGCATTCGGCGAACCTCCGCCACTACGGCCACCCACAATGGGTTCACGAGACGCTGCGTCACCGGCGGCGTAAAGACCGGGGAGATTGGTCGAACAATCTCGACCACGCAGCTCAATTCCCCCAGTGCCGCGAACAGTGCCTTCAAGCCGCAGAGACAACTCGAAGCGTTCCCTGAAAGGATCAATTCCCATGCGGTCGAAAGGCATAAACGCAATGGCTTGGCCGCTACGTAGCCATCGTTGAACATCAGCACTTGCTTTGTCATAGCAAGCAAAAACGCGTCCACGACGACTGGCTCTCGCTATTGCAACAAATGGCTCTTCTGCCCCGAGATCAATCTCATACCCCTCTTCGTCGTAATAGCTGGCCCAGTGAAACGGCAAGCCTTTGGTGAACGTGGAGAAAGAAGCAGCCATACCGTACTGGTTGCTGAACTCCATCCCAGAGAACGTGACACCAGCCTCTCCAGCAGCCAGGTGACCATCCCCCGTACAAACATTGGTGCCCAATACGCCACTCAGAAAAGCGCACCCCCCTGTGGCAATCACGGTGGCTGATGCTGACACCTGCCACGGCTCACCGTTGAGTCGCTCCCCGCGCGCCCCGGTCACCTGCCCGTCTGCCACCAACAACTGCTGGACAGGGCTGTGGTCAAGAATGCGGACTTTGGCTTTGCGCAGCTGTGAACGCATGAAGCGCATGTAGTCTGGCCCACGAAGCGTTCCGTAATTCCGGGCTCCCGACTCAGTAACCGGAAACCGATAACCACGTTCGCTCATGAAATGGAGCTGTCTGACTGCTGTTTCCAAAACTGCCTCAACCCAGCTCTGCTCGCTGAGCGAACCACCTGCTAGATAGCCCTCCTCAAAGTAGATGGGGTATTGAGTGCTATCTGGGACGTACCAGATGTTGTTGTTAGATGCCGCCGCAGCACCCGACACGCCGCAATAGCCCTTATCTGCCAATGCAACACTGGTGCCGGCACGTGCCGCCTCCAGTGCCGCCCAAACCCCAGCAGGCCCTCCTCCGAGCACAAGGACTTGGGCTTGGATGAGTTCATGTGCTTGCTGCTTAGCCATGCTCGACACCACTGCAAATCGGTAGAATGAATGTGTATGTCACGGAAGCACCAACCTCTGGTAGGTACAAGCTGCCAACTTGTTCGTACAAGCTGGTGGTTTATCGCTACGATAAAGGGCGTTTTTGATACCAATAAATACGTATTTCTTCGATGTTTATGCCATCGAGGAATATCCTTTTAATGTCGTATCGGGTATCCGAGGAGAGTTCTCATTTCATCCCCAATTGCCGACCCCAACCTTTCCCCTCTCTACGGGCAGATTCAGGCCGATTTGCAAGGGGCGATCGAGAGAGGTGAGTACGCGCCAGGCTCGCGGCTACCGTCTGAACATGAGCTGTGCGCTCGCTATCAGGTCAGCCGTTCCACTGTGCGTCAGGCACTGAACGAGATGCTTCGTGAGGGGATCATTTACAAGGCACATGGACGAGGGACTTTTGTCTCAGACCGACGCCCCTTTCGGGATGTATCCACCCTGGAAGGCTTGTCGGAGGCCCTGAGTGCTCAAGGGCACTCAGTCACCAATCGACTACAAAGCTTCAGACTTGTTAGCGCCGACGCACACCTGGCTCTGCAGTTGAAGGTGCCTGAAGGCACTGTTGTAGCTGAGCTCGCTCAGGTGAGGCTGATCACGATGATACCCGTATCCTACGAGGTAACAATCTGCTCCCAGGAGATCGGAGAACACCTGCTGAGCGCAGAACTCAAGTCACGGGACATTCTGGTCATCCTGGAACAGGACTATGGGGTGTTGATCAGCCATGCGGACATGGAACTGAAGGCGGTCGGCGCCACTACTGAGATTGCCGAGTTGTTGCAACTCCCTGTTCACGAGCCGCTGATGCGAATCCACCGCACGGTAGTCAGCACAGACGGGGCTCCGCTGTTGTACGAACAACTCTTCCTTCACGGCGAGCATCTTGACTACCACATGCGGGTCGAACGCTCCCGGCATTAAGAAGGGCCTAAGACCATCAACAGCATTCACCAGGCTGGCGTTGGCACTGTGAACTTCACAGATTTTTTGATCAGCATCGGCAGGAGCCTGCTGATGGTGTTACGCGCCGCCCTGGGAGCGAGGATTGGTTTTCTGGTGTCCTGGTGGTAACACGACCTGGAGGTAATGAGCTCAGGGGGCATTATTACAGTGCTTTGCTACGCCGGATTCACACGTGTGGTTTGTGTGGTGCCCCGCCTGGACTGATGAAGTGCTTAGAGTTCTTCGGGCAGTCTCCCGATACAGCTGAGCTAGATCAGCCCTCTCACAGCTGTCCCGACCTATTCGGCATAGAGGCACTGTAACGGTGAGTTCAAAAGTGGTTTCCCAAAAGCCCCCGCAAGGTCAATCGCTGGCCTCGGTAATCGCAGCTGGAGAGATACCTCAGCCTGTACTTCATCGCTGACCTGGTCGTAAGATCAGCTGAATATCATTGGTTGGAGTAATCATCTTGCCGAACGTGTTTTTCTCCTATTGCCATGCTGATGAAGCGCTGCGCGATCAGCTTGAAAAGCAGCTGGCGATGCTCAAACGCCAAGGCGTCATTGAAACGTGGCACGACCGCAGGATCGGCGGGGGCGAAGAGATCGATGCTGCCATCGATGACCACATCAACCATGATGAAATCATCCTGCTCTTGGTCAGCCCTGACTTTATCGCTTCAGACTATTGCTACAACATCGAAATGAACCGGGCTATGGAGCGTCACGCGGCAAAAGAAGCGATCGTCATTCCCGTGATTCTCCGAGCCTGCGATTGGCACCACGCACCATTTGGCAAGCTGCTTGGCACCCCGCAAGACGGAAAACCGGTGACACTCTGGCCGGATCGTGACGAGGCATTCCTGCAGGTGGCCAAGGTGGTACGCAGTGCAGCAGAGCGGTGCCGTCGCACGCAGCCAAGCGAAGTGGCACCGACCGAACGCAATGATTACTCGCCCTCTTTACCACCACCCCACCCTACCGCTCCAGGCCCAAGGTCTAGCAACCTGCGGATGGCCAAAAGCTTTACGCAGCTGGATAAAGACCGATTCTTGCTAGACACCTTCGAATACATCGCCCGCTACTTCGAGAACTCACTCGTGGAGCTTCAAGTGCGCAATCCTGGGTATGAAGGCGTTTTTCGACGGATCGATGCAAATCGCTTTTCTGCAGCCATTTACAGAGATGGCCGGGACGTTGCAAGAGCAACCGTTTTCACTGGCGGCCAATTGGGTGCAGGGATCTATTACAGCCAAGGGGAATTGCTTGGCAGTAATTCCTACAATGAGGCACTCTCGGTACACGCAGACGACCAAGCGCTTTATCTGCAAAGCCTGGGAATGTCATTTCACGCGCGCCAAGACCAGAAGCTGTCTCAGGAAGGCGCTGCAGAAATCCTGTGGGGGATTGTAATCGCCCCTCTACAACGAGGCAGGTAAGCTACACGTCTGCTAGGACGAGGCCTCCTAATCGGAGGCCTTACCCGGTAAAGCCAGATTACTTGCTCAGCCAGCTCTCAACTTCGTCGGCGCCATATTCCGCCTTCCATTCCTTCAGCAGCTTATGATTGCCGCCTTTGGTTTCGATAATTTCGCCGTTGTGCGGGTTTTTGTACTGCTTGACCTGACGCTCACGACGCGGCGCCTTGTCAGCAGCCACGGGAGCTGCCGAACGACGACTGGCTTGCGGATCCAGAATATTGATGATGTCGCGGAGGCTGAAACCATATTTATTCAGCAAGTCCCGCAGTTTGGTCTCAAATTCAATTTCTTTCTGCAGTTCGGAGCTTCCTTTCATCGCTTCGAGCTCTGCGAGCTGTGCGGCCAAGGTTTGCTCCAGCTTACGGAATTCTGCCAAACGAGACATAAGTAACCCTCTGTAATTTATAAAGTGACGCTAGCCTAACGCAATTGGAGGCTCAAAGCCTAATGAATATGAGCCTGTATTGCTGAGTTAGTTCGTAAATTAAGGCGTCACGCCATAGCCACGCAGATGAAGTCGACCATCACAAAACTAAATATGCGCCCATTTTTCATGCACCAACCTGAGCCATGCCCTGAACGTCTAACCTGATGAGCGTCCCTAGTCGCCGCGTCCAGCCATGCGGCACTGAACTTTGCCAATGCTCTGGGGCCGTGGATCTCGGGACTGGCCATCAATACGGGCTGGGGTTGGACTTCAACGGGCTAATGGGGGCGGGTTGATTGACCAGCAATAGCCATGAGACAGGGCGATCCAGTGATCACGCAGGCGCACGCTAATCCCGACATCCATTACGTTCAAGGGGAGATTCACGGAAACGCTGAGAAGCCTAGGGAAACCCTCAGGGTAGTCACGAGCAGCTGAGCTCAGCTTCGTAATCATATGCAGAGAGGTCGATAACGGGAAAATTGGTGGTATGCATCATCACGCAATGCATAAAACCTTGATCAGATCGGACTAGCCGCTTGACCTGGTGGGGCGAATTTTAGAAACCGCTTCCGAAAAACGCTGGGTGAGATTCCAACGCGCTGACAGAACAACCGCCTGAACGAATTACTGTCTTCATAACCCACCCTGTCTGTGATGGAATCGAAGCATAGCCGGGTCGTTTCGAGCAATTGCTTTGCCTTCTCCAGACGAAGCGTTTGCAGATATTCAAGCGGGGAGTAGCCGGTGGCCTCTTTAAAACGACGCTTGAAATTTCGCTCACCAAAACCGAAGCGCGTAGCTATGTCGTCGATTTTACATGGTTTTTCAAAGTGTTCTTCCATCCAATCCTGTACTTTGAATATGGCGCTATCCGCATGGCCCCGGGGCATTGACCAAGTGACGTACACAGATTGACTCGTACGCACCCCGTCTAGCAAAAGAAAACTGCTACATTGCTGAGCTAGCTCGCGTGAAGCGAACCTACGAATTATATGCAACATCATGTCCACAACCGAGCTGGCTCCAGCTGAGCTTATGATGCGGCCTCGCTCGCAGAGGATGCGTTGCTCCTCTAAACGAACCTTCGGGAATTTTCGACGGAACAAGTCTGCAAATGCCCAATGGGTGGTGGCCTCAACGCCGTCGAGCAAACCTGCGTGAGCGAGCATGAAGGTAGCAGTACACATCGATGCAATCACCGCACCTTGCTCATGCTGACGGCGCAGCCAGCTCCGATAGTTGCCGAAGGTTGGTAAGGCATCCCGCAGGGTGAAAAGAAAGCCTGGGATGATCACGAGGTCAGTCCGCTCTATACCACTCAACGCACCGTCCACGGCCATGGAACGACCAAGCGCATTGCGCACGGGCTGCCCTTCGAGCGACGCAACGTGAACCGAAAAAGGCTCAGCAGGTACAGCCAGACGGTTCGCAGCATCTAACATCTCAAGTGCCAGCGCGGCGGAAGCGTGTGAGCTGAGATCTGCTAACAAAACTGTTACGTGCATCAAGAACCTCAATGCTGGATCGGCATGGTTTAGGTCATTTCTGCATCTACTTTACGACACTTGTAAAGCCTAAAGTAGGCCGTTTCCAGCCTTGGATGGCCTTGAATATGAATCTCTGGTTCCGACTTTTTTTGATGCTCTTGCGGCTTCCTTGGCGCCGCCCTGTTCCAGGGCTTAGCACTACAACCGTCCGGATGCGCGTTTGGCCTTTGGATCTTGATTTCAATCGGCATGTCACTAATGGCCGATATTTCACTCTGGCTGACGTAGGCCGTATGGATTATGTGTTGCGCAGTGGTGCTTTTCGCGCTGCGCTCCGCCACCGCGCTATCCCGGTCGTTGGAGACGTCTGCGGTAAGTTCCGGCGCGAACTTAAGCTATTTGAGCGCTTTGAAGTTCGCACTCGAATGCTTGGTTGGGATGAAAAGTGGAGCTTTGTGGAGCACTGCTTCGTGAAGGATGGGAGAGTAATCGCTATGGTTGTTATGCGCGGGCTCTTCAGAAGTCGTAGCGGCACAGTCCCTCCGGCAGAACTGGCGCGTGAATTGGGGATGGACGAAAAATCACCGCCTCTGCCTCAATGGCTAACTGAATGGTCGAAAAGCTGTGATGGGCTGAGCATTCAGCTTCGCCAAATGGAGACGCTGTGATCGCGCTCACCGCTAGCAGCAACTGAGCAATCCGAATGTGAGCGCGCAACGATGCCATGCTTTCCTCAACTGGATCGTTTCCCCATCCAGTTGGATCGCCCCAAACCGGCGTACCAGATTACATGCGAAGGAATACGCTGCTGTGTGTGTCACGTTCAGCTGCGCCAGTTCGCTCGGTTCCGCGAACGATGAACGTATGCTGTGCCTGCAGCACTGACCATCCGCTAACGTTGATCAGTTGCCTGCCGATAAAACCTCTATACCCTATCTCGGCAGGACGCCCATGAATTCGCTATCAGCGTTACCGCACCAGGCACAGCCCTTGACGCCCACGCAATCAACCTCTGCCCTTGCCAGCAACGCGACCCCGATCGCCGGCGTCCCCACAATACCGAGCACTAGCGTAACCCTTGGTGAGAACACCACGGTCAACGATTCAGAAACCTACTCGCGGCTGGGCCTTCTATCAGGACAAGTTCGCTATGCCTGGGAAGTCGAAAGCCAGGATAAGCTGACCAGCACGCTTCAGACTGCCTTCGAGGCGTCGAGAACCTCAGGGCGCTTCAAGGGAATTGGCGCAGCCTTGATTGAGCAGCTCGCTCAGAATGGCGGCAAAAATGTGTCTCAGTCAGTGTTTGCTTTCAATGACCGCTCCCTACTCGCTCCTGCTGAGCTGGCACTTCAACAGCAACAGCTGCGCGAGACTCCCGACAATGGCGTTTCCTTCAGTCTCACGACCTCTTCTGGCGCGACCATACGCCTGTTGCTGGCCAGTGGCACCAATGGCTTGGCAGTGAGTGCCGAGGTGGAAGGCGGCACGCTAAGTGTCGAAGAACTCAAGGGGTTAGGTAACCTGGCTGACTCTTTCCAGTCTGCTATCGACGGCCTGCATGAGACGCCACCCCAGCTGAAGCTCGGCGCGCTGGTAAAACTCGATCCCAAGATTTTTACGTCCCTAGAGATGAGCGCGAAGCTCGAAACACCGAGCGGCGAGCAGACATTCGCACTGACGCTTGATGACAAAGAGCGCAGCCTCAGCCTAAAGGGGCCGTCGGGCCAGGTGCAACTAAACCTGGATACACGTGACTCCGAATTGTTGGGCAGTTCGGCCCAGCGCAAGACGGCTATCGACAACTACCTGACCCAATTCGACGCTGCCCAAAATCGAGGACGCGGTGACAAGAACCTGATCAACCTCCTCAAGGTCGCGTTCACTCAACTCAACAGCATCGACGACAACCGTCAGGCTGCGGTACAGCGCCCATCCCCGCTGAACGATAAGGATCGAGCCTTGCTCAGTGGGCTGGCCGACTTCAAAGCATCTATCAGCGAGAACGCGACCAGGCCCAACCCCATGCGCCAGGACGAGGTCGACAGCTTCACCTTTCAAACCTCGCAGACCACCACTATCAAAGGCAGTGCTTTGCGAGACCTTTCGGTTGAGCAGACCCAGACGAGCAAGCTCAACGCATCGTTCCACCGCAGCCTCAACCCGATGACGGAACTAGCGCTAAGCAACGACCGCAAGTCGCAGAACTACACCTATCACCTCATTGAAGATCAGGCGAGTAGCACCACCCGCTTGGCTTACGATGAAGGCCGGCTGGTCGAAGCCAGCGCAACCCAACAGGCGAGTCAGAAAGAGCGGATCCTTTCGTATATGAATGGGGATCTGAAGAGCGACTTGACCACACCTAAATCGGTGACCCAGTCACGCAACGTGCTGAATCTGCTGGAAGAAGCATTTAAACGAGACCGCACCTCCCAACAAAAACTCGGTGTCTCGCTTCTTGATGAACTTTTGCAATCCCAGCGCAGTAGATGGGGACTGCAGGCGGATCCGTCTAAGATCTCCGCGTAATGCAAAGGCATCCTCCTCTTGTGTACCATCTAATGGCGATTGCGCCCGCTTAAAACTACACGAACACGTGAGGCGTGGCCTAAGACCCACTAGCATTGGGCACTTTAAGCTCAAACAACAGCTCATCAGTTGCGCGATCGAAATGCTCGATAAGGAAATCCAGCAATACACGCACGCGGGCAGTCCGGTAACGGTTGCCGTGTAGTACCGCGTAGACACTGGCCTCTGGAACCCAAAAGTCAGGCATTAGGACTTTCAATCGACCAGCACTGATATCGACAGCCGCATCCCAGATGGTCTTACGCGCGATACCATGCCCGGCCAATGCCCATGCGCGCGCGAGTGCGCCATCATTTACGCCAGTACCCCCTTGAATTTCTTCCGATAAGCAGCGGGAGGAATTCCTACGCGCTTGGAGAATAACTGCCTAAAGGAATTGCTATCAGAGTATCCAACCTGTTTAGTTATTGAATCGAACGCCTGATTAGTTGTTTCCAGCAATATCTTCGCACGTTCCAGGCGAAGAGTCTGAATGTAGTTTATAGGTGTATAACCTGTCGCCTCAGAAAATCGCCGCTTGAAATTCCTCACGCCAAACCCGAACATTTCCGCCACGTCATTTACAACAAGCTGAGTGCCTAAATTCCCTTCCAGCCACGTTTGAACTTCCAAAATCTTCAAATCACCGTGCCCTTTCGGCATCGACCAAAGCACGTAGCAGGTCTGTTCCGTTCTAGCCGAGTCAATTAGCAAATAACGGCTACACGTATGCGCCAACTTAAAGTCCGCAAACTTTCTAATTATATAGAGCATCATGTCAAGCGTAGCGGTTGACCCCGCACTAGTAATGTAACGATTATCCTCACTTAAGATTTGATCAGCATTAACAATAACCTTCGGATGCCGACTACTTAAAAGCCCAGCGAATGCCCAGTGGGTGGTAACCCTAATAAAATCAAGCATGCTATTTTCCGCAAGTACAAAAGTCGCCGTACACATTGTAGCTATCTCAGCACCTTGCGCATGCTGCGACCTGAGCCAATTTCCATATTTTTTGAATTCGGGAATCACATCCTTCAATGTTAACAAAAACCCCGGTATCACCACTAAGTCGGTGCACTGAATCTCATCCAAAGATTTTTCGACTTTTATCTGCTGCCCGCCATAGGCATCAACGTTACGCCCCTTCAGCGAGGCCATGCATACATCGAAAATTGGATGTTCGCGCCCCGAAAAATGGTTTGCTAAAGCAAACACCTCCCAGGCAACTGCTGCACTGGCGGCGGAACATTGATCTATGACAAGAATTGTTACATGCATGGGCCAAATTTCACTTATCACATGTTTAATTGCACTAATGACCATTCTCGTGGTAATGGCACATCGCTATAATTAGTGGAAACAACGCGCGCGCCCGTAAAGCGACTAATAGCCTCGGCACCAATATATGTGGCAATTGAGATTGCGTCAAAGGCCGTTGCACCACTGACCCCACCTCAGATAAAGAGCCTTCAATGCTACATATATTGCTGTTGCTACCGACGCTGTTAATCAGTTTCTCTTCACTGGCAGATGAATCTATTGAATTGTACATTCCTAACTCGCCGCCACTGGCATGGTCAAACATTACCAGCCAAGGTATAACCATCACCCCCATAATTACAGCACTTGAGCAAACCAAAAAAAATATAACACTTCGAGAAACTCCTTGGCCAAGAGCCCAGAAGGAGGTCTCCAGTGGGCGGAACAAGTTGATTGCACCTCTTGCACGCACTGCCCTTCGCGAAGATAAATTCACTTGGATAGCCCCGATCTTAGAGACTAAAAATGTGATGTTCACATTAGGCACTCCCGCCCGAAGTTTTTCTGAAGCGCGCAGAATGCATAGCCGTATCGGAGTAGGTCAAGGCTCGGCTCAAGCAGAGACTCTAGTTGAAAATGGCTTTCCACCAGAACAACTCGTACACATCAAGCTCGGTGAAAACCCAGGAAAGCTGCTGCGCTTGGGGCGAATAGATGCATGGTTCACAAGTACAACTGAGGGCAACTACATCTGGCGAAATCGGTTAAACGAGATGAATCCACTGAAATCAAGCCCTATCCTAACGAGCACGACATTATATTTAGCTTGCTCAATTGATTGCGACCCTGAGCTAATCACAGAACTTAGATCCACACTCACCCCCTCAGCCAATCCAACCCAAAACAACCCAGCCAAAAACCAGTGACTGCACATATCAGACACACTTTAAAACCAGGCACCATCTTTTTATACGACCGATATCGCAGCGTCAGGAGTAATCGTGAACCTTAACAACGTAAAAATTGGAACCAGATCCATACTACTTTTTTCTATAGTTGCTGCACTAGTAGTATTAATGGGCGGAATCTCATTATACCAATCAAAAAATATGAACGATGCCTCTGATGAGATAAAAACAGTCTGGATGCCCGGACTCTTCGAGCTATCAGAAATTGGCACAGATATCGGTAGAGGGCGCGCGTTGACGCTGCGAGCATTCCTGCTCAAGAACCAGGAAGATAAAGCATTGACCTTGTCAAAGCTTGCGGAAATCAAGGCTTCAATTCCAGAAGCCTTCACTAGATACAGAACAACCATAAGAAGCAACGAAGAAACAAAAGCATTCGACGATTTCGAAAAGCACTACCTCCGCTATCAAGACCTGCAAGATAACATAGTCAAAAACATCATAAAAAATGATAGCGTCGAGGTAGAAAAGCTTATAAACGGGCCACTTATTGAATATGCGGAATCTATGATATCTGCACTAAAAAAAGTTTCAATGCTCAATTCCGAAGGTGCCAGCGCAGCTGCTGCTGCCAGCGATGATGCCTACACCGAAAATATCATAGCAATTCTAGCAACCATCACTACAATTCTATTGACGATGGTAGCACTGGCAACATATTTCACTAAAAGCATTGTCAAACCATTATCCGACGCAGTTTCAATTGCACATCAAATTGCTTCTGGCAATCTGTGCCAAACAATTAGAATCAGCGGGAAAGACGAAACAAGTGCATTACTAACATCACTTAGCCAAATGCAGCACGAACTGAAGAACACAATCTCTCAGATTGCGAGCTATTCAGATCAACTGGCGTCAGCATCAGAAGAGCTACAAGCGGTAACAGACGATGCAAATAAGGGTCTTCATCAGCAAAACGTCGAAATCGATCAAGCTGCTACTGCCGTCAATGAAATGACTGCCGCAGTGGAGGAAGTAGCGAGAAATGCAAATAGTACTGCCGAGGCGTCTAAGGAAACTGAAAGTGCCACCAAGTCAGGGAGCTTGCAGATTGATCAGGCGTTGTCTCTCATCGAACTGCTTGCCGGCGATGTGACAACAACCTCACAAGAGGTGGAGCTTCTCTCTAGCAATATTGAAGATATCAATAAGGTTCTTGAAGTAATTGGGTCAATTGCACAACAGACAAATCTTCTAGCGCTCAATGCTGCCATTGAGGCAGCTCGGGCAGGAGAGGCTGGTCGAGGCTTTGCAGTGGTTGCAGATGAAGTACGGGCCCTTGCGCATCGGACGCAGCAGTCCACTGAGGAAATTGGTGAGATGATCAACACGATCCTCTCAGGCACCTCTAGAGTGGTGAGCGCGATGTCTACAAGCGAGAAGCGTACACACGAGACATTGATTGCAGCTAAGGCCGGCGGGGATGCATTGCGTGAAATCTATGAATCTATCATGGGCATAAACGAGAGAAACTTAATCATCGCTACCGCTTCGGAGCAGCAAGCACAAGTCGCCAGAGAGGTGGACAGAAACATTGTTAACATAAGAGATTTGGCGACACTCAACTCTGCTGGCTCGAATCAAACAAGCGCTTCGTCGCAAGACCTTTCAAAACTAGCCGTTCAACTCAACAGTATGGTTTTGAAATTCAAGATATGAGGGTTCTCCTGGGTCTTCCGGAGCACGAAAGACCCAGGATACACTCATATTCAAAAATCGAATTTAACTGTTAACCTCTTGCACAGCGGCTTCAGCCTGCTTACGCATCATGAAAACCTCGCAAGCGCACCTGCACAGACTGCAGTTGCAACACCGAAGCTTATGGCAAATGCTTCTGGCGCCTGTAACCACTATCAATGGTGCCTGCGTAGTAATGGAGGCCTGATTTACGGCCTACGAGGGCTCCTTGGGTCTGTAACAGTCGCGTTGCCGACCGTCGAACAAGGTCAACCACCGGCGCTGTACTCACGGCCAGCCCCACCTCAAGCGACAAGTCTGCGCTGCGTTCACTCCCGTCCTATCCGCTATCTGCATGGCATAAGGCTTAAGCACCAAAGACGATGCAGAACAGCCAAGATTGCCAGCATACCTACTAGGTGGTAGGCTTCTGCTGCCTCACGGTGTTGAGCTTGCATTGCTATGCTGCCACAGTGAGAACCTAACGCCAGTCAATGCTTCCCATGGAAATCATCATGAGCAAACAGAAGATCACGTTCCTAAACGCCGAGGGTACGAGCCTTTCAGGACTGCTTGAAGCCCCTGAGTCACCCAGTGCTTACGCATTGTTCGCACACTGCTTCACCTGTGGCAAAGATATTAAAGCAGCTGCGCGTATTGCGAAGGCGCTGGTCGACAATAATATCGCTGTACTTCGTTTTGATTTCACGGGTCTGGGCGGGAGTGGCGGAGACTTCTCCAATACCAATTTTTCATCAAACGTTGCTGACTTGGTATCTGCGGCGGATTATTTACGCAACACGTATCAGGCTCCATCCCTTTTGATTGGCCACAGCTTGGGGGGCGCTGCAGTCATCGCAGCAGCTAAGCACATCCCTGAGGGAAAAGGTGTTGTGACAATCGGAGCTCCTGCTGATGCGACCCATGTTATGAAGCAGTTCAAGGGTCAAGTAGAAGCGATCAGAGACATTGGTGAATATAGAGTTACGCTTGGAGGAAGGGAGTTCACTATAAAAAATCAGTTCCTCGAAGATATTGAAAGTCAGCAGCAGGATAAAAGCATCGCGAACCTCCGACGCGCACTGCTTGTTTTTCACTCACCTACCGACAATGTTGTATCCATAGAACAAGCACAGAAGATTTACCAGACAGCTAAACACCCGAAGAGCTTCATATCGCTGGACTCTGCCGACCATTTACTTACAAACAGCCGAGACGCAGAGTATGTTGCCTCATGCATTACCGCCTGGAGTTCCAGATACTTATAGCCTTATAGAATCATCACATAAAGGAATACCTATATGAGGTACTGCTCAATTTTAATCCTAAAGCAGGCGAGAGAAAAAAGAAGAGTATGTCCTACTTTTTGCGACAGTGAGTCGGCAAAGCGGCAAGAAAAAGCAAATACCGGAAGTAACTCTCTATCAATAATACTCTTGATAATTTTGGTGACGTTTTTCGCGCTAGCTCTAATCGGAGCTAGCTAATTCTTGCGTAAGCTGGGATACGAGAAGTTGGAGCACCGGCTACTAATATTGCGTCCATTCATTATAAGCCCAGCCCCAAGTCTAATCTTGAAGCCCTAGTGCTCTACCGCTGGCCACTCACCTACCGATCAAACCAACCGCAACAGCCTAAGCGCTTACCTGAAATGCCGGATCCACTCACATCCGTTACAGGAGCCGCCTAACCTACCGACAGCGCTGAGAGCAAAGATAGCTGGATCCCAGGGGAGCAGCTACGCACCTGAAATGCATTGAAATCGAGATGTGGAGCCGCTTGCAGACCTCAGGCTCAGCGTCGCATGGGCTGCTCCTGCCTGCTGACCGGACGAATGCAGGTTGAAAAGGGCATTGCGACCTCTACCTACTGGATGGTAGGCTAAGCCTGCACGCAAGAATCCACACTCAACATTTTCATTTCTACGCCTTGGCGTAGCTGCGAGGATCACATGCAAGACTGGAAAAAAGCACGACAAGACATTAATGCTCGCGTTATGCAGCTCGGCTCGCTTTCACCGGAAACCATCAAGGGCGTGATGGCGCTTGGCGGGGCCGGCGCGAAAACCAACCACCTCGATGCGAAGACCCGCGAACTGATTTCTCTTGCAGTGGCCGTAACCACTCGCTGCGACGGCTGCATTGCTTTCCACGTCGCCGAAGCCAAGAAGCTTGGTGTCACAGTTGAGGAGGTCTCAGAAGCTCTCGGAGTCGCAATCAACATGAACGCAGGCGCAGCCTTGGTTTATAGCACTCACGTGCTGGACGCCTTCGACAAGGAATGACCTGAGGAGGCTGCTCCCGTAACGAGCAGCCCATTTTTTCGAGTTCGTCCCGCACACTCATAGCGAGAGTGCTGAGCATCTTAAGGTGATACAAATGAGCGCAGAATCCAAATTAATCACGATTGACGTTTGGTCGGACTTCGTCTGCCCTTGGTGCTGGATTGCGAAGAGCCGGTTCGAAAGTGCTCTTGCCGATTTTGAACACAAAGACTTGGTTCAAGTTAACTACAAGGCCTTTCGGCTCGCTGCTGGCCAAAAAGCCGCACCGATAAAGCAAGTGCTTGTGCAAAAGTTTGGCAATGAACAATCTGCAAACGGGATGATCCAAGCTGTCACTTCTAATGCCAGGGAAGTCGGCCTTGTTTACAACTTTGACACGATGCTATTTGGAGACACTACTAAGGCACACGCTCTTGTCAAAGCGGTCGACGATAACGATACCAAGAAGGCTCTCAGCGAACGCCTTTATAAGGCCTGCACCACAGATGGACGCTCCATCTTCGAAGAGAACTCGTTGTCGGAAATTGCGGCAGAAGTAGGTATCTCAGCAAGCTTCGTACAGCACGCCTGGAATGATCAGACGCTGCCCAATCTAATCGCTAAGGATGAGAAAGAGGCTCGCGAGGTCGCGAACGGCGTTCCTCTGTTTGTCTTCAACAACGGTTTCTACATCTCGGGAGCTCAAACCGTTGACGCGTTCAAACTGGCGCTACAGCGAATGTATTCAAGTGCCACCGAAGGTGAGTCCTTCCAAGGGCAAACCTGCGGCCTTAACGGATGCGACAGCTGATCAACATGTCCGCACGCTAACGATAAATATTAATTTCTGTAGGCCGTCAGTATGAGCAACATTGTGAATGGTATCAACGTTACTAATCTAGAAAACTTCGCTCGCGACCTAGCAGCGGATCACACAAACGCTGAAGCCCGCTTCAATGTCCAGACTAAATGGATGGGCCGAACCAAAAGCGTTACGAATGTTACTCAATGCAGTCTCTCCGGTCGGCAAATGGAGCGAGACTTCCAGATCGTCTCGGACGAACCTGTTGAACTATTAGGTGAAAATACAGCGCCTGGCCCAATGGAGTTGTTACTTGCTGCCTTGAATGCATGTATGTCGGTAGGCTACGTAACAGGCGCTGCGGCGAGGGGCATCAAGATTAAAAGTCTTGAGATTGAAACGGACACTGATCTCGACCTGGGTGGTTTCTTGGGACTTGATGAAAATCTAAATCCTGGGGTCAACGAAGTACGTTACAATGTAAAAATTTGCGCAGACGCCTCACAGGATCAAATCGAAGAGCTTCATGCCCACGTCATGAAAACCTCACCAAACTTCCATAATATGGCGAGAGGGATTAAAGTATCGCCAAAACTGGAGATAATATAAATCTGGCAGCATCACAGCTGAAGGGTCGTCGAAGCATCTGGCGACCTTGCGCTGCACTTTGAAAAAACTGGTACATATATCCATGAATGGAAGTTACGAATTAGATACTGATGGACTCCATAGAGAACTCAGTGCACCCAATAGAATTCATGTTATTTGCTTTTCTTCCCCTTGGTGCGGCCCTTGCACCGGAATGAAGCCAGTTTTCGAAAAACTCGCTGATGCATACTCTCAACTCGCGACATTTAGACACGTTGATGTCTCACAGTCTCCGACGGTCGCGAAAACAATGAATATCAATGGTGTTCCGTCAATCGCAGTATTTAGAGACGGGATTCTCTCTAAGCTGATCATGGGTGCGAGCTCATACAGCGAACTGCAGAAAACTCTGGAAATCGAACTAAAGTACATAGATTGAATCGTCCTGAAAGTTCTGAGGCACGTTCAACGGATGCTCATTTAGGAAATCTCACCCTACCCAGTGGAAGAATTCTCTTGAATACCCCTCTATCTCCAGCTTTGACCACCAAACAAGTACATCGCGTTGTGTTCCTGACGGCCATCGCGATGATAGCGTTTGCAGCGAACTCAGTTCTGTGTCGGGTAGCATTGCGGCACAGCGCCATCGATCCGATTAGCTTCAGTGTCATACGTTTGGTGAGTGGTGCACTGATCCTATGGATGATTCTCAAATTTCAGCGACCAGCAAAAAAGAGCGCAGGCTCTTGGGGAGGCGCTGTATCACTCTATGTCTATGCCTTCGCTTTTTCCTACGCGTATTTGAAACTGGATACCGGTACCGGCGCGCTTGTTCTGTTCGGCGCAGTGCAGCTAACCATGCTTGGGTACGGATTTCTCCATGGAGAGCGCATGGGCGCCTTGGCATTGCTAGGCTTACTGCTGGCGATTGCAGGCCTTGTCATACTACTTCTTCCGGGATCCAGCGCCCCGCCCCTGGCAAGCGCAGTGATGATGCTCGCGTCAGGGGTGGCATGGGGAGTCTACTCAATCCTAGGAAAAGCCTTAGCTGATCCGTTAGCGGCTACAGGTGGCAACTTCATGATGTCTGTTCCGCTAATCGTGCTTACCGCACTGCCCTTCATGTCCTCTTTCCATGCAGACGCTGTCGGTATTACTTATGCCATCGCATCAGGCACCATCGCATCAGGCGCGGGATACGCTATCTGGTACGCGGCGGTTCGACATCTCTCATCTTTCCGAGCAGCCACTGTGCAGCTAACAGTCCCAGTGATTGCCTCCATTGCCGGAGTTCTACTGCTGGGGGAAACCTTCACCACTCGCCTTGGCCTGAGCTCACTGACCGTACTAGGTGGCATAGCCCTGGTATTGTCGGCTAAGCAAACACCTTCGCTAAAGCCGCGAGACTGAAAAGCATCGAAACGTGCAACTCAGTGGATTTTGGGCTGCACGCACTGCATCAATTACTGGAACAAGTTACACACTGCGCTTCACATTGGCACTTACAAAGGAAGCGTCGGACATCTTTTTATCTCTTTGAGAGAAAAGCCCGTATACATCTCCTTAATATTCCCCAAACGGCGTATCTTGTACATAGCCAGCTGATGGAAATCGTCCATATCTTTAACCACCACCTGCAGTAAATAGTCATACTTCCCAGATATATTATGACAAGAGAGCACACTCGGCAGGGAATTTATCCCCTTCTCAAAGTTATCCATCGCCTCCTCTGAGTGTGTATCCAACGTAATACTGATGAAAGCAAAAACATTCAAACCAATAGCTTTTCGGTTAAGCGAAGCGTGATACCCCTCGATCACCTCCTCTTCAAGTCGCTTCAATCGCTTCCAGCTTGCCGGGGCGGAAAGCGAGACGCGAGCTGCGATCTCAGCGTTGGTGAGACGACCGTTCAACTGAACGATCTCAAGGATCATGCGATCCACCTTATCCAGCTCAATCATCGGCATGTCTCGGGCAATGGCAGAAAAATCTGAGTTAATGGGACAAGAATCCGCACTAGAAACACCTAATAATATTCACCAATAATCCGCTTAGCAAGAAATATACGAAAGAAAATTTCTCTGCAGAACAAATATAATTAGCTTATCTAGTCATGTATCGATCAGAGAGAAAAGCCTTGAATAACAATAAGTTAACTGCATCAAGCGCGACGGTCATTGCTCACGCAGGTAGTCACCCTGAAGACCACTACGGGTTCGTCAACCCTCCTATCTACCGAGGTTCGACAGTCGTATTCCCAAACGTCGACTGTATGCAGAATGGCGACCAGCGCTATCAGTACGGGCGGTGGAACAATCCATCGACCGATGCCCTTTGTGAAGCTATATCAGCGCTAGAAGGCGCTACTGGGACTGTTCTGTGCCCTTCCGGCCTGTCCGCATGCGTTACCGCGATACTGTCCGTGGTGGGATCAGGCGAACATATCCTGGTACCTGACAGCGTTTACGCCCCGACACGCCATTTCTTGGATACCGCAGGAAAACGGCTGGGCATTCAGACAACCTACTACGACCCTCAAATTGGAGCAGGCATTTCTGAGCTTTTCCAATTTAATACTGAGGCAGTGCTTACTGAGTCGCCTGGCTCACATACCTTCGAGATTCAAGACATCCCAGCAATCGCCAAGGCCGCACACGCCCATGGCGCGCTGGTTCTGCTCGATAACACCTGGGCGACACCGCTGTATTTCAAAGCGATCGATCATGGCGTTGATCTCTCGATTATGGCCGCCACCAAGTATATCGTAGGTCACTCTGATGCTCTTATCGGCACTATCGCAGCATCATCACGCGCATGGCCTCAACTAAAAGCCTACCATTTCCAATCGGGCACATATGTAAGCCCAGACGACGCGAATCTGGCTCTACGAGGACTCCGGACATTGGACGTCCGTCTGGAGCGCCATCAACGCAGTGCCCTATGTGTGGCCAAGTGGCTGGAAGAACAAGACCAAGTTTCTCGCGTCATTTACCCTGGTCTACCATCCCACAAAAATCACTCGCTATGGCGCCGAGATTTTACCGGAGCAACCGGCCTCTTATCGTTTGTTACCAAATCCGCCCCCATTGAAGCAGTCAAAGCCCTTCTTGATGATCTGAATCTTTTCGGACTCGGCTATTCATGGGGTGGCTTTGAAAGCCTAGCAATGACAGTAGATCCACGGAAACTGCGCACTACAACGCTTTGGGAGGAAGAAGGTCACCTCATTAGACTTCATGTCGGCTTGGAGAACCCAGAAGATCTTATCGCCGACCTAAAACTTGGCTTTGATAGATTCGACCTAATTCGCCATCAGTCTTAAGAATGATCTATCACTAGTTAAACGAGCATGAGAACGAACCTTGGCACATGTTACGACCAGGGACACCGGCAGCTTACACCCGTCATCACGCACTGCCGCAAATAATAAAACTGGAGGCAAATGTGAGCATTTTTAGAACAAAAAGCTTAGAAGAAATAAGCAAATTACAGCACTCCAAAGCATCTCTGAAAAAAGTACTCGGGCCAGTCGATTTGATTTTTATCGGTGTGGGCGCCATTGTAGGAACAGGTATTTTTGTGTTAACGGGCACAGGAGCTCTAACAGCTGGGCCCGCATTAACAATTTCATTTATCATCGCTGCTTTAGCATGTGGGCTTGCAGCACTCTGCTATTCAGAGTTTGCATCAAGCATTCCAGTAGCAGGCTCCGTCTATACGTACAGCTATTTCACACTTGGGGAGATCGTTGCATGGATGATCGGCTGGGATCTTATGCTCGAATACGGCCTGGCGAGCGCAGCAGTCTCTGTTGGTTGGTCTGGTTACTTTCAATCCCTGCTAAGCGGGTTCGGATTATCGTTACCCACTGCGTTGACTGCAGCACCTGGGGCGCTACCGGGCGTTAGCACATTCTTCAATCTGCCTGCGTTTATCATCATGATGGTAATCACCTGGCTGCTTTCTATTGGAATACGTGAATCTATTAAAATCAACAACATTATGGTGGCACTCAAAATTGCAGTAGTGCTTTTGTTCATTATCGTCGGCGCCCGACACGTAAAGCCCGAGAACTGGCAGCCCTTCGCGCCTTTTGGGTTCAATGGAATCATGAGCGCAGCAGCGTTGGTCTTCTTTGCGTTCATTGGTTTTGACGCAGTATCTTCTGCAGCTGAGGAAGTCAAAAGACCTGGGCGTGATTTGCCTATCGGGATTATTGGTTCACTGGGAATATGCGCGATATTGTACGTAGTTGTATCCATGATCATGACAGGTATCGTTCCATTCCGTGAGTTCCTCGGCATCGACCATCCCGTCTCGCTCGCCCTCCAGTATGCAGGTGAGAACTGGGTAGCGGGCTTCGTCGACCTGGGTGCTATTTTGGGTATGACAACGGGCGTGCTTGTAATGCTCTATGGGCAATCCAGAATTATCTTCGCTATGTCTCGCGATGGACTGGTACCCTCTAAGTTCTCCGAAGTACATCCTAAATATGGCACACCATTCTTCACTACTTGGGCGATCGGCATCATTTTTGGTCTTATCGCAGCAGTAGTCCCACTGAATGTACTTGCCGAACTTATGAATATAGGCACGCTAGCTGCATTCTGCCTAGTTTCGTTTGCTGTAATCGTGCTTAGGAAGAAGCGCCCCGATCTGCCACGCGCCTTCAAGTGCCCGCTCGTACCGCTCGTACCAGCACTCGCAATTATTTCCTGCATTACGCTGATGTCGTATCTAAAACTGCACACATGGATTGCATTCGGCGCATGGCTGCTCGTTGGAGCCGCAATTTACTTCCTATATTCCAAAAAACACTCAAAACTCAATACTTCTGCGGACGGCGCATTGAAAGGAGGCATTCGCTCGATCTAATTCACTAGCGCCCCATTTTGGCCAGTCTCGTTGAATACGCGACTGGCCCTTCATTTAGCTCAGACTATGGAGAGCACATGCCACATCGGATAATTATTGTCGGCGGCGGTATTGGCGGCACAATGACTGCCAATCATCTTGCCACCAAACTCTACCCTGAGATACGCAGTGGCAAGGTGGAAATCTTGATGCTGTCAAACTCTCCCTGGCATTATTACAAACCTGCGTTCATGTACATTGCCTTTGACAGTTTCTTCAAAAATGAGCTCCGGCGGCCTCAGCGCAGCCTACTCCGCCCTGAGATCGACTTCCTTATAGAGGAGGTCGAGGAATTCCAATACAACCAGAACCGCGTGAAATGTAAAAGCGGAAAAGTATACGGATACGACCAACTCGTTATCTCCACAGGCTGCGTACCAAGCCCCGAGCGAATCGATGGCCTAAAAGAAGGCGGTGATCATTTTTATCAATATGATCCTGCGCGGCAGCTTGCAGATAAATTGAAGTCTATAGAAAAAGGCAGAATTCTAGTCACCGTAACATTCCCCAAGACCCCCAATGTACCTCACCAATGTGGTATTGCACCCATTGAGACTACGCTAATGCTTGACGACCTGCTACGTAAGCGCGGCGTTAGAGACAAAGTGGAAATCGTCTATACATACCCTACCGTAGCTCAACTGTTACGAAACTGTCTTTTTTTGCAGAAGGACACCTGCGAAGTATTACCGAGCATATTTGAACAGAGGGGCATTAAGCACCAGAGAAGCTTTACGCTTAACAGAGTTGATCCGGGAAGCAATATCGCGTTCTCAGAAGAAGGCGGAGCCGAAGATTTCGACATTCTTATGGCCACTCCACCTATCCGCGCAGTAGACGCAGTTAGAAACTCCGGACTGTCGCAAGCTCAAGATGATGAAGGGTGGCTCCCTACAAACTATCAAACCATGAAAGTATATGGTTTAGAGAACGTATATGTCCTGGGCGATACCGTTGATCTTCCCGTGAGCAAGGCCGGGGGCGCGTGCCATAGCCAGTCCCCTGTTGTAGTAAATAACATAGCCTCCGAGCTTCGTTTCGGGCGGACTTGCGACAGTTATGAGGGTAAGGTTGCTGCAATTGCGCAAATGGGATTAGAGGCAGGAATGCCGCTCTGGTACGACTATGAAAATGATGTAAAGCCTACGCCCCCCACCAAGATTGGCGGACTTATGAGGAAAAGCTTCAATAGAGGCATATATTGGGCGGTCGCGCGCGGCCTGGTGTAACACGATCAATAATTTTACAGGACACCTCAGATGAGCTCACTCCCTGAACAAGGAAGCCTCTCGAAAAATAAACCGGGAGCGCCCTCGATTTCGGAATCGTTGGAACTTAGCGAGGCTGCGCTCGAAGGGCTCAGGTCGCTTGTCGTAAAGCTTGAGCCCCTCTTGGCCGGAGATCGACTCTCAAGACTGGTCGACCTAATGTCAGTTGCGACCGACATCGTCGACATGAGCGATTCTTACATGGTCGAAAAGCTAGCAAATGTCTTCGAAGAAGGCTCGTCTGCTGCATGGTTAGCGGGTAACGCGGCTCGCGTTGCAAGCGCCCAGGTAAGCAAGCTTTCGGAACCCCCCTCTTTAGTCCGTTTGGTTCGGATGACCTCTGATCCGGATGTCAGACGGGGACTAGCATTTGCGTTGGAATTTTCGGGAGCACTCGGAAAGCAACTCAACCATGGCGTTACTAACCATCTCGAAGACTGACACCGTTTTCGCAGACCAAGACGCAAAGCGCCCGATGCATTGCATCGGGCGCGATTGACTACGCAGAAAAACACCTCAAGGTACTAACAGCAACGTGGCTGACCGTTGCCGCCGCCGTATCGAGCTTCCTGTCTCTCCCGAAAGAATTCCTCATACGACATCAGAGGTTTGTCAGGGTGCTTGTTTTGCATGTGCTCGACGTAAGTGTCGTAGTCAGGCATGCCCACCATCAGACGCGCTGCCTGACCCAGGTATTTACCGAGGCGACTCAGGTCATTGAACACGTTACACCCCTCCTTTATGCATCAGGCAGTGCTAGGTAAGGCGACTCTTTATCCGTACGCTCCTTGCTACCCCACGCTGCAATCCCGACCTTGAGCGCGTAGAACAAAATGCTAAACATAACAAGCAAGAACAGGGCTGTGAGCGTAGCGTTCGTATAGGCGTTGAAGATCACATGCTGCATCTGCGAAATGTCCTTCGCCGGCGCCAAAATCTGACCATTGGCCTGCGCATCACTGTACTTACGCGCCAACGCCAGGAAGCCCATAGCAGGGTTAGCATCGAACAGTTTGATGAATCCTGCAGCTGTAGTGCATATCAGCAGCCAGATCGCTGGTAGCAGGGTCACCCAGACATACCGATGACGCTTCATTTTGATAAGCACGACGGTACTCAGCATCAAAGCGATGCCTGCCAACATCTGGTTGGAAATGCCGAACAGCGGCCAAAGCGTATTAATACCACCCAACGGATCGATCACGCCCTGATAGAGCAGATAGCCCCACAATGCCACGCAGCCAGCGGTGGCAATAAGGTTTGCAGTCCAGGACTCTGTACGGCGCAGGGCAGGCACAAAGGAACCTAACAAATCCTGCAGCATGAAGCGGCCTGCCCTGGTGCCAGCATCCACAGCGGTCAAGATGAATAACGCTTCGAACAAGATTGCAAAGTGGTACCAGAACGCCATGGTGTTCTCGCCCGGCAGGACGTGATGCAAAATTTGGGCAATGCCCACAGCCAGCGTTGGTGCCCCTCCTGCGCGAGCGAGGATGGTGGTTTCACCTATATCTTTAGCTACCGACTCTAGCTGATCCGGGGAAATGGTGAACCCCCAACTGCTAACCGTCTGCGCTACGGACACTGCGTCACCACCAACGATAGCTGCAGGGCTGTTCATGGCGAAGTACACACCAGGCTCAATCACCGACGCAGCCACCATAGCCATGATTGCTACGAAAGACTCCATCAACATGCCACCGTAGCCGATGTAACGGGCGTGGCCTTCGCTCGCAAGCAATTTAGGTGTTGTGCCAGAGGCTATCAGCGCATGGAATCCCGAGACGGCACCGCAGGCAATGGTAATAAAGAGGAACGGGAACAAGCCGCCTTTCCACACCGGCCCTGTACCATCGGTGAACTGAGTCAACGCCGGCATTTTCAGCTCGGGCATAGTGACGAGAATTCCGACAGCAAGCGCGAGAATCGTGCCAATTTTGAGGAACGTGGACAGGTAGTCACGCGGAGCCAAGATCAGCCAAACGGGTAGCACCGCAGCGACGAAGCCGTAGCCAATGAGCATCCAGGTGATTTGAATACCGGTGAAGGTAAAAGCCTTGGCCCAAACTGGATCGCCAGCAATCTGCCCCCCCAACCAAATCGAGCCCAACAGCAGCAACACCCCAATTACCGAGATCTCTCCGATGCGGCCAGGACGAACATAGCGCATGTAGACGCCCATAAACATGGCGATCGGAATGGTGGCCATGACGGTGAAGATACCCCAAGGGCTCTCGGCCAGCGCCTTGACCACAATCAGCGCTAATACGGCAAGGATGATGATCATGATCAGGAAGCAGCCGAACAGCGCGATCGTTCCTGGAACTCTGCCCATCTCCTCTCGCACTATGTCCCCCAAAGAGCGACCGTTGCGGCGGGTAGACAGAAATAGCACCATGAAGTCTTGTACCGCGCCGGCAAGCACCACGCCGGCTATCAGCCAAAGCGTACCAGGCAAATAGCCCATCTGGGCAGCGAGTACCGGCCCAACCAAAGGCCCCGCACCTGCGATGGCAGCGAAGTGATGCCCGAAGAGCACGTGTTTGTTGGTCGGCACATAATCCAGGCCGTCGTTGTTGACTACGGCGGGAGTGGCTCGACGAGGGTCTAGCTGCATCACTTTCTGGGCGATGAACAGACTGTAGTATCGGTATGCGACAAGATAGATGGCGACTGCTGCGACTACGATCCAGAGAGCATTGATAGCTTCGCCGCGGCGCAAGGCCACGACGCTAAGCGCGAATGCTCCCAGAACAGCCACGGCAAACCAGGCAATGTGTTTGGCCATATGGGTCATTACGTGTCTCCTGTCGACAGCCTGTAGGTCGTCGACCGTGATTTTTATATTTGTGTCCGCTTCGCGGCAGCGGCCAATATCCGCGTATACCCACTACAAATAAATCCGCAGAACTACGCCCACAAGCCTACGTAGTTCTACTGAGCTACCGGCTATGCGATCGGGTCTATCGACCGCTAGCCGCTTTCGGCTACTCGGTGCATCGGGGATTGACATAAGATGCTGAAGTCTCAGTGGCCTCTGATCGCAGCATCCAAGACTGCTGGTCGCGTATAAGGTCTGGACAGGAGTAGGAATGCAGCTCAAACACAAAATTGTCGCCCTGGGGATCTTGCCACTTGTACTGGCTATTGCCGCTATCTGCGCGCTTGTCATCTCCCTGAACAACCAGCTGGGTGACCAGCAAGCACAACTGATCGAAGACAGTATTTTGGTCAGTAAGCGCGCAGAGCTTGAAAACTACGTAGCGATGGCGAGGAGCTTGATCGCCCCCCTCTACAACGATGGCCATGGCGATGACCATGCTAAGCAAAAAGTCCTAGACGAGCTGAGGAAGCTGAGCTTTGGCATCAATGGTTATTTTTTCGTCTACGATCGCCAAGGCCGTAGTCTGATGCATGCACGGCAGGCAGAGCTGGTCGGCAAAGACCTCATGGATATGAGGGATCCACACGGTCTCCTAGTGATTCAAGCGTTGCTCCAGAGTGCCAAGTCTGGTGAGGGCTTCCAACGCTATGCGTGGAGCAAGCCTTCCTCCGGGAGAGTGACCGAAAAGCTCGCCTACGTCGTAATGTTGGAACAATGGGGGTGGATGATCGGTACGGGCATCTACCTTGAAGACGTTGAAAAAGCCACTCAGCAAGCTCGTGATGAAGTGGCTCATGGCATCCGCAAAACGATGTTGTCAATTGCTGTCGTAGCCCTTGTGGCAGTCTTGTTAGTATTTGCAAGCGGAATGACGTTGAACCTGAGTGAGCATCGGCTAGCCGACACCAAGCTACAACGCTTGAACCAGCGAATTGTGAGCCTTCAGGAAGAGGAGCGTTCGCGCGTTTCTCGCGAGCTGCATGATGGAATTAGCCAAGTCCTCGTGTCCATAAAATACAAACTTGAGCTAGCAAGCTTTCTGCTCGAAAACGGAGAAAGCCCAGGGGCAGTTATCTTGAAAGAGGCTACCGAGCGGCTTGGAGAGGCCATTGGTGAGGTTCGGAGCATCTCACACGACCTTCGCTCTTCGCTCTTGGACACCCTGGGGCTTCCTGCCGCGATTGGACAATTGTCTGAGGAGTTTGAGCAACGCAGTGGACTGCGGGTAACGTTTGAGACTAATGAGTTTGAGTGCCTGCTGGACGATGGGGTGCCCGTCTCGCTTTTTCGAATTGTTCAGGAGGCGTTATCCAACATCGAGCGACACGCTCAAGCTCACGATGTTGCCATTACGCTGTATGGAACCGAGCAATCTGTTCGCTTGAGAATAAGCGACGATGGAATTGGCTTCAATGTTGATGAAGTTGAGCGTCGCCACGCTGGGATCGGGCTCAGAAATATACGGGAACGCGTCGAACACCTGGGTGGTCGACTACATCTGGCCTCTGCACCAGGCCGAAGTGAGGTCGATATTGAGATTCCAATGAGTATTCCCTGTAAAAAAGTTTGACTCACCTAATTCGATAACAATGGACACCCCCATGAGCCTAACAGCACAAATTCGTTTAGCCCTGGTCGATGACCACTCGCTCGTTCGCGACGGGATTAAGGCGCTGCTTTCGGTAGTACCCAACGTGGCTGTTGTGGGTGAAGCTGAATGTGGCGCACACGCCATGGAAATGGTTGATCAGTGCAAGCCTGATCTACTTCTAGTAGACATCAACCTACCGGACATAAACGGTCTTGTACTCACACGAACATTACGCGAAAGGTATCCTTTACTGCGGGTTCTAGTACTCAGCATGCATGACAGCAAGGAATATGTCAGCGAATCACTGCGTGCGGGTGCAAGCGGCTATGTGTTAAAAAACTCACCCTCAAGAGAAATCGTCGCTGCAATTGAAGCAATCGCAAATGGAGGTACTTTCTATAGTGCAGAAATAGCGCAAAAACTTCTCCTTGATGACGGCAACTCAAGCGAACTAACACCGAGGGAAAGCGAAATTCTCTATAAAATGGCTCAGGGACTGAATAACAAAGAAATGGCCCGAGAGCTTAACATAAGCGTCAGGACTGTAGAGACTCACCGCCTGAGTATTCGACGAAAACTAAAAATCGACAAACCTGTAGCGCTGGTAAAATATGCCATCGACCATGGAATAATTTCCAGCCAACCAGCGGCGAAGACCTGAATAATTAGCTAACACACCCGACTACACTGAAATCAAACCGATTAACATGCAATATGAAACAGCTCAGCATCACCGAAATTATCATAGCCCGCGATAATAATTGTAGATTTCGTTTTGAGGGTTGACGCGACTATGTTATCAGCAGTCGCGGATAACAGCGCGTAGGGTTCGCCGACTGAGTTTTTTACTAATGCATAGCGCAGCCTTGCACGAAAAACTCTCACTATCATGTACAGAATCTCTTCTACAAGGGCATACACCATGCCTTTTGCCTCGGTCAAACGCTCAACGGCCTAGGTGAGAGCCTCCCTTGATGGGCAGTTCCACCTTCGATAGGTGTGCTTTGTGCGAACTTCGCGCATCGAATCGCATACGAGGAGGGCTAGGCTGATAGCCGGTAAGCAGGTGTGTTGGCGTCTTCATGATACCGCTCCGACCTCAATGGATGCCCAGGCAACCTGGGGCTGCACACCCTTGTACTTTCTCCATGCCTGCATCCATTTCCTATCCTGGTACGCTTCTCATATTCATAAGCCCCTGCTGGGCGAAGACAAAAGTGCTGCCAGCCTCAAGCATTTCCCACCTCGCTAATTTTAATAATAAAAACAGTAACTTGGAATTTTTTCCTTGAACCGCTACCGCCTCATCCTACGGGATCACCTCGATACCCGCTGCTGACCTTGGAAGGATGCGGCCTGCTGATCCTGCGTTGATCTAGATGATGCGAAAGAAAGGGTTTGCAGTCGCCTACCCGGCTCGGGAGCCATTATCCCGCGCGCCCGCCAGGTACGAAGCGCTAAGGATGGAAAGGTCGTCACATGGGGACATGGCGCCTTGTTTGAAATAATTCCTTGCAAGCCACCCTACCAGTTGGTAGAGTGATTCCTCAGCGAACACCCCACCCATAAATGTGTTGCACATAGGACTTATCAAATGACAAACAACCTGAACGGTATTGACGTAGCAGCCCTGCAACAGTTTGCCCAAGGCGTTGCTGAGGATGCGAGCAAGCGTCACGCCAGTTTCAACGTTAAGACCGCGTGGAAAGGCCAGACCCGCACTGTGGCCAAAGTCAGCCGTTACAGCCTGGCCGGTGAAACCTACTCGCGTGATTTTGAAATCGCCGCCGATGAGCCAAATGAATTGCTGGGCCAAAACACCGCACCTAACCCTCAGGAGCTGCTGATGGCTGCTCTCAACGCCTGCATGTCGGTCGGGTATGCCGCCAATGCCGCGATGATGGGCATCAAGATCCACAGCCTGGAAATTGAGACTGACGGCACTCTCGATCTCCGTGGCTTCTTGGGCATCGATGAAAGCGTTAACCCAGGTTACGACGAGGTAAGTGTCGTAATCCGCCTGCACACCGATGCCTCCCGTGAGCGTGTGGAAGAGCTGCACAAGGTGGTGCTTAAGACTTCGGTGAACTACGCGAACTTCTCCAAAGCCATTCGTATGGTGCCTACCCTCGAAGTGCGCGAGGGCTGATCCTTAGCCGCGTCACATCCAAGTCCAGCGTGCATCAGCAGAAAACCTGCTGGTGCCGCTCTTAACGAAGTCGGGATAACCGGAGTCTGCAATGATTGATTTTTTTAATGGCAAAAAACTGTTGGTCGTCGGCGGCACGAGCGGCATGGGCCTGGAAACGGCGCGCCTGTTTTTGAAGGCTGGTGGCAGCGTGGTACTCACTGGCAGCAAGCAGGACAAAGCCGACGCTGTTCGCGCTGAACTGAGTTCATTGGGGAACGTATCGGTGATCGTTGCGAACCTGATGACCGAAGAAGGAATGAATTTCGTACGCAACGAAATCAATGCAAACCACAGCGACATTGGCTTCATGGTGAACTCTGCAGGCATATTCATTCCGAAGCCTTTCATCGAGCACGATGAGGCTGACTACGACATGTATCTGGATTTGAACCGCGCCACATTCTTTATCACTCAGGCCGTGGTCAAGAATATGCTTGCCGCCAAGCGCGAAGGTTCCATTGTCAACGTCGGTTCGATTGGCGCACAAGCTGCACTGGCCGGCTCTCCAGCGACTGCTTATTCGATGGCCAAGGCGGGCCTGCACGCAGTCACCCGAAATTTGGCAATTGAACTGGCGCACTCTGGCATCAGAGTCAATGCGGTGTCGCCTGGCATCGTCCATACCTCAATCTATGAAGGTTTCATGGACAAGGACGCGATCCCCGATGCGATGAAGTCTCTTAACGATTTCCACCCGCTGGGGCGAGTCGGTGTTCCCGAAGACGTGGCCAACACCATCCTCTTCTTGCTCTCGGATAAAACTTCCTGGGTGACAGGTGCTATCTGGGACGTTGATGCAGGAGTGATGGCAGTACGCGCCTAATACCCTAGCAAGCCCTGCGTATGGCGCCTCCTGTTGAGGCGCTTTCTCAGTGCGCTGACTTCGGTGAAAGGTGCTGGCTGTAGGAGTTTCAAATGTCTATTACGACAAAAGCTGCGCTTATGAGTTACGCGGAAACCCAGATGCGTTCAAAGGGTTACTCAGCATTCAGTTACGCTGATCTCGCTGCGAAGATCGGTATCAGAAAAGCCAGCATTCACCATCATTTTCCTACGAAGGAGTGCTTGGGCGCAGAACTGATCAGCGATTATATCTCCCGGTTCAATGAAACGCTGGCATCAATCGAAGCCTTGCATCCCGAGCCATTGCAGCGCTTACAGGCCTTTTCCCGACTATTCGTGATCAGCGCGAATGAGGGGCTGCTGCCTTTATGCGGCGCATTGGCTGCGGAAATGGCTGCGTTGCCATTGTCGCTCCAAGGGCTCACGCGGGACTTCTTCAACTCTCAGCTCGCCTGGCTCCAAAGCACTCTGAATGACGCAGTCCGCCAGCACGGATGGTCGCTGGGAACAACGGCTGAGAACTTCGCCTTCATGCTGTTGAGCATGCTGGAGGGGGCAAGCCTTATTGATTGGACACTCGGTCGATCAACCGACCCTCTGGCTGGCTTTAACCATTTGCTTGAAATGGCGGCAATGCAGGCTTCCCTCCTTCGCGCAGGCTAAATTATGCAAAACTCATCGAAAAAATATGTAGTCGACATCTGGTCTGATTATGTGTGCCCTTGGTGCTGGATAGCCAAGCGCCGCTTTGAGAAAGCACTTGAAAGCTTCTCAGAGAAGGACGACGTGCAAGTCAACGTTCGGGCCTATCGGCTGGCTGCTAACCACACTCCTGAGCCGATGATCCCGGCCCTGAAACGTAAGCTCGGCAACGCAAACTCCGCTTTGGCGATGATGGGTACAGTCAGTAACTATGGCAAGGTCGACGGGTTGGATTACTGCTTTGACACCATGATGTTTGGCGATACCACTGACGCTCATGTGCTAGTGAAAGCTGTTGAAGATTTGGCAGTAAAAACGCGGCTCGTAGAGGCGCTGTACGAGCAAAGTACCAGTCACGGCAAGTCCCTCTTTGATCGCACCAGCTTGGCAGCGATTGCTAAAGACGCAGGTGTGTCGGACGAGTCAATCCAACTGGCTTGGTCATCTGCAGAGCTGCGCGCTGAAATGGAGGCGGATGAGCAGTTTTCCGCCCAATTGGGCGCTGGCGTACCGCTTTTCGTGTTCAACAATAAATTTTCAGTGGTAGGTGCGCAGCCTGAAGCTACGTTTCTTAAAGCACTTAATCACATGGTTGAGAGCATGCAAGTCGACGACAGCTCACCCACTGGACAGGTCTGCGGCATCGATGGCTGCAAGATTTGATTGGCAATGAATGGAGGCACTCTGAAGGTGCCGCCTGCCCTTAATACAGAACGAGAAATCCAGATGAGTCGTATCGTTGAGTTGAGCGCTCCCCAATTTGCTCGCTTCGTAGCCAAAGGGAGCAGTGTCGTAATGTTCTCAGCCTCCTGGTGCAAACCTTGTAAAGAAATGAAGCCGATCTTCTTGGAGCTGGAGGGGAAACTCCATTCATTAGCGGTATTCGGAAAGATTGATATTGCGGTGTCTCCGACAATTGCGCCGATGTATGGCATCCGCTCTGTGCCATCCTTGGCGGTTTTTCACGAAGGCCGATTACTGAAAATCTTCGCAGGGTCTAAGTCAGTTTCATCCTTGAAGAAAGCGATTATTGCTGAGCTGGAAGATGCTTGCTGACCGAGCATCCTCCGTAACTCGTCAATCTGTTCGGTCATTATTCTCGCGGTTTCTTAGACCATTTTCTCCTGGGCCTGTGTCAATTGGGTGAGCACGATCTTCGTTGAAAATTTCCGTCAGTAAAGCGTTCGCTCGTTTGTAAGCGTCGTACTTGAATTCGGTGTCATCAACAGGTTGAGCGGCCATTTCTTCCAGCATTTCCAAATTCAGGCGACGGAACCGATCCGCACGCTCACGAGCCTCGTAGCGCCCTACACCCAGTTGCTCCAAGGCTCTTCGCCCAAGAGACAACGCGCTTTCAAAGGTTTCCCGTTCCACGGCCTCTATGCCCATCTGGCGCAAGGTAATGCTGTGCCCCATATCACGAGCGCGCACCACCAGTTTTAGGGATGGAAAATGCTCTTGGGCCAGCTCGGTCAGTGCCAGGTTATCGTCCTGATTGTCGATAGCGTTGATCAGCACCACGGCTTTCGCGGCACCCGCAGCGTGAAGTAGATCGAGACGTGTAGCATCCCCGTAAAACACCTTCACCCCGAACTTTCGCAGTGTCTCAATGTGGTCGGGATCATGATCCAAGACCACTACCTCAAAGCCACAGGACATCAGCAGACGCCCAGCGATTTGACCGAACCGACCGAAGCCAGCAATGATGACCCGAGGATTGCTCTGATCAATGATGTCTGATTCCTTGCTGCCCTGTTTGCCCGACGAGTCCAAGTGATTGAGCAAGAGGATCAGCAGAGGCGTTACACACATGGACAGCGCAACCGCCAACGTCAGACTTTTACCCCAGGGGTCGACCAGGATGCCGGCGACTGTCGCTGCGCCAAATACTACAAAGGCAAACTCACTGCCTTGGCCCAGGAACACCGCCTGCCATGAGCGCTGATCACTGGGGACACTCAGGAAGCGCCCCAGAAGCTTGATCACGAGCAGTTTGATCAGGATAAAGCCCAACGTCAGAGTGATGACCTTCAAAGGGGCATCGATCAGCGTTCCGAAGTCAATCGACATGCCTACGCCGATGAAGAACAGACCCAGCAAGAGTCCCTTGAAAGGTTCGATATCGCTCTCCAGGGCGTGACGGTATTCCGAACTGGCCAATAGAACGCCCGCTAAGAAAGCCCCCATGGCCATGGATAAGCCTGCCCCTTCCAATAAGAGGCCGAACCCGAATACCAGGAAAAGGGCGACAGCACTAAAGATCTCCCTCAGGCCAGAGCGCGCTACAAAGCGAAGGACGGGTCTAGATACGTACTGACCCAAGAGAACAACTGCGACAATTGCACCAACGATTTTGGCGATGGACAGGGCCAGCTCCGAACCCGAGGGCGTACCGCCATTTGCGGCCAGCAGTGGAATCATAGCCACGAGGGGAATCGCCGCGATGTCTTGGAAAAGCAACACGGCAAAGCTGCTTCGACCCACCGCAGTCGAGGTCACGTTCCGCTCATTCATGGCCTGCATGGCGATGGCTGTAGACGAGAGGCTCAGCGTCAGTCCCACAAGCAGCGCAGCTGTCCAGCTCAAGCCTAGTGCAGCGCAAAATATTGCGATGGCTGCACCACATGCAAGCATCTGCAGCGCACCTCCACCGAACACCATTCGACGCATAGACCAAAGACGCTTGGGGTCGAGTTCAAGACCGATGATGAACAGCATCAACACCACGCCAATTTCAGCAAAGTGCAGTATGGACTCAACATCGGTTACAAGCTTCAAGCCCCACGGGCCAATTAAGCAGCCGGCAATCAGATACCCCAGAACCGGGCCTAAACCTAACCGAACGGCAATTGGGACTATCAAGGCAGCTGAGCCCAGATAGATAAGCATTTCAATCAGGCTGTGAGTGTCCATTTAATCTTCCTTCCACGAGGCCAAAAGCTCGCCGTAATGACGGATCTGCCTGAGCAGTCCGGCTTGATCTGCTCTGTATGTGCCGTGAACTGCTACTGGACTTAACCAACGCATTCCACAGTAATTTGCGGTTGCTTGAAGGGGCTGGGACAGCACGGCGAAACCTGGGTGGTCGCCGCCTTCAAAATGATCATGGTCTCCGCCCGTGGTCACGACCCACAGTAGATTTTTATTTTTTAAAGCAGTAGCACCATTGCCGTATGCCCAGCCCCGTGTGAAGACCTTGTCAATCCACAACTTCAAAAGTGGCGGGTAGCTATACCAATACAAGGGATGCTGCAGAACCAGCAGGTCTGCTTGTTCAACGGCCTCCTGTTCAGCTTCAACGTTGATATTGAAATCTGGGTATAAATCGTACAGGGAGCGGATTACAACATCGGGTCTATTTGCTGCGAACCTGAGCATCAACTTGTTTACGTTGGATTTCTCAGGATAAGGATGGGCGTAAATGATCAGAATCATGGCGTGATACCCCACCAACCTGGCGTTCTACAATAACGGAAAAAGCCCCCTGGTCGTTGAGCGTAAAATGCACTCAACGATCAGGGAGCTATTGGTTCAGCGATGAAGCTTTACTGGCCTGCTTGCAGCTTCAACACATCCTGGGCAGTGACTGGATTGCCAGCAATGCCCCAGTCTCCGCTCTTGACCTCTTCGAAAATTACCCAGGTCAGGGCACGCATATTTTCCCCTTCCACCGACACCATGGCGTCAGTCACTTTGCGAATCACCTCAGCTTTTTGCTCGTCAGAAAAAACCCCTTCAATACCCTTGATAGTTACGAGTGGCATGGTGTTCTCCTAAATGTTTGGGATGGAATATCAGGCTTTTGCTGCTGCGTATTCCGGGTAGTCGGTGTAACCCTTGTCAATCGAATCGCTTACGCCGTAGTAGGTCGCACGATCACCCTCGGCTAGAGGCCAATCGTTCTGCATACGCTCTACAAGATCAGGATTAGCGATATAGGCGGTGCCGAAGGCAATCAGGTCTAGCTCGCCTTTAGCCAGCTCAGACTCTGCAATTTCCTTGGTGAAGCCGCCCGCAGCCATCAAGGTGCCTTTGTAAGCCTCGCGGAACGCAGCACCGAAGCCTGGTGGCGTTTGCGCGGCCAAGATGGTTGGTTGGTAGTTCAGGTGAACAAATGCCAGCTCTCGTTCATTGAGGGCAGCCGCCATGCTCATCCAGGTTTCTTCTTCGCCTTCGTAAACACCGAAGTCGTACAGGCGACCAAACGGCGAGAAGCGAACGCCAATCTTCGAACCACCGATCTCAGCAGCAATGGCGTCAATCGTTTCCAGCAGGAAGCGCTGGCGGTTGGCAATAGAGCCACCGTACTGATCAGTCCGAGTGTTCAGGGCGCTGCTCAGGAATTGATCGAACAGGAAGCCGTTGGCTGCCATGATCTCAATACCGTCAAAACCTGCATCCATCGCCATCCGCGCGGATTTAACGAAATCCGCAATGACGCGTTTCACTTCTTCAGTTTCCAGGGCGCGTGGTTCGCTTGGTTGAACAGGCCCAGATTTGCCCGGTTCGATCCAGGCATACACCGTGGTATCCACCGCAGGCACCGTACCGGAGGATACAGGCACCATGCCATGTACCGAAACGTGGGACATGCGGCCCACGTGCCAGAGCTGTGCAAAAATCTTCCCGCCCTTGGCGTGCACCGCGTCAGTGACTTTGCGCCAGCCTGGTAGGTGCACATCTTCGTAAATGCCAGGGGTGTACAGATAGCCACGAGCCTCATCGGAGATAGGCAGGCCTTCGGTGATCAGCAAGCCGGCAGAAGCACGTTGCGCGTAGTACAGCGCGTTGGACTCATTTGGAATGTTGTTCAGAGTTCGGGTGCGAGTCATGGGCGCCATGACAACGCGGTTTTTCAGGGGAATGCCAGCCAGATCGTAAGGTGTGAAAAGCTTATTCATGATTACTCTCGAAATCGTCTAGGAAGGAAAGTCGGCGTTATGCTTAGGACTTATCGAAAGCGTCGAGTACATGGGTGCTGTACACCAAAGCGGCACCGGCGTTCATGTTGATGGCTACACCCAGTGCTTCGGCGACTTCTTCACTTGTAACGCCGAGCTTCTTAGCCTCAGCAGCGTGGAAGGCGATGCACCCGTCGCAGCGAGTGGTCACAGCTACAGCCAAAGAAATCAGCTCGCGGGTTTTGGCATCCAGATGATTCGTCTTCCCACCAGCAGCGCCTAGCGCAGCCATGCCTTTCATGGTTTCAGGGGACAGGCCATTGAGCTCTACGAGGCGAGTGTTGATGTCTTTGCGGGTTTGCTTCCAATCTTGCATGAGGCTCTCACATGGGCGTTAACGCCCGGCAGGTTCGCGGGTTTGTTTCGACAATGGACATACGCTACCATCTAGTTGGTAGGCTTGCAACGCCTCATGCGAAATTCACGTCATTACGCATGATTGAGGTGACAGTATCGATACGTGGCCAGCGAAACGTGGGACGAAGGCGCCTGTCCATGACTGCGCGCCTACCTACAGGTAGCTCACTGTAAGCATTGAATGGACGCTGAACTGCACACCCAAGGTGTATCGAGTGACTACAGCTCGGGAGCGGGTTCGGTGCCCCTATCGGGTCGACGAAGCTCACGATGCCCTCGCTAGCGTCTCCAGAAACAGCTTGAGCAAATTACTGCCGGGCACCTACGCCAATGCCGATGAGACTGTTGTTCTCATCTGCGGCTGGAAAACGGTGGGAAACACACAAATACCGACCGATAGGTAGCTTTTCGACCGGTATCGTTAAATCACCTGATTTAGGTCTGCTCAGCGACGTCGTCTCTGCTCTGAGCATTGGTTATACGCGCGGGGTATGCACCGCTCGTCCGGATGGGCAGCAGGTGATAAAGAATCGTAGGAACAAATGGCCGTAAGGCTGGGAGAACGGAGGCAGGCAGAAGGAGAACGGGCTACAAAGGAGATCTACATAGGTGACGCCCACCCTGGCAGGTGGGCAATCAGGTACGAATTACGATGCATTGATAGGTGTGAATCGCACCGATCAGACAATGATACTTCTCATAATCAAGCTGAAGCCGGATTGCGAGCCTACTTTATCGCTCATCGCCCAAGAAACAAAACTGTCACCTTCTAGAATGTTCAAAATCGCTCTTGAAATTTCATTTGGATTTAGATCGCCGCGTATCAGATTTTCAGCTTGACCTTTGATCAAATTGCTTTCTAACCACAGGAGATGAATTTGGAAAAACTTTTGAGTAAGCTCTTTGAGACTTTCTGGCAAGGCGGACAACTCTGCTGCAAGCGCACCACAGAGAGGTAGCATTCCATTTTCCGAGCTATCAACAAACAATGAGGCGAAAGCCTCTAAGCGGTCTAGCGCATCAGCGTTTTGTTCATTGATTAAAGCTAGATTTTTCTCAAATCTAAAGAGATAGCTCTCAATCACCGCGATCCCGAGCCCTTCTTTCGTCGGAAAGTGGTGATGAATGCTTGCTTTCTTAATACCAATTTCATCCGCTAAATCTGCATAGCTAAATGCTGCGTAACCCTTGGTACGCAATAGTAATTCAGCAGTAATGAGGAGATCGGAACGCGTGCTCATGACTTTACCTTGATTTTCTGATAGAGCCATATTAACTGCATTAGGGCAGTGATTCAACTCATAGAGCGATAAGGGGACACCATGAAACGCCCCCTAATCGCCCAAAACCGTTTTTACGTGGCCTGTACGGCTTTCACCTCTTCATCAGCCCTGACTTTCGCACGAACGACTCTCGACCACCCAATGAGTAGGACAACTGCTATCACCGGAATCGAAAGGACAGTATACGTACCATTAGGGTAGTCAAAGCCCAATAGAACTAGTACAGCAAGCAGGAAAGCAAGGGTCAACCATGAAGTGAACGGCGCGCCTGGCATTTTGAAATCCACCATTGCGACCTCCCCTTTTTTTACTGCACGCCGATACCTTAACTGCGACAGAACAATAAAGGCCCATGTAGAAAGTATACCTAAGGAAACCATATTCAACAGCAATTCGAACAATTGTGATGGAATCAAGTAATTCAGAAATACACCAAATACGTTAATACCCATGGTCACTAGGATTCCCATGTAAGGTACCCCTTGTGAATTCATACGCTTAAAGATTTTTGGTGCAGAGCCACCCATCGCAAGCGACCTCAAAACCCGCCCAGTTGCATACAGCCCTGAATTCAAGCTTGAGAGCGCAGCTGTCATCACGACAATATTCATGATGGAACCAATACCTGGAACTCCGAGCATTTCAAAAAAAGTTACGAAAGGGCTAACATTCGCACTATAGGCAGTCCATGGAAGAACAGTAACCAACAAAAATACAGAGCCAACGTAAAATAGGCTTATCCGCCAAATCACGCCATTGATTGCTTTGGGAATAACACTCTTGGGATCCGCCGTCTCGCCAGCCGCGGTTCCAACCAACTCTATACTCGCATATGCGAATATAACACCCTGCACGATTATTACAGCCGGCAGTAAACCATGGGGAAATATACCACCGTTGTCTGTAATTAGGTGCAACCCAGGGATAGTCCCACCTACCTCATGACCCGTAGCAAAAAAGTACGAGCCCACAATCAAAAAGATGCTAATTGCGGCAACCTTTATCACCGCAAACCAAAACTCCATCTCCCCGAACCACTTCACACCCACCATATTCATCAATGTGACCACGCCCAATGCGCTTAGTGCAGACACCCACTGGGGCACATCTGCGAACACACCCCAATACTTCATGTAAATCGCAATTGCGGTTATATCGACAACACCTGTCAGTGCCCAGACTAGAAAATACATCCAACCTGCGACGAAGGAAGCACGCTCACCCATAAACTCACGAGTGTAAGAAACAAAGCTCCCACTACTCGGTCTGTGCATTACTAATTCACCAAGCGCCCTGAGTATGAAAAAAGCGAAAACCCCGCACACCAAATACACAACAGCGAGTGCGGGCCCTGCGATCTGCAACCTGGCACCGGCCCCCAAAAACAAGCCAGTACCAATTGCCCCTCCAAGCGCCATCATCTGCACATGCCGCTTCTTTAAGTGCTTTGAATATCCGCTCTCGTGAGATTCGAGCCATTCTGACTGACTTTTTAGATCGCCACTTTTAGCTTTGAATGCGGACTGCGATGTTTCAATTTGGCTTTTCATGTGTCACCTACGCGATGAATTTGCAGTTTTTGTATTATTTCTTGCAAACCTAAACTTGCGGCAGATCCCAACACATCTATGAAGCATTATTATTTTTAAATGTCGCAACACCGGAGCATTGAATGAAAAACCCGCTCAACCCCAGGCGAGCATGACGACACAACAAAAACCTACCATCCAAATGGATGGCTTTCAACAAAAAATTACAAATCAGCTTATCTTATTGAATTTATTGGATATTTTTCTTGATCCCAACCATATGGTAGACATTTACCAATGAAATGCATAACCTTGAACCTGCCGGTGGCGCTCTCGCCCACACCCTAAGCCAACGTTCTGGAAGGTAAGATGAACAAATACAATAACGTACAAACGTTACTTGCTCAGGCCTCCGTCCAACCTGAGCAACACCATGGGTTTGTCAACACGCCAATTTATCGGGGCTCTACGGTGGCGTTCCCCACCTGTGAGTCGATGCGTGAGGGGCGCCAGAAATACGTATACGGTCGCTGGAATAACCCCACTACGGAGGCTTTGAGTCAGGCATTGCGCCAACTTGAGGGAGCGGAAGGCACAGTGATATGCCCATCAGGCCTCTCGGCCTGTACTACCGCCATTCTTGCGGTGGTCGGCGCTGGCGATCATTTGCTCGTGGCCGACAATGTATATGCCCCTATAAGGACATTCTGTGAAAGCGAAGGTCGGCGCCTAGGAATCGAAGTCTCGTTTTATGACCCCACAATAGGGTCAGGCATCATTGACTTCTTGAGGCCAAATACTAAAGCTATCTATACAGAGTCACCTGGCTCTTTAACTTTGGAAATTCAAGACATTCCAGCAATTGCCAAGATCGCTCATGCGCACGACATACTCGTAATTGCTGACAATACTTGGGGCACACCACTTTACTTCCCGTCAATAGATCTCGGTGTCGACTTGTCCATCATGGCAGCGACAAAGTATATTGTCGGCCATTCCGACGCTGTCATCGGAACGGTATCGGCATCCAAGCGAGCCTGGGATCGCTTGAAGCGCTATCACTTCAACATGGGGCTGTTCGCAAGCCCTGATGACGTGGCCCTCGCGCTCAGAGGACTGCGAACATTAGATGTCCGGCTTGAACGACACTTCAAGAACGCAACTATTGTGGCTAAGTGGCTGGATAATCACCCTGATGTTGAATCAGTCTATTACCCTGCCTTAGAGTCCCACCCTCAACACCACCTATGGAAGCGAGACTTTAAGGGTGCTTCAGGCTTGCTTTCATTTGTCCTCAAGCCGTCAACGCAAGCAGCGGCAGATGCGCTGCTAGATAACTTGTCATTGTTCTCTATTGGCTACTCCTGGGGTGGCTATGAAAGCTTGGCAATGATAGCAAACCCGAGTCTGGTAAGAAGCGAAACCGCCTGGGAGGTAGAGGGACACCTAGTTAGGCTTCACATTGGACTTGAAAGCCCACATGATCTTATTGAAGACCTAGAGTTAGGCTTTTCCAAGTACAACTCGCTAAAACCTTAAACTCGCAAAATATTTTAAGCGCAGCCTGAAATATCAGGCTGCGCCTTATAACTTAGTTACAACTTTATGAGCATGCCACTCACTACAACACCCCAACTTGACAAGCCACCTACCTAGTGATAGGCTTAGTTTGCACTTTGTACCAACCGAAATAAGTTAATGAGGAAGAGCATTATGGACAAAAACAGTAACCCACCCAATCGGCCAACTTTTCGAGTTAGCATCAACCGATCATCTGCCAACAGAAGAGTTCGTTATATAGAAGGAACCCAGATTGATCCAAATGAGTGCATATTTTGTGTGCCAGATCTGGATGATGACGTCGTTGACATAGCTGACCGCGTGCCTGACGACAAACTTAACAGAAGCCCAAGCTAATCAAGTGAATCCTCACTAGCACTTACAGTTATACCAGATTTGTATTGCAAATTGTCTTAGAGAATTCGTCAGCGAATTGCTCGCATTAAAGCAACAGGCCAACATACACTTACGGGACGCCATACCATGCTGAGTGTGAGAATACAGCGCACCGAGATGTTGAAGGAGCCTCTAAAGTGTCTTACCGTAGCTGCGCTAGTAGGTTGAATAAGCGGGTATAGTCGAAATGGTACAACTATAGCTTCCCAAGCTATCGGTGAGAGTTCGATTCCCTCTACCCGCTCCACTTCGACTTTCCAGGGACTTCCACCGAACGCCAGAGAACGTCGTAAGTCATTGTCAGGATTGAGATTTTTACCTGATCTCAATCCACTGACATCCAGCGAAATCCACTCCCAGCCGGTTCTAACTGGTACGTTGAGCGGTACACTGGCAATACGGAGGTCCCCAAAACCGTATTGTTGCTGGAGGAGCCGGGGTTCCGTCGGGAACATGGCATCCAACTCGCTTCGCAGGAGTTGGGCTCATGCTTTCAGACCTCCAGGTTCGACAGGCCAAGGTGACCGGCAAGGCGTATTCGCTTGTCGATTTCGACGGTCTCTACTTCTACATCTCCGCCACCGGCTTCAAGGCCTGGCACTTCCGCTTCACTTGGGGCGGCAAGCGCGAGCGCATGTCCTTCGGTGGCTATCCCGCGCTTTCCCTGAAAGACGCTCGCAATCTGCGCGACGAGGCCCGGGCCATGCTGGCCAAGGGCATCAACCCGCATTCGGAGCGCAAGCGCAAGCGCCACGCCATCGTCCTGGCGGGCGAGCACACCTTCCAGGCCATCTACGACAAATGGCTGGCCCACCGCAGCCTCTCTCTGGAAAATGAGGGCCGCCAAAGTACGCCCAAGCAGATCGGGCGCGTCTTCGCCAAGGACGTGTTTCCCGTATTGCGCCACCTGACCATCTACGACGTCACCCGCGCCCACCTGCTGGACATCATCGGCAGAGTGGAAAAGCGTGGCTCGCTGTCGGTGGCCGAGAAGCTGCGCACCTGGTTCAGCCAGCTATTCACCTACGCCTCGGTGGTGGTGCCCAACATGGGCGACAACCCGGCCAAGGATTTGGACGTGGTGGCGATGCCGCTGCCCCCGGTGGAGAACAATCCCTTTTTGCGCATGCCCGAGCTGCCGGCAATGCTGCAGACGTTGCGCAAGTACAGCGGTCGCCTGAATACGCAACTGGGTCTACGTCTGCTGCTGCTCACGGGCGTGCGCACCGGTGAATTGCGCTACGCCACGCCCGATCAGTTTGATCTGGAGCGCGGTCTGTGGATCATCCCGGTTGTCAGGCTCAAGCAACGCAAGCAGCTCACCAAGAAGAAGCGCCAGCGTTTCGCCGACATCCCGCCATACATCGTGCCACTGTCGTTGCAGGCACAAGAGGTCGTTCGTCATTTGCTGGGAAATCTGAAGCCAGCACAGGTGTATCTCATCCCCGGTGATTGGTGCCTGAAAAACCCTCTGAGCGAGAACACGCTCAATGGCGCGCTCAAGCGTATGGGCTATGAAGACCAACTCACTGGGCATGGCGTTCGCGCCACCATCTCGACTGCGCTCAATGAATTGGGGTATCCGCCCAAGTGGGTAGACGCCCAACTTTCGCATGCCGATCCGGATCGGATCAGCGCGACCTACAACCACGCCGAGTACGTCGAGCAACGCCGCGTCATGATGCAGGACTGGGCCGACCGGCTGGACTTGTTCGAGCAGAATCAGGTCGAAGTTGCCAGCACGCACTTGACCATCACGTTGCAGGGCCTGCCCACAATCGCCGGACAGGCGGCAGCGCAGCCGCCCGCCCTGAATCCAAACGCCCCTCAGTTGATCGTTGCGCCTGCACCCGATGCACCAGCGGTTCCAGCTTCCGTCTATCGACTTTCGGCGGTGCATCTGCCCGAGTACGCGCGACCCACGCTGTCAGAGGTGCAGCGCGAGCGCTTGCAATTGCTGGAGATATTCGAGGCATCCCACAACCTGTCGGTGGCCGATTACGCCAAGCTGGTTGGCAAGTCCCGCCGCTGGATCACTTACGAGATTCAGGCCGGCAATCTCCTGTCGATCCATCTGGGTCACCGTGGGCAGCGCGTCCCGGACTGGCAACTCGACCCCATCAAGCGCAAGCTGATTCAGGCTGTCCTGAAGCTGGTGCCGCGCGGTATCGACACCTGGCACATCTATCACGCACTGCTGCGGCCATACGATGCCCTGGGCAAGTGTCCAGTCATCGAGGCCGTCGATCCGACCAACCTGCATCTTGCAGCTCGACTGGTCGCCGCACATACCATAGAAACCGATGAGCTTGCAGAGCAATCGGAGGCGTCTCCGGTGCTGGCCAGGCAGACTGTAGAGCGCCTGGTAAAAACGGCAATGTTGGTTGATATGCCCGAAGATCCCGTCGCCCGTTGAGCTGAGGCCGGGCGGCAGCACCGTCCGGTCAAGGTCAAAGGAGGGAACGTCGATCGCTTCGCATGGCCGCCCATCCGTCTTCTGCGCGGCCAACTCGCAATTTCCACGTTTTGGCAGGCAGCGTTTAGCGTCGGATCAGCGCTCGGCAGTCACCATAGGCGACTTCTCGGTAATGCTATCTCGCTATATCAGTATCTCGATCGGATATGACACCAGCGGATTTTCGTTGCCAATCTCAAGCCCCGATCAATAGATTCCGAGCGTTCGCCGCTTTTTGAAACCGCTGGCGCATCAGACCATACCGATACGGTTTTGCGAGAGCAGCCACTTCTCACGATCCTGATAGCGCAAGCGTCACTGTCGAGCCGCGACAGACGCTCGGTTTTCTTGTGCCCGATGGATTTTTGCACATCGAGCACACAACGCCTACTCGTTGCGCGAACTGATCAGAAGTCATCAAAAGCGGGCGTCATCACTCGCGTCTTGCGCGGACAACAGGCCGACCATGAGGACGGCTGCAAAAGCAGTCGGCCCTGTAGTTCTTCTCCTGGAAGGAGACGGAGCATGCACGAGAACAAAAATGATGCACCAACATCAAAGGTGTTCTACCGCCCGCTCGAAGCGTCCATCCGCTGGGCCGGACTGCTGCGATACGAGCAGGTGATCCTGGCTTCGGTCTCGTCGCCTATGGATCTGCCGCAGTCGCTGGACTGCCCGCGTTTGGGCGAACTGCGGCTGTACACCGACCGCATCTATGACGGCATCCTCAACGGGGAACTGCCCTTCGGGCAGCATGGCATCACGACACGCGACACCGCGTTGATCGAATCGCCTGATCTGACGGTACGTCATGTCGATCTGAAGTGCTGGATGCGCCAGCACTACCCCGAGCAGCGGCCCGGCTTTCTCTTCTCCCGCAGCGAGCGCATCATCCATCCCTTCATCTCTCTGGAAACAGGGCAAGCCATGCTGGTCGAACGCCAGGGTTTGAAATCCGCCCTGGAACAGACCAAACGTCAGCTTCGCGAGTTGCAGGACAAGCATGACGCGCTGCTCAAGCAGTCCACGGTGATTTCGGCATGCGCGCAGTGTCCGATCAGTGATCGGGCCGAGGCCACCTACCTGAACATCGTTGGCGGCCTGTTAGAGCTGATGCTCGGCCAGTCGCCATCGGGCACGCCGTACTCCAGCTTCAAGACGCAGGAGGCCGTGGTCAGCGCGCTGGTCGCCCATCACAGCGGCGCCATGGGTATCGCGGAGCGGACATTGAACGGCAAGTTCGCCACCGCCAGGCGCCGGTTGCGTAGCGCCTCCCGCTGAGATTTGCCAGCTTGTATGTGCAGTCGCGGAGATTGCATTTGCAATGTCTTTTCGCTGCCGTGTCTATTGAATAGAGGTCACGCCAACAAACGCCACTGAGCGTTCAGGAGTGACCGCCATGTCGCAAACACCTGTACTGCCGCCAAACGAGCGCCGCATCCTGCGCCTGGAAGAAGTCGAAGCGAAATCCGGTTTCAAGCGCGCCCACATCTACAACCTGATGAAGAAACGCCAGTTCCCGCAGGCGCTGCGTCTGGGCGTGCGCGCCGTGGGCTGGGACTCCATCGAAATCGATCAGTGGATCGACGAGCGCGTCAACAACAGGGCCTGACCCGTTCTCCCGCGGACTTTCCATCCTGACACGGAGAACGCCATGCAGGTCGTATCCATCATTTCAACCAAAGGCGGGGTCGGCAAGACCACCACGGCCGCAAACCTGGGCGGTCTCGCTGCGGACGCCGGGCTGCGCGTGCTGTTGCTCGATCTTGATGTGCAGCCCACCTTGTCCTCCTACTACGAGCTGGCCCATCGTGCGCCGGGCGGTATCTATGAATTGCTGGCCTTCAACGAGCGTGACCTTGGCCAGCTTGTGTCCCGCACGATCATCGCGGGCCTGGACTTGGTGCTCTCCAACGACCACCGAGGCGAACTGAACACTTTGCTGCTGCACGCGCCAGACGGGCGACTGCGGCTGCGGCACCTGCTGCCGATACTGAACCCCCTCTACGACCTGGTGCTGATCGACACCCAGGGCGCGCGCTCGGTGCTGCTGGAGATGGCGGTGCTGGCCTCCGACCTCGCGCTGTCGCCAGTGACCCCGGAAATCCTCGCCGCCCGCGAACTGCGGCGCGGCACCATGCAGTTGCTGGCGGACATTGCGCCGTACCGGCAGCTGGGTATCGAGCCGCCGCCGCTGCACCTGCTCATCAACCGCGTCCATCCGGTGTCCGCCAACGCCCGTCTGATCCAGCAGGCGCTGCGCGATCTGTTCCAGGGCCACACCGGCATTCGGGTTCTGGCCACCGACGTGCCGGCCATTGAGGCTTATCCGCGTGCCGCGACGCGCGGTCTGCCGGTGCATCGGGTCGAGTACCGCCAGCCAGTGGGCAGAGTCGCTCCCGCCGCGCTCGCCACCATGCGCGATCTTGCCGGCGAATTGCTCCCGCAGTGGCAGGATCGATTTGCCGCAGTGTCCGGCCGTCCGCCACAGCCTCTTGATACCAGGAGGCCCCATGGCCAACGCACATGAACTGGCCCGAGGCCACAGCCGGCTGCGCGCCCTGATCGAGTTCGCCGTCGGCGAAGGCTGGCACGTCAAGCGCACGGCGGGCGGTCACCTCAAGTTCACCAAGGCAGGCTGCGCCGCGATCTACACCAGTTCGACGGCCAGCGATCACCGGGCAGCCCTCAACGCCCGTGCGCAGATCCGTCGTGCCGAGCGCGAGACCCGATCCCAAGCGCAGGGAGGCGGCCATGACTGAGATCACCTCCCAGCAGATGGCCGGCAAACTGCTTGCGTCCGGGTTCGAGCGCAGCGGCCCGTCAGCAACGACCTTGAGCGACCCGATCGCCGACACGCCCATGGTCGTGACGCTCGACCAGTTGCACCCCTACGACCACGACCCGCGCAAGAAGCGCAATCCGGTGTACGAGGAAATCAAGGCATCCATCCGCGAGCGTGGCCTGGACGCGGCTCCGGCCATCACCCGGCGGCCCGGCGACGATCACTACATCATCCGCAATGGCGGCAACACGCGACTGGCAATCCTGCGCGAACTCTGGTCGGAGACCAAGGACGAACGCTTTTTTCGGGTCTCATGCCTGTTCCGCCCGTGGCCCGAGCGTGGTGAGATCGTCGCGCTCACCGGGCATCTTGCGGAAAACGAACTGCGCGGTGGCCTCACCTTCATCGAGCGCGCTTTGGGCGTCGAGAAAGCGCGCGAGTTCTACGAACTGGAAATCCGCTCCACCCTGAGCCAGTCCGAGCTGGCTCGCCGCCTGGCCGCCGACGGATACCCCGTGCAGCAATCGCACATCAGCCGGATGGCCGACGCCGTACGCTACCTGCTGCCCGCAATCCCGACCGTGCTCTACGCCGGCCTGGGGCGTCACCAGGTCGAGCGGTTGTCGGTCATGCGCAAGGCCTGCGAGCGCACCTGGGAGCATTACGCCAAAGGCCGCTCACTGGTTCAGGACTTCGACGAGTTCTTTCAGGAAGTGCTGTCGCAATTCGATGTCCAGGCCGACGAGTTCTCTACGCAGCGCGTACAGGACGAGCTGATCGGCCAGATGGCCGAATTGCTGGACGTCGATTACGACGTGCTCGCTCTGGACATGACCGAATCCGAGAGCCGCCAGCGTGCCTTGGTCAGCGAGCCGACGCCGCCCTCGACACCGCCTGCCTTGCCAGAGCCAGAGGCCATCGCGCGCCCACCTGTCGATACCGCGCCACCCGCCGCGAAGCCTGCGGCAACGCCATCAACGGGCAAAAGCGACACGGATGGCAGCCTGCTTCAAGAGCACATCGTCTCCCCGGCGCCGACAACCGAACGGCTTGAGTCCATCCAGCGCATGGTCGCTGACCAGTTGGGCGATGCACTGCCGCGCGACTTCTCGGCGAACGTCTTGCAGTCCATCCCGGTGCAGGCTGGCGGGCTCTATCCGATCTCGGATGTCTGGTACATCGCCCCCGGCCTGGACACACCCGAGCACCTGCGCATCCACGTCGCGCAGTTCGCCCGCGAGATTGCGGTCGAGGCAGACCTGGGCGAGTGCATCGATGACCGCCCAGACGGTATCGGCTTCGCCTGCCGTGCCCATACCTCAAGCCTGGCGCCAAAGGGCCGTGCCGTCCATACGCTGTTGGCTTGCCTGGCCGGTCAGCAGCCCGCCGACGTCGGTCTGGACAACGGGCAAGTCGTCATCGACCTGCCGGCGCTGCTGTACGGCCAGGGCGACGTAACCCGAAGATTGAGCGACACCGCGCTGGTCAAGCTGTTCCGCCTGCTGCGACTGGCCCGCCGCCTGCTCGATCTCGAAGCCGGCGCTGCGGACTCTGGAACCTAAGCGAGGGAGGCCAGCATGTCCACAGCACACCCACTCAACCAGGCTGTCATCGCCCAGGCCCTCTATGACCTGCGCAATGGGCAACTGCGCCGCTGCAAGCTGATGGGGTTTGGCGAGGCAGAGCTGGACGCCCTCAAGCATCCCGCGCTGATCAGCGTGCTGGCCAACGCCAACGTCTCCTGGTGCTCAGTGACGGTCAACCGCGAAGTGCTGCGGCGGCTGCTCCAGCAGGCGCAGGATGTGGAGAAGGAAATCGCCACAGTCGATCGCATGCTCAGGCTGGGCGCGAGCACGGAGATGGTCAGCAAGTTCTATGGCTTGACGCATCAGGAAGTGGCTCTTCGCCGTGAAATCCTTGGTCTGCCCAAACGGAAGGGTCGGCACCCCGTGCTGGACGAGGAGCAGGACACGGAGCTGTGGCGTCAATGGAAGGCCGTGACCAACAGCAGGACCGTCGATCTCGAAGACGAAACTTCCATCCTCGATGCCGCCATGGACTTGGCCGAAGGCATGTCGCTGCCTCTGTCGGTGGTCTGGGCCTCGATCAAGAGCTGGGTCGATCAGGGACTGGCTTGAGTCATGGCCGTGGACGACACCGCACCACGAGCCCTACGCCAAGGCCCCATCGCACTCGCAGAGCTGTTCGATGCTGCGCTAAAAGACCTTGTGCCCAAGCCCGCCCCCAGCGCACCTGCGTCTACACCGGCACAGTCGCCCACGCCCACCTCCGGCGATGCTTTCCTGTTCAATGGCAACCGGCACGAGACGGTGCCACGCAAGTTGTTCCTCGACCGTCGCTTGACGCCGCTGGAACGAAACGCCTGGCAAGTGTTCCGGCTGATGCTCAACGACGATGGCGTAACCGCATTTCCCACCTACGAGCAGTTGCGGCCCTGGCTGGCGTCCATGCCCTGCGCAGGCCAGGCCTCGCATGAAACCGTGGCACGGGCGCTGACACTGATGCGCCTGACTCGCTGGCTGAGCCTGGTTCGGCGACGGCGTCACCCCAAAACCGGCCGCATCCTCGGCAATCTGTACGTGCTGCACGACGAACCCTTGACACCGTTCGAGGCCATGCAGCTCGACCCGGACTACCTGCAACTCGTCAGCCAGGCGCTCGGCCATTCTGCCAAGGCCGTGCAGATCGTGGGCCTGCACACGCTCAAGGAAATCGGTGAAGACCCATTACTGGCCGGACGCACCCTCCCGTCACGGTTGCAGGTGATGGCCGAACGTCTCGCCAAGCAGGACCTCACGGCCAGCGATAGTTATCCACAGGAAGACGCCATTCACGACTCCGAAGAAGGGGCTCCGAGCCTTCTTCGGAATGGCGAACGCCCCTCTACGGATTCCGAAGCAGGGTCGAAACCCGCGCCAGACGTCTCTCTTCGGAATCCGAAGCAGGCCCGTACAGTACGTAGTAGTTGTATTAATGAAATACGTACTACTGCGCAGGCGCGCGCGCTGGGCGATCTGCAATGGCCCAAGCGCTTTGCGCAACTGAAGGCGGAACAGCAGGCGGGTGCCAAGGTGGCATTGCAGCAGGTTGATGCCTCGCTGAGGCAGGACGTGCTGGACGAATGGGCCGCGCGTTGTAGCAACCACGGCATCCGCAATCCCGCAGGGTATCTGTTCGGCATCATCCAGCGGGCCATCCACGGTGAGTTCAATGCCTGGGCAAAGAAAGACCCGCCACCGGCACCCACTCAACCAAACGAACGGCCACCACCCGCACCGCCGGCCCAAACGCAGGGTAAGCCGGTGCCACCAGAAGTCGCCAGGCAGCACATCGAGCGGCTTCGAGATCTGCTCGCCAGCAAGTGAGCAGGCTGGCAAGGCGGTGAAGTGGACACCCATGGATGCCAATAGAGCTATCCCCTGGGGATAGTTCCACCGTTGGGGCGGATGCTGTGCAGTCGCAGACCTGACATCGAACATCTGCCGCAGCAGCGGCGTTGCCCGTCCTGATCCCGACGTGCAGCGTTCGTTGGCGCTCCATGGAGCTATCCCCTGGGGATAGCTCGCGCCGCATGCGGCCACCACGCGCTGAACCGGGGTCTGGCTGGTTTCGGTTTGTTGACTGACTGCCTTCCGCTTCCTGCCGAAGCTGACCGCTCCTTTTCCCACAACGAGCGGACACCATGGCAACCAATGAACCTCTGCAACTGAATCTCGGCTCCCTGCGCAGCGCGATGTCGCTGACGCTTCACACGCACCACGCCTCGCGCATCTGGCATGGCCGTGCCGCCGCCGAGGGGCGACCGGGCATCGTCGGCCTGAACGGCTACATCGCCCAAATGAACAAGATGCGGCGCGGTTCGGAGCAGGACGACCCGTACTCGGATTGGTGGATGCTGCGCATCGAGGCCAAGCTCGACCAGACCAAGACCACGCTGCAATCGCTGCGCGAGCAGGTGGATCAGGCACTGGCGAGCGTGCCGCCGGCACTCAGCCTGGGCGAGAACCTTAACGTGCAGCCCGTCAAGTTGCCGCTGTTCGTCAATGCGCAGCTCGGCTTTGCCGCCGTCTATCTGCTGGCCGACTACGACGACATCGCCCGCAAACTGATCCTCGCCCACCACACGGCGCTCATCGACCGCAGCACCTTGGAGCGCTGGCTTAACGAGGGCGCCCATGCACTGCGCAGCCTGTTTTCGCTGGCCCAGCAATACCGCTATTCGGGCTGCACGCGCGACGATTTCGTGTCAAAGAACGCCGCAGCACGGGCGGCGTTGGAGAAATTCGGCGAACTGCCCCAGGACGTGCTGGAAGGCACGCGCCGCTCGAAGTTCGCGCCGCCCATCGTGCGCCGTGGCCTGCAACAGCGTGCTCAGAGTTCTGCTGCAGCGCCTGCCCCCAACGACGCGGCCACCACCGACGAGCCCGCCACTGACGCAGCACCCGAAGTCAGCGCCGGCGAGGTCGAGGACGAGCAGGCATGAGCGATCCGAACCGCGAACCCCGCTACTTCCAGGGCCTGCAACAGGCAGCCTTCATGAAGCTGGAACACGCTGCCTCTCTAAAAGGCCTTTTAAAGCCTTTTAAGGGTAAGGGGGATCTTGAGACCTGGGCCAGTCAGTGTTTCGCCATGCGCGACGAGTTGATTGACATGGCGCAGCGGCAGGTGCTGCAACAGGCAGTCGGGCATCCCTTTCACCTACTGCCCGTGGAGTTGGCCCAGCAGACCACGGGCGCAGGCACGGCGTTTTTGCGCTGGCGCAAGCACGACCGCTCAGCCATGGGCGTAGCCCTGTGGCAGGAATTGATGGCGAGCACCGGCACGCCGGTCAACCTGCTGGCCGAGCTGCACGCGATCGAGCTTCAACGCATCACGCTGAACATGCAGATCAGCCTGTTGCACACCTTGGGCAGGCAGGCCCAGGAGTGCGCCAGCAAGGCCGCCAAGGCGGAGGACGCCTACCTGCGACGGCTCAAGTCCATCCCACCTGGAGTGCGTGATCGGTGATGGCATCGGACACCCCAGTACGCGCCCGACGCCGACGCGGCACGGGTATTTCAACCACCATGGAGATTGCAACATGAGCACGCATTTTTGGGGTGAAGGCAACATTGGCTCACCGCCCGAGTACCGGGAGTTCCCCAACGGCAACGACGAGCCGCGGCGCTTGCTGCGGCTGAACGTGTACTTCGACAACCCCGTTCCCACCAAAGGCGGCGACTTCGAGGATCGCGGCGGTTTCTGGGCACCGGTGGAAATCTGGCACCGTGACGTCGCACACTGGAAGGATCTGTACCAGAAAGGCATGCGCGTGCTGGTCGTCGGACGCATGGAGCGCGAACCCTGGACGGACAATGAGGATCAGCCGCGCGAAACCTGGCAGATCAACGCGCGCAGCGTCGGCATCCTGCCGTTTCGCATCGAGTCCGTGACCCTCAGCCCGAAGCCGCAGGATGCGGAGGCAAAGTCCCAGGCCGCCCAGGAACCGGCTGCGCCAAAAGAGCCGCGGCGTAGGAAGTGACCCGGTATGAGCCGGCCACTGTTCGCCGCTCCATGCACCCGCGAGCTATCCCCAGGGGATAGCTCCATCAACGTCCACCGGCTTCCACGCGCTCCCGAAAATCGCGGCTCCCGGCCCGCACCCCCCGGCTGCACGCCATCTCCACCCCAGCCATTCCATCCCGTGAAAGAGGTCGCCACCGCTCGCGACTTGTTTGCTGCTGCCCTTGGCGGTGCTCGGCATCCTCGATTCCAGCAACTCAATGAACCACGGAAATCGGATGGACGGACATGCGGCTGTTCTTGTGCGAGAAGCCCTCCCAGGGCAAGGATATTGGCCGGATTCTCGGCGCGACGCAGCGCGGTGAAGGCTGCCTCAGCGGCTCCGGCGTCACGATTACCTGGTGCATCGGCCATCTCGTAGAAGCGGCAGCACCCGAAGTCTATGACGCGGCGCTCAAGCGCTGGTCACTGGAGCAGTTGCCCATCATTCCCCAGCAGTGGCGGGTCGAGGTCAAACCCAAGACCGCCACGCAATTCAAGGTCGTCAAGGCGCTTCTGGCGAAGGCGACCCATCTCGTCATCGCCACCGATGCCGACCGCGAGGGCGAGCTGATCGCCCGCGAGATCATCGACCTGTGCGGCTACCGTGGTCCCATCGAGCGCTTGTGGCTGTCGGCGCTCAACGATGCGTCGATCCGCACCGCGCTCGGCAAGCTGCGACCGTCGTCCGATACGCTGCCGATGTATTACTCGGCGCTGGCGCGTTCGCGGGCAGACTGGCTCGTGGGCATGAACCTCAGCCGTCTTTTCACGCTGCTCGGGCGGCAGGCGGGCTACGACGGCGTGCTGTCGGTCGGACGTGTCCAGACCCCGACCCTGAAGCTGGTCGTTGATCGCGACCGCGAAATCGCGGCTTTCAAGTCGGCGCCGTTCTGGGCCATCGACGTGTCTCTGTCCACAGAGGGTCAGGCTTTCTCCGCGCAGTGGGTTGCGCCCGACGGCTGCACCGACGACGCCGGTCGTTGCCTGCAACAGCCGGTCGCCCAGCAGGCGGCGCTGCAGATTCGCGTCGCGGACAACACCCAGGTGGTGTCGGTCGAGACCGAGCGCGTGCGCGAAGGCCCGCCACTGTTGTTCGACCTGAGCACCTTGCAGGAGGTCTGTTCCAAGCAGCTCGGGCTGGACGTGCAGGAGACATTGCAGATCGCCCAGGCCCTGTACGAGACGCACAAGGCCACGACCTACCCGCGCTCGGACTCCGGCTATCTGCCCGAAAGCATGTTCGCCGAGGTGCCCGCCGTCCTGGACAGCCTGCTCAAGACCGATCCGTCGCTGCGCCCGATCATGAGCCAGCTCGACCGCTCCCAGCGTTCGCGTGCATGGAACGACGGCAAGGTCACGGCGCACCACGGCATCATTCCGACGCTCGAACCCGCGAACCTCTCTCCTCTGAGCGAGAAGGAACTGGCGGTGTACCGGCTGATCCGGGCGCATTACCTGGCGCAGTTCCTCCCGCACCACGAGTTCGACCGTACCGTGGCTGAGTTTTCCTGCGGCCAGCAGATGCTGGTGGCCACCGGTAAACAGATGGTCGTCAAAGGCTGGCGTCTGGTGCTGGCCGAACCGCAAGCGGATGAGGACGGCGACGACGCGGCGCGCAGCCAGGTGCTGCCCCCGCTGCGTGGGGGCCTGGCGTGCCAGGTGGCTGAGGTCGAGATCAAGGCGCTCAAGACGATGCCGCCCAAGCCCTACACCCAGGGCGAACTGGTCAAGTCGATGAAGGGCATTGCGCGCTTCGTGACCGACCCGCGCCTGAAGCAGAAGCTCAAAGACACGACGGGCATCGGCACCGAGGCGACGCGGGCCAACATCATCAGCGTGCTGATCGCCCGTGGCTACATCGTGAAGAAGGGGCGCTCCATTCGCGCATCGGATGCGGCGTTCACGCTGATCGACGCCGTGCCCGCAGCGATTGCAGACCCCGGCACGACGGCAGTGTGGGAGCAGGCGCTCGACATGATCGAGGCGGGACAGCTCACCCTGGACGTATTCCTCAGCAAGCAGGCCGCCTGGATTTCGCAGTTGATCGCGCAGTACGGCAGCATGTCCCTGTCCATCAAGCTTCCCCATGGGCCAGCATGTCCGCAGTGCGGCGCAGCGACGCGCCAGCGCACCGGCAAGAGCGGCCCATTCTGGTCGTGCAGTCGCTACCCCGACTGCAAAGGCACGCTGCCGGTCGAATCCGGTACGCCCAAGCGTGGCGCTTCGCGCTCGCGTAGCAGCGGCCGCAAAGGCGCCTGACTGACTCCGTTTCCCGTGGGCCGCGCCCTGTTTCAAAGGCGTGGCCCGTGTCCCGCACGCCCCTGCGGGTCGCCCAGCGCGCAACACCTTCTTGTCCGTGTGCGCGTCCCGCCCAGCCGTCCCCGGCTGCGGGACCTGAAGGTAGCTTTTCCGCGAACCGTCTCCCGCGTGTTCTGCTGGTCTGTGTTTCTCCCGCCCACTGCGAAGGGTCCCCCGATGGCTTACCAGGCAGCGCGAGCCACCCGGAGACCCTTTGTGGTCAGCGGTATTCGGTGCCGGTGCCCACCGGCGCAAAAACGGGCTCCCTTTGTGCGCGGATGTGCGCCAGACGATGCCGGCCCCAGCCACGACATGGGCCGGGTGTGATTGCTGATGAGCAGACGGTTCTAGCGACGACCGGGCCTGCAACAGCCCACGGGTGGTTATTTCCTCCCGAGCCGAAGGTCAGCGAGCCTTCGGCATCTTCATCTCGCCGATCAACGTTCCGAGCCAACGGCCGGCCACAGCAACAGGAAACCGACGCATGCAACAACCGGAGAAAGTACGAGCCGCGTTCGAGCGCGACCTTGGCAACAAGGTGCTGTTCATCAAGGGCGGCAAACTGCTGTTCATCGATGGCATCAATCTCAAGGCCATCGCCGACCGTAAGGCGTATTTCGCTTCGCTGCGTGCGCGGCAGGCGCAACCCATTGTGGTCCTGGCCGAACTGGGACAGGACGAGGCATTCGCCCTGTGGAAGCAGCATGTCCTGGGCGACACGACCGAGTGAGCCAACGCACCCACGCCCCCCCTGACAGCCCGCACTCGATGCGGGTTTTCTGTCTCTGCGCCCATCAATCCGGGCTGGGCCGAATGTCGTTTTCCAACTGACGCAGCGCGGCCCCCGGACGAAGCTGCCCGCATGTTCGCTGATTCGTCAGCACATGCCAGCAGCCATGGGTTCCAGGCTGCCGTGGGTTCTTCCCGCGTAACCCGCCAGTCCGTATCGCATCAAGTCTGCGGACACGCGTCCCCGTGACGCCGATGCTTTTTATCCACCGCGTGCGGGAGCTGCCATCCCGTAAGGGACAAGGCCCCGCTTTTCCAAGGAGCCTACCCATGTCCCACAAAGCCTCTTTCGGCCAGTTGGCCTTGACCTATTGCGGCAAGTTCCTGCCGCTCGAAGTCCTGCAAAGCGCCGCCGGCCACTACATCGGCACGCGCGATACCGAAGGTCCCGTTTCGCGGGAATCGCACGAGTACTTCCGCAGCCATGCGGCGGCTCAACGTGCCCTCGAAAGAGGCGGCTGGTCCCAGCTCGCCATTCCCTGATCCAACTGGAGGAATCACGCCATGAATCAACTGCTGCCGCAGGAAGTCGTCGATCAGATCATGCGGGAAGAGCAGCATTTCGCTGCCGCGCCCCAAGCCTTCTTCGAGGCATGGAAGCGTGGTGCCGAGATCGCTGGCCCCGAATGGTTCGGCGACGGCACCCGTGACGGCCTGAACCAGGCCAAAAGCAAGTGGGATCTGCGTCCCAACATGCTGCGGCTCAACGATGCCCTCGGTGTCCTGAGCAGCGGGCAACGCATGTTTCTGTCCGCCATGGTCAGCTTCTACAACGCGCACGAGGGCGGTGCCATGCTCAAACGCTGCCATTTCCACGGGCTGTCGGACTTCGACGGTCTCGACTTGGAACGCCGCAAGGTCATTGCCGACTTGATGCTGAACTACAGCGGCTGGTGAGCCCGTTTCCGGCACACCCCCGTCTTTTCGTTCCCCACGAGGGACATGCGCCCACACAGCCATGTCCCTCGATTTCCTTTCCGTTGCCCAGCGTAAAGCGGCTGAATCAAAGCCAACGATCAGCGCCGACTGACGCATTTTCCCCTTTCAACCCACCGGGTCCAATTCCCGGTGGCGGGAATTGGCTCCATTATTCAATCTGGAGAGTTCCCATGTCCCAGAATCCCAATCCCTTTCTCCGTGGCTACTGGAATTTGAAGATCGTCCGCACGCTGTCCATCAGCTACGAGGACGGAATTCCGCATGTCTGGCGAAACATCCACCCGAGCCAACAACATCTTTCCGACGAGGAATTGATTTCATCGTCCTGCATCGTCACCAGCGATTTTGCGGTGGTCACGAACGGCTCTGAACCTGTGAGTGCCGAAGCACTGGCCGAATGCGATGCCGATGAAGGCGTTAACGGCGAAGGCGTGATCGGTGCCGTGGTCTATGCCATTCATGGCGAGGACTTCGACGGCCGCCTGATCCACGTCGGTGACAGCTATTCGGTCGAAGCCGCGCGGGAAGTTGTGCAGCGCCTGAGTTTCGAGACCGGCTACTACAGCCGATGCTGGGAGATCAGCAGCGCGCACATCAGCCAGGAAACCGGCCAGTACCTCGCCAACCTGGCGGACCTTGCCACGCCGGAGGCCTTTTTGTTCATCGCCTTTCGGGTTCCGTACAGCCCGGCGATCGGCGTCAAGCTGATCTCCACGCCCTGGACGGACAAGAACCTGGAGCACGCCGAGGGCATCACCGCCGAGCAGCTTCGGCAGGAGCACCGCAGCAAGGGCATGCCCGCCGACCTGGCGAACATCCTGGAGCTGGCTGGCCAGGCCGATGTGCGCATCCTCATCCTCGACGCTGACGCGCCCGTGTTGCTGGGCCTGCCGCTGGCCGAGCCCTAGCAAACACACCACGCGCCCACCTTCCTCTTTGCCCTCCATGCCAGCCCGTCTCCTTTCTGGGAGCCGGGCTGGTCCAATTCCATAGGAGCACTTTATGTTCCCCGACCTCATCTCGCCCGCACGCGACTTCGAGCATCAGCTTGGAGCCTGCGTCAACGCCATGGGCCAGGACGACGCCATCGGCCAGATCCTGGTATTCGAGCGCTTGAGCGGCATGCTGCACATGCGCCATATCGCCAGCGCCGATCTGGCAGACACCGACATTGATGCCTACGAAATGGTCGTCTTCGACGGCGGCAATACCGGCGGCGACTCGTGGAAGCACGTGTTCTTTCCACGTCAGCGCGAACACTACTTCGTGTACCAAGTCTGACCACCCAGCCGCTTTCGAGGGGCCTTTTCTTGTCGCGGCGCAGGAAAGCGGGTGCGGCGCGGTGCGGTTTCCTGAGCGCAGGCCGCTCACTCAAGGGCCATCTTTACCCCATGTTCGTCGGCGTTGCCGACACATGCCCAGGCAGCCAAGACCTTCAAGGCTGCAAGCGCGGGAAACCGTGCTGGTTGTTTCTTTCTACGGACGCATCGCGCCCATCCACCCACAAGGGACCTCTCCCTTGCGGGCGGGGAATCCCTTGTTCTTCCTCAAGGAGATTCACATGGATCGCTCTCTTATCAAGACCCTGATGCCTTCGCTGGTCGCAGGCCATGTGCCCCGCAACGTGCGGTCGTTCAAGTACCGCGTGTTCGATGATCAGCCACAGTCCTCGACACTGGGCTTTGTCATTGATCCCCAGCCCTTCGACGGCAAGGTGGTCGCAGCCAGCGAAGACGCCATCGTCGTCAAGCTCAAGCCCAGCGAGTTCGCGGTACTCGATCCCAACCTGGTGACCACCGTTCCCAGCGAGGGCACCAAGGTGCATGTCCAACCCTATGCCCGTCGTCGTTTCGACGGTCTGCGTGCGGACACGCCAGAAGAGCGCACCGAGATGATGTCCGACGGCACGCCCTACACCGTCAAGACACACATCCTCGGCTCCGCGCCGGCCAAGTTGCCCATTCCCGAGCCGCAGTGCATGGAACTGGGTCAGCTCATCGAGCAGTTGGAGGAAATGCCGGCGCCCGACGGGTTCCGGCGCATCACCCACATGCTGGTCGATGCGGGCGCCCACGACTTCACCTGGGTCGATCCGACGCCGTCCAGGATCATCGAAACGCCTCCGGCGATCAGTTTCACGGTTTCGACCGCGAAGTTCGCCGGCCAGGTGACGATCCTCTACCAGCCCGGCAGCGATACCTATGCGGTGGAGCTGCGCCGCGACGGCGAGTTGGTCGATCGGCACGACGAGGTGTATTTCGACATGCTCGGCGAAGTGCTGGAGCGACTCATAGACGACGGGCGCTGGCGCCTGATCGACGTGAGCGTGATCGGCGCGGAGACGTCCCGACGGCGCCGCGCTGTACCGGCGTGACACCACGAAAAGTACCAGGCGACATGCCCCCACAGGCTCTCCCTCCATTCGGAAGGAGGGCCTTTTTTCTGCCGTGGGAGATTTCATCAAAGGGAAACGATCGGATACCGATTGATGGCTGCCTCGCGCGCGAGGCCTGGCCATGCTGAGCCCATGCCTGCTGACGTTGTCAGCGACATGCCAGGCAACCATCGGTCTTCGAGGTTGCGGCGCAGTTCCCACTGCGTGACCGAGCCAGCTCGCACCGCATCCATCCGCGAGCGGCCACCAGTCTCTGGTGGTGGATGCTTTCGCCTTATCAACCCATCGCGGGGTTACGCACCTTTCCCCGCTGCGTGGGGCCGGTGTGTCTCCGCTTCATCCCTATGGAGATTCACCATGAGCACCACGTCCAACGAGAAATCGTATTTCGACCTCCACACCTCGGGCATCGGTTACATCCAGCGTGCCCGTGAAGTGCCTGTTCGGGGCGGCCGCCGTGCGCAGCCTTTCCTGGCATGCACCATCGCCGCGCTGGTCGGTTCCGCAAAGGATCCCAGCTATCGCTATTTCGACGTCAAGGTCTCGGGTGCCGAGGCCAAGAAGCTGGTCGAGCGCTACATCGGCGTTGACGATCCCAAGCAGCGCCCACTGGTGCGCTTTCGCCTCGGCGACCTGTGGGGCGATGCGTATATCCGCGACAAGGGTGAGCAGAAAGGCCAAGCCGCCGCGTCCCTCAAGGCGCGACTGCTCAAGGCCGAGCCGCTTGACCGGGCCGAACTGGCTTCGATCAGGCAGCACGAGCTGGTCACCCGCGGCATCGGCTACCTCAGCCGTCCGAAGGACGTCACACCCAAAGATGGCGACCCGTTCCTCTCTTGCACCGTCGCCGCTCTGGCCGGGCCTGTCGATGAACCGGAGTATCGGTACTTCGACAGCATCGTCACCACCCCTGAAGCCGAGCATCTGGTTCGCCGGTGCGTGCAGGCCATCGAAGGGGACTGCAAGGTGCTGATCGCTTTCCGTCTCAACGACATGAAGATCGATCCGTACATCCGCACCAAGGGTGAGCGCGCTGGGGAACCGGCCGCAAGCCTGGATTCGACACTGATCCACATCGGCCTGATCAAGATCGACGGCACCAAGGTCTATCCGACGAGCCCCGCGCAAGCAGATTCGCCGCCGGCCCAGGACGCTCCCGCGCCCGAAGCCGAGGACGCCGCCCCCGCTGCAGATCAGCCTGCCGAGCCCGCCGAGTGCGAGCCCGAAGGTGAAGTCGAGGAGCAGGAGCCGGCATTGGCTGCTTCGTTCTGATCCGGCATGGCCCCTCATGGGGCCTTGCCGCTTCTCCTTGCTGCATCTGCAGCGTCCTCCATCCGCATAGCGCGCTCGCGCATTTCTTCCCCCGAGTTCCGCGTGGTCAGACGGCCGCGCGGTTGTCGCATTTTTCACAGGAGAACAGCCATGTCTCTGGCATCCCGTTTTGCTCCGCAGTCCCCGATCCTGCGCTCAGATCGCCCGCTCTCGGACGACCGCATTCGCGCCATTGCTCCATCAATCTTCGCCGACGCTCCGCATGGGAGCCGATCCGAGCGGTATGCCTACATACCGACCTCGACCGTGCTCGCCAAGCTGCGCCAGGAGGGTTTCGAGCCCTTCATGGTGTGCCAGACGCGCGTGCGCAACGAGGATCGGCGCGAGCACACCAAGCATCTCATCCGACTTCGCCATGCCAGCCAGATCAACGGCGACGAGGCGAACGAGATCATCCTGCTCAACAGCCACGACGGCACGAGCAGTTACCAGATGCTGGCAGGCATGTTCAGATTCGTCTGCCACAACGGCCTGGTCTGCGGCGATACCACCGCCGACATCCGTGTCCCGCACAAGGGGGATGTGGCCAGCCAGGTGATCGAAGGCGCCTACGAAGTCCTTGAAGGCTTCGAGCGCGTGAAGGACTCGCGCGATGCGATGCGCACCATCACCCTCGATGAGGGCGAAGCAGAAATCTTCGCGCACTCAGCGCTGGCACTCAAGTACGACGATCCTGCCAAGCCGACGCCTGTCACGGAGCGTCAACTGCTCGCGCCCAGGCGCTGGGACGACCGCAGGGATGACCTGTGGGCCGTCTTCAACCGTGTCCAAGAGAACCTCGTCAAGGGGGGCCTGAATGGACGCTCGGCCAATGGCCGCAATCAGCGCACCCGCCCGGTGCAAGGCATCGACCAGAACCTGCGCCTGAACCGGGCGTTGTGGCTCCTGGCCGAAGGCATGCGCCAGCTCAAGGCGTGATGCCAAGTGGACCTTGCCCACCTCGGGCGAGGTTCATTTCCTCTCATCCACCGGCTGCCACCAGCCGTCCGTCATTCATCATCAGGAGTACCACCATGACAGCCAAATCGGCACCCGAGCAATCGGTTTCGCCCATCATCGTCCCCGGCCAGCTCACGCTGCGTACCATCCGCGGCAAGAACGGCCCCTTCACGGTCGGACGCCTCGCCACGCACCTTGGTACGTTCGAGGTCAAGGACCCGGAGCTGGAGCAATACCCCGAAGGCAAGTACGACGGGGAGTTCATCATCAGGTACATCTTCCCGAAGTCCTACCCGGTCGGTGGCGGCATGCGCTTCGAGATCCGCGCCAGCCTGGACGGAATGACGCTCTACGACATCGACAAACTGAGCCGTGACGAAGCACGCAGCTTCGCCACCCAGGACCTCGATCCACTTGATGAAGAGCTGGGCGCACAGCCTGCAACAACACCGGCAACACCGGCCAAGCCCAGCAAAACCTCCAGGCCCGCCAAGCCCGCACCCGTACAGGCATCCACAGACCCGCTGGTCGATACCACGCCCTTCGGCGTGGATGCGCCGACGCCCGCTGCGGCAACTGCTCCCTGCAGTACCGAAGATGGCGACGCCGCGCTGTTCAGCTTGCTCTGGCCGCTGGGCGAGTCCGTGAAACTGGATTCGACCATCGACCGCCGCACCCTGCGCGCGCAGATCGTCCGCCTGGGCGAACTGGGCTACGCGCTGGACTTCAAGACGCAGGAGTGGAGCCGCCAGGCCGAACTGCAACCTGCGTAGTACTGGGCACCGCATCTGCGGTGTGCTTCATCCACCCGCCGGGGGTCTTCCCCACCGGGGAGGCTTCTGGCTCAATTTTTCCAGGAGGCCTCTCATGGGCTGGTATTTCTCACCCCAATCGCGGTCTGAACTGATCGCGGAGTTGATCGCACCGCAAGAGACCGAACGCGCCAGCGTGAAGGTCATCGCCCACGCGCTGCGTGGCAACGTCCTCTGGTCTGTTGTGCAAGTGACGGCCAAGGCCGAAGGCGTACACCGTGATCTCGCACCGGGCCAGTCCCTGTGCACCATCCGCTGCGATCTGCTGGAACGCAGCGGCGGCCAGTGGGGCTATAAGCCACTGGACGAATCCATGCACCCGTACTACTACTCGTGCCCGCTGTCCTATCTGAACCTCGCACCGGAGCAATCCGCCGACTGGCGTGCAGGCGTTCGCGCCTACCACGCGCGGCGGCGCACATCCAAGGAAGCCACAGCTCCAGCTACGGCGCTGACGGTCTGAGTCAGGGACGCCTTTTTTCCACCCCAAGGGGCAGTGCTTGCCCCCTGCGGGCGATGCTGTTCCCGTTCATCCGAGGACACCACCATGCCCGCAAACACTTCTTCCACCACGCTGTACCGCATCGACGAATGCCCGGACGTGATGGCCGACGCTTGCGTCGGCGATGACCAGGGCAACCTGATCTTCCTGTCGATCTGGGCACGGGACACCGCCGTCCAGCAGTTCCTGGCTCGCCTGACCCTCGGGCGCGACGAGCAGGGCCTGGAGCAGTTCCACCTCATCACCGACCAGGGCAGCAGCGTCCCGGTGTTCGTCAGCAACGTCGATCGCCTGGAAAAGCGCATGACCCGCGCCTACCGGCGAACGCTGTTCGGTTCGCTGTCCAACGTGTGGCTGTTCGATCGGCGCTGCGTCAAGCCCGACAAGGCCAACGCCAGCGCACTGGCATTGCTGCCCCGCGATAGCGACCACCGGCTTGACCGCCTGTGGACGTTGGTGCAGGACACCTGCCCACTGCCGTTGCTCGACCACTGGCGCGAAACCGTGCTGGAACTGCTGCAAAGCCGCGAGATGCTGACCCGTCTGCCATTCGCCCTCGGGCCTTTGGTGGGCCATCGGCTCGCCATCGACGTGCCGGCGCTGACCCTGGCGCTCGGCTCGCTGATCCGCAGTGACGTGCTCACCGCCTATCCCTATCCGGCCAAGATTTGGACGCCGGAAACGGTAGCGGCTTGACCCACCTGCGCAGGCACGCCAAGGCGCGCCTTCGCCAATCATCCCCGCCAACCAGGAGACTTCCATGGCGCTCATGTTCCCGCGGCTCGCCCGCAATTTCGTGAAGAACGGGTACTTCCCGACCGACGAACCAACGCTCGAAAGAGCCCTCAATGCACTGATGCCCAGTGCGCCTGAATCCAATGGGCCGATGTGCATCCTCGATCCCTGCGCCGGCGAAGGCGTGGCGATTGCCGAAGCGGCTCATGCCCTCGGGCGCGAGCATGCCAAGGCGTTCGCCGTCGAGTTCGACGCAGAGCGGGCGCGCCATGCCCGCGGCCTGGTCGATCACTGCCTGCACGCGGACCTGATGGACACGATGATCTCCAAACAGTCCTTTGGGCTGCTCTGGCTCAATCCGCCGTATGGCGACCTGTCCAAGGACGTCAACGGCAACATTGGCTATCAGGGTCAGGGCCGTGCCCGCCTCGAAAAACTGTTCTACCAGCGCACGCTGCCCCTGTTGCAGTACGGCGGCGTGCTGGTCTTCATCGTTCCCGGCTACGTGCTCGACGCCGAGCTGGTCGGCTGGCTGACACGCCACTACACCGATCTGCGGATCTACCGAGCGGTGGAAACGCAGTTCAAGCAGGTGGTGATCTTCGGTCGCCGGGTGCGCCAGCGCGAGCAGACGCCCGATGGCGTCAAGGCCGTGCGCAATCTGCTGCTGCAGGTTGGGCTTGGCGAAGTCGAAGCCGAGGAGCTGCCGAGCGAATGGCCGTTCCTGCCGTACATCGTCCCCACCAGCCCGGCAGAGCCGGGGCATTTCTTCCGCGTGACGATGGAGCCGGAGCAGTTCGCCGATGAGGTTGGCAGGCTGCAAGGCCTCTGGCCGTCGCGGGATACGCAGTTGGGGGCCGCGCAGCAGACGCTGCGTCCACCGGCGCGGGCCTTGTCCCACTGGCATCTCGCCCTGGCTTTGGCCGCAGGCGCGATCTCGGGAGTCGTGCAATCCAAGGCGGGGCGCGTGCTCGTCGTCAAAGGTGACACCCACAAGGACAAGACGCTCCAGCGGGAATTCACCGAACGCGACGACGGCTCCATCGCCGAAACCCGCATCCTCACCGACAAGTTCGTTCCTGTCATCCGTGCATGGGACATGACGCCTGGCTCCGCCACGCGGGGCGAGGTGTTGACCATTCGCTGATCGTTTCTCCACCGCCGGCGGTTCGCCGTCGATTTTTTCCACCCACCGGGGTCCAGTCGCCCCGATGGGGTGCCGTGGCCCCTCCATCTCCAGGAGCCTTCCATGGCAGCCCAAGCACTTTCCATCAGCCAGACCCCGAGCCTGCGCTTCTCGCCCGGCCAGGTGGTCATGACCTGCGGCGTCGATGACCTGATCCAACAGGGCCAATTCAACCCGATTCCGTATCTGCGCCGCCACCTCGGTGGCGACTGGGGCGACCTCGACGACAGCGACAGGCGGCAGAACGATGCCGCGCTGAAGTCCGGTGAGGATCGCCTGTTCTCTTCCTACCAGGTCACACCCGGCCTGAAGCTCTGGATCATCACCGAATGGGATCGCAGCGTCACCACGCTGCTGTTGCCCAGCGAGTACTGATCTTCTCCAACGCGGGGCCACCGACACCCCTCAATGGTGCTGTAGCCCCTCTACTCAGAAGAAAGCCACATGACATCCAACCAACATGACAAGCATCGCCGCAAACGGCTGTTCGAGATCGGTGCACTGGAGTTCAGCGAAGGCGTCGAACGCCTGATGAACGAAGGCCGGCTCGATCCCATGCCGTTTTTCGAACGCCACATGCGTGGCGACTGGGGCGACGTCGCCGACTACCAATGGCAACAGAACAACGCTGCGTTGGAGTCTGGTGAACGCCTCGATTCGTTTTACGTCGTCACCCGTGACCTGAGCATCCGCATCTTCACCGAAGCAGATCGCAGCGCGACCCGCATCGTGCTGCCGTCCGAGTACTGACCGCGAGTTGTCACCGCAGGCCACGAGCGCCTGCACTGTCCAACCACCGACGGTTCGCCGTCTCTCTTCCCACCACGGGGCATGCCATCGCCCCGCTGGGGTGGTGCATGTCCCATTTTTCTTTGGAGCATCACCATGTCCGTTGATCTCGACACCACCGCCAACGATGCAGCGCCCGTACAGGGCGAACTGCTCGAAGCGGAATCCAACCCTCTGACCCTGAGCCTTCAGGTTTTCGTCGGCGAGTTCGGCGACGAACTGCTCGATTCTCTCAACCTCGCCAACCCGCCGGTCTATGCCGGTCAAGCACAGGCGCAGCGGCAACTCGTCGTTGCCAGCCTCAAGCGCAAGCTGTTCCAGGCCCAGGCTGAAGTTGTCCATGCCGCCGCCGAGCTGCTGGTCGATCAAGGCGAGCGCGCTGCGATCGTCAATGGCGAAATGGGCTGCGGCAAGACGACCGTCGGCATCGCCACGGCCGCCGTGCTCAACGCCGAAGGCTACCGCCGCACCCTGGTGCTTTCGCCTCCCCACCTGGTTTACAAGTGGCGGCGTGAGATCCAGGAGACGGTGGCCGGCGCCAAGGTCTGGGTGCTCAATGGCCCGGACACGCTGGTCAAGCTCATCAAGCTGCGCGAGCAGTTGGGTGTGCAGCCCACGGGCCAGGAGTTTTTCATCCTGGGGCGCGTCAGGATGCGGATGGGGTTCCACTGGAAACCTGTCTTCACCCAGCGGCGCACCCGCCACGGCGACGTGGCAGCCTGCCCGGACTGCGGCACACTCATCACCGACCTCGACGGCGAGCCGGTCAACCCGGTCGCGCTCGAAGCCGAGGAGTCCCGCAGGAAGTGCAGCCACTGCGCCGCGCCCCTGTGGACGCTGATCCGCCCGCGTAGCCTGTCCGGCAGCGACCAGTCCTCGGTCGTCCTCAAAGCCTTGAAGCGCATCCCGACCATCGGGGAAGTCACTGCACAGAAGCTGATGCAGAAGTTCGGTGACGGCTTCCTGGCCTCGATGCTGGGCGACAACATCCATGAGTTCATCAACCTCATGGATGGCAACGGCGAGCTGGTGTTTTCCGACCGTCAGGCCACGCGCATGGAACGTGCGATGGCCAACATGGAGTTTGGCTTTGGCGAAGGCGGCTACCAACCGTCCGAGTTCATCAAACGCTACCTACCGCAAGGCACGTTCGACCTGCTCATCGCCGACGAGGCGCACGAGTACAAGAACGGTGGCAGTGCCCAGGGCCAGGCCATGGGCGTGCTGGCGGCGAAGGCTCGCAAGACCTTGCTGCTGACCGGCACGCTGATGGGCGGCTACGGCGATGATCTGTTCTACCTGCTGTTCCGGGCACTGCCCGGACGGATGATCGAAGACGGCTACCGCCCGACCACGAGCGGCAGCATGACCTCGGCTGCGATGGCATTCATGCGCGATCACGGCGTCCTCAAGGACATCTACTCCGAGAGCGCCGGCACGGCGCACAAGACAGCCAAAGGCACCAAGGTATCGGTGCGCACGGTCAAGGCTCCCGGCTTCGGCCCGAAAGGCGTCTTGCGCTGCATCCTGCCGTTTACGATTTTCCTCAAGCTCAAGGACATCGGTGGCAACGTCCTGCCGCCGTATGACGAGGAGTTTCGTGAAGTCCAGATGGACCTGGCGCAAGCTGCGGCCTACCGCGATCTGGCGGGTCGGCTGACCGCAGAACTGAAACAGGCTCTGGCGCGACGCGATACGACCTTGCTGGGGGTGGTGCTCAACGTGCTATTGGCCTGGCCGGATTGCTGCTTCCGGTCGGAGACCGTGGTGCATCCGCGCACGCGCAACACCTTGGCGTTTGTCCCGGCTCAGTTCAATGAGTTCGAGATCAGCCCCAAGGAGCGCGAGCTGATCGACATCTGCAAAGCGGAGAAGGAACAGGGGCGCAAGGTTCTGGCCTACACGGTCTATACCGGAACGCGCGACACCACGTCACGCCTGAAGGGGCTGCTGGAGCAGGAAGGATTCAAGGTGGCGGTACTGCGCGCAAGCGTGGATGCCAGCCGCCGCGAGGACTGGATCGCCGAGCAACTGGACCGGGGCATCGACGTGCTCGTCACCAATCCCGAGCTGGTCAAGACGGGGCTGGACCTGCTGGAGTTCCCGACGATTGTGTTCATGCAAAGTGGCTACAACGTGTACTCGCTCCAACAGGCAGCACGCCGCTCCTGGCGCATTGGGCAGAAACAGCCCGTGCGCGTGATCTACCTCGGCTACGCCGGTTCCTCGCAGATGACCTGCCTGGAACTGATGGCCAAGAAGATCATGGTCTCGCAGTCCACCTCGGGCGATGTGCCCGAATCGGGGCTGGATGTTCTGAACCAGGACGGTGATTCCGTCGAGGTCGCACTGGCTCGGCAGTTGGTCGCTACCTAATTTCCACGCCATCGCCGGCCTAGCGCCGCCGGCTTTCTGTTCTTCCCACCTTGCAGCCACGTCCCGCAGTCTCCGCAGGACGTGGCTGCGTCCTTTCAGATTCAGTGTGGACTCTCTTTGGAGAAACGATTGGTTACTGGCTAAACTCACATGAGCAGAATCGGGGGAGCCAATGCAGATTGCAAAAGTCAAGGTCGAAAAGTTTCGTGGGATTGAATCCGGCATCGTGACGCTGTCAGGCCACAGCGTATTTCTCGGTGACAACAACGTCGGGAAGTCAACGCTGCTGGAGGCCATAGATCTCGTCCTCGGCCCGGAACGGCTCTCCCGAAGACCCGTCATCGACGAGCACGACTTCCACGCCGGGCGCTACCTGGATGAAGAGGGAGATCCGGTTCTCATTCGGATTGAAGTTATCGTCAGTGACCTGTCCGCCGAGCAGCAGCGACACTTTCGTGACCACATCGAGTGGTGGTCCGCCACGGAAAAGACGCTACTCGTAGGCCCGCCCCCGGAAGGCACGGATGCGTCAGACGTGTCGGCCGCGCTGCGGGTGTTTTTCGAGGGTCGCTACGACAAGGAAGAAGACGACTTCACGGGCAATACTTTCTTCGCGACCCCAGTGCTAGCTGAAGGTACTCACCCAACTTTCAAAACGACCGACAAGCGCAAGTGCGGCTTCCTGTACCTCCGGACGCTGAGGACAGGGGCGCGGGCATTGAGCCTGGAGCGCGGGTCGTTGCTTGATGTCATCCTCAGGCTTCAAGACAAGCGCGTGACGATGTGGGAAGACCTGCTGAACGAGTTGCGCAAACTCCCCGTGGCCGATAAGCCGGAACTCGGCATCGCCCCGCTCTTGAAGGACGTCCAGGACGCTGTTCGCCGATTCGTTCCTTCTGACTGGGCAGAGGAACCTCACATGCGCGTGTCGGATCTCACTAGAGAGGCCCTGCGCAAGGATTTGACCGTTTTCATGGGCACCGGCGCGAAGCGTCCGGACGGCAGCACCTATTGCGCGCCATATCACCATCAGGGCACCGGCACGATCAATACACTGGTGCTGGCGCTGCTATCCATCATCGCGGGCCTGAAGCAGAACGTCATCTTCGCGATGGAGGAGCCCGAGATCGCCCTTCCGCCACATACCCAGAAGCGCATCGTTAACAGCGTGCGCGAGACGTCGGCACAGGCGCTTTTCACGTCGCACTCGCCCTATGTGCTCGAAGAATTCGCGCCGTCCGAGATGCATGTGCTGCGGCGTGACGGGGGCAAGCTTTCTGCGATGCTGGCGACATACCCACCAGCGGTCAAGCCCAAGGCATACAAGGCAGAGTTCAGGGCCCGCTTCTGTGAAGCGCTGCTTGCCCGATATGTACTTGTTGTCGAAGGTCGAACGGAGTTCGATGCGATACCTGCAGCGGCGCGCCGGCTTAACGACTTGAACCCCACAGAATACAAGACGCTTGAGGCCCTGGGGGTGGCCGTCATCGATGCGCAAACCGATGCGCAGGTTGCGCCTCTCGGCAAGTTCTTTAGAGACTTGGGCAAGACGGTCTTTGCTGTGTTCGACAAGCAGGAACCAGCCGCTTCCGCTGCCATCAAGGCCGCCGTGCACCACTCATTTGAATCTGCCGAGAAAGGTTTCGAGAACGTAGTGCTGCACCACACCGCGGAGGCAGCCCTTCGTCGATATGCGCTCAGCCTCGTCGCGGAGAACGCGTGGCCGAACCATCTGATCGCCAAAACTCCTAACGCCGCCCAGACCGTGGAGCAAATTCGCGACGCATTGCGGCAATTCTTTGGCTGGGCCAAGGGAAGCGGCGATGCCGGCGACTTGCTCGGGTGCTGCACCGAGGCGGAGATGCCGCAGTATGTCCGGGACACGCTGCGGGTGATCCACATCACCGTCGAACCTCCACCGCTGCCACCCGTGCCGTCAGCGGCGGCAGCACCGTTCGATGACGAAGAGTTATGACGGTCGAACAAGACTGGACACCGCAGAAGAGGGACTTTCTGCAAAGCACGGGGCACGTGCTCGCCATGGGTGGTCCAGGCTCCGGAAAGACGCATGTCGCCCTGGTCAAAGCCAGGGACGAGATTCGATCAGCAAAGCTCCTATCAGGCCAGCGCATCCTGTTTCTCAGCTTCGCGAGGCCCACAGTGGCACGGGTCCTTGAGAAAGCCAAGGAACTCATCACCGCGGATGATCTGAGACTTCTAGATGTCAACACCTATCACGGCTTCGCATGGAGCGTTCTGCGAAGTCATGGCTATCTGCTCAGCAACGGAAAGCCGCTCCAGCTCCTACCACCTCCCGAGGGCTCCGCGCGCTTGGCTCACTTTGCCAACGAGCAGCATCACCAGGAGAAGTTGCGCCTTTTCCATGAAGAGGGGCTGCTCCACTTCGACCTCTTCGCCCAGTTGACGGCTGAACTGCTGCGCCGCAGCCGGCGGCTGGCAGGTATCTACACAGCGACCTACCCGATACTCGTCGTGGACGAGTTCCAGGACACGAACGCCGACGAATGGGCGATGGTCCGCGAGCTTGGACGCGGCTGCAGGATCATTGCCTTGGCCGACCCCGACCAGCGTATTTACGAATTCCGCGGCGCCGATCCTCAGCGGCTCAAGGAATTCGTGGACCAGTTCGACCCCTTGCCAGTCGAGTTTGAAGGGGAGAATCATCGCAGTGCCGGAACCGACATCGCAACGTACGGTTCAGACTTGCTCACCGGGAAAAACAAGGGCGCCGTCTATGCCAATGTGTCGGTGGTCGAGTACGGCGTGTACTACGGAAGGGGTCCGCATTTCCATGCGAAGGCCCAGCTCATCCAGGCAATCAAGCGACTTCGCAAGGAGCCGGCCTGGTCCATCGCAGTGCTCGTCCCATCCAAGGCCTTCATGCTTCAAGTGTCCGACTACCTCTCCGCGGAGTCCGATGGCATGCCCAACCTTCGCCACGAGGTGGCGATGGACGCGGAATCCCCGGCGCTTGCGGCAAACGTCATCGCCACGCTAATGGAAGGAGGCCCTTCGGAGCTTCTGGCTGCGCGGCTACTCTCCGCCTTACATACCCACATCCGGGGCCGCAGTGGCACCAAACGCCCTGCGCAGGCGGAACTCGACATGGCCGACGCCATCGACCAATACTTGGTCTCCGGAAAGATCCGCGGCAAGAATCGCCAAGCGTTGATCAGCGAGTGCGCGCGCCTAGCAGCGCTTCGCCAGGACGTCGTATTCACCGGCCATCCTGAAGAAGACTGGTTGACTGCGCGGGGGCTTCTCGCGACGTCTGCCGTTGGCCAACTGTCGCGCGTTGCCGCTGATGCCAAGTATCTCCGCCTGCTTCACAAGGGCTCAAACCTGCGGGCGTCTTTGTCAGAGCTTTGGAGATCCCAAGGACAGTATGTCGGCGCTATCGAAGCTGTCCGGGGCGCTTTGCTGCAGGAGCATTTCACAGCAGCCGCCAAGGAATGGCGTGGAGTTCATCTCATGACCATTCACAAAGCGAAGGGTAAGGAGTTTGACGAGGTACTGATTTACGAAGGGCGATATGCTGGACGAATTGTGCCTGCGAATGCAGATACTTCTCGTCAAAGCCAAGCCCTTTTGGCACTGCGGGTCGCAGTCACAAGAGCTATGAAGAGAGCAACAATCCTGACGCCATCGGGAGACCGCAGCATTTTTTTGTAATCAGCTGGTAGCGAGTACTGTCCAAATCAGCACGGTCTTCGCATGTTTCTGAAAAAGCGGTCGTCCATCAGTCCGCATTCCTAGCTGACCGCTCAACGGCGCTCCGCCAAGGTATCGGCATCGCAACAGAAGAGCCGATGCCATGCCCGCAATCCCTGTATCCCGGCGTCTGGTCGGCGCTGGTCTCCTGGCCGCAGCGCTGGCCAGCGGCTGCGCGACCACCACCGCGCCGCTGGTGCCAGACGCCATAGAAGGCGTCTCCTCCGCTCCCGAACCCGAGGCACCCGAGTTCATTCCCGTCGTGCGCTATGGCCGCTACACGCTGGTCGAGCTGGCACCCACGGCGGCGCAGCGTGACTTGCTGTTGCAGACCATCGACGTGTCCATGCCCGAGGATGCCCGCGCCACGGTGAGCGATGGGCTGCGGCATGTGCTCAAACGCAGTGGCTACCAGCTTTGCGAGACGCCCAGCGCCGTGACCGAGTTGTATGCGCTGCCGCTGCCGGCGGCGCACCGGCATCTTGGCCCCATGACCTTGCGCGATGCGCTGCTCACCCTGGCCGGCCCGGCCTGGGAACTGCATGCGGATGAACGGGCACGGCAGATTTGCTTTGAGCAGCCTGGAGGCAGTGCGACCGCCGAGCACGCACACGAGCCGCCTGTTGCCGAGGCGGTGCAGACGTTTCCGCTGATGCCTTCGGTTTCGGGAGGCCAGCCATGAATACCGCGCAGGCTCCCCGGCGCCCGATCTCCGCCGTGGTGTTGCAGAGCCTAATGTGGCTCTGGCTGATCAGCCTCAGCGTTTTCGCTGCCCTGAGCTACCAGACCATGAACGACCAGGCCGACCAGACGCTGCTTGATTCCCGCCTGCAACGTCTCGAAGCGCAGGCGGTGGGCCTGGCCGAGACCATTGAGGCCATCCAGCAGCGTCCAGTCGTCGCAACAGCGGCAGACCTCAAAGATACCCGCGAACGCCTGGAAGCACGCGCCGCCCAGGTCGAGACAACGCTGAGCGGCTATGCCGCTGCCGAAGACCTTCAGGCGCTTCGTGCGGAAGTCGAGCAGATCAAGGCACGCCCAAGCGCCCTGCGTGCCGCAGCGCCCGCCCAGCCGCGCTCACCGAGCAGGCCCACCGCCAAACCAGAACCGCCGCCACTGCCGTTCCGCATCGTCGGCGCCGAACTTCGCGCCGGCCAGCGCAGCCTGTCCGTCACACCGAATAACGGGAACTTCACGCCCGACCAGCTTCAAGTGCTGCTTCCCGGCGATGCCGTCGGCCCGTGGCGCCTGCAGGCAGTCGAGGGCAACACTGCGGTGTTCCAGGCCGGCGACCAGACCCGTCGCATGGCGATTCCTTGAGCGGAGCGCACGACATGAAACCGTCGATCATCCTTTCCGCGCTCCTGCTCGCGTCTGCCCAGTTGCCCGCCTGGGCGCAGCAGCCGGCCACGGCTCCCGCCGGCAGTGCGCACAGCCAGGAGCGCCCGCTGGTTACTCGCTCCCTGGACGACCGAGTGGCAGGCGACTGGGGCCTGCAACCGCAGGAGTGGGCTCGCTATCGCGAGCTGATGGACGGGCCGTTGGGCATCTACTCGCCCAACCTGGACCCACTGTCCGCCCTGGGCATCGAGGCGCGCACCGACGAGGAACGGCGCCGCTACGCAGAGCTGCAGGTGCAGGTCGAGGCGCGCCGTATCGAGAAGCTGCTCGCCTACCAGCGTGCCTACGACCAGGCCTGGCAGCGCCTGAGTCCCGGCATGCAGCGGGTGAACCTGCCTGACGAAAAACCCGGCGCCGGCACAAGCGCCAATCCCTTGCGCGGTTCAGGCCGCACGGCCGTGTTCGTCAAGGACGGCTGCGCGGCCTGCGGGCAACTCGTGCAGCGCCTGCAATCCTCCGGCACCGAGTTCGACCTGTACATGGTCGGCAGCCGCCAAGACGACACGCGCATCCGCGACTGGGCCAAGCGTGCGAACGTCGATCCGGCGCGCGTGCGCAGCGGTGGCATCACGCTCAACCATGATGGCGGGCGGTGGCTGTCGCTGAGCTTGCCCGGAGACCTTCCTGCGGTCGTGCGCGAGGTGAACGGTCAATGGCAGCGCCAGCCATAGCGGCCACCTCCGTTTCGCAGTGCTTGCGCGCACTGGTGATCGCGGCGGGCCTGTGCGCCTGCGCCGCCCATGCCCAGGAGCTTCCGCCACCGGCTTACCAGCTTGCCGCACAGCGCGCGGGCATCCCCTCGACGGTGCTCTACGCCGTGGCTTTGCAGGAAAGCGGCATCCGCCGCAACGGGCGCATCGTCCCGTGGCCGTGGTCCCTCAACGTCGCCGGTCAGTCGCGCCGCTTCACCACCCGTGCCGACGCCTGCGCTGGTTTGCAGCAGGCAATGCGCGCCACGCCGCACACACGCATCGACGCGGGCCTGGGCCAGATCAACCTCGGCTACCACCAGCAGCGCTACGCCAGCCCGTGCGACCTGCTCGACCCATACAGCAACCTCGCCATCGCCGCTGAAATCCTGAAAGAGCAGCACACCTCGGGCGAGGACTGGTTGCCGGCGATCGGTCGCTACCACCGTCCTGCGGGCGGAGAACCTGCGGCTCGTTACCGGCGCAGCGTGTCGCGCCACCTTGCCCGTGTGCAGGGCACACACCCAACCGCCGCGGCCATCGCCGTGCACCAGGAGAGCACCCCATGAAAACATCCCATTTGACCCATCTCACACTGAAGGGCCTGCTCGTGCTGCTGGCGGCTCTGCCACTGGCCTCGCGCGCCGGAGAGCCCCTGATCGTCGTCGAAGACCGTGGCGGCACGTCGGCGCTGCCGTACTACGAGGCTCTGAACCTTCAGCCGCGCGCCAATGCTCCGGCCGGGCCGCCCATCCCGATGCTCCCGGTGCCCGCCACGCCCATGGATGAGGCCGCGATGTTGCCGGTGCGCAGTGCCAAGCTCACGCCTGGCACCGTCGCGCGGCGCGTGATCGAGGCACCGGGCCTGCGGCCTTTCGTAGTCGTCGGCGACGACGAAGCTTCCCACGCCTGGCTGCTTCGCCAGGCGGGCTCGCTGCGCGAGCGCGGCGCGGTGGGCCTGGTGGTTAACGTCGAGACCATGCAGGGCCTGGCACGGCTGCGCGCCCTGGTGCCCGGCGTGCCCCTTGCGCCTGTGGCCGGTGACGACCTGGCCGAGCGCCTGGGTCTGCGGCATTACCCGGTGCTGATCACAGCCACCGGCATCGAGCAATGAAGCCATGTCGGGGAAACAGCCGGTCGAGGTTCTGCTGCGCCCAGCGGTGGAGTTCTATACCGTCGCGGCGTGTGCAGGCGCCGCGTTTCTGTCCCTGGTGGCCCCGTGGTCGCTCGCGCTGAGCCCCGCCATGGGCGTCGGCAGTGCGCTGGCGTTCTGCATCTACGGTGCCATCCGCTACCGCGATGCCCGCGTCATCCTGCGCTACCGACGCAACATTCGCCGCTTGCCGCGCTATGTGATGACCAGCAAGGACGTGCCGGTCAGCCAGCAGCGTCTGTTCGTGGGACGCGGATTTCTGTGGGAGCAGAAACATACCCATCGGCTGATGCAGACATACAGACCGGAATTTCGCCGCTACGTCGAGCTGACGCCGGCCTACCGGCTGGCGCGCAGGCTGGAGGAACGGCTGGAGTTCGCGCCATTCCCGCTGTCCCGGCTACCTGCGCTCACGGGCTGGGATGTGCCTTTCAACCCGGTGCGCCCGCTGCCGCCTGTGGGCGGCCTGCCGCGCCTGCACGGCATCGAACCCGATGAGGTGGACGTCAGCCTACCGCTGGGTGAGCGCGTCGGGCATTCGCTGGTGCTGGGCACCACGCGCGTGGGCAAGACGCGGTTGGCCGAGTTGTTCGTGACTCAGGACATCCGGCGCAAGAACGCCGACGGCGAGCACGAGGTCGTCATCGTCATCGACCCCAAGGGCGACGCCGATCTTTTGAAGCGAGTGTACGTCGAGGCCAAGCGCGCGGGGCGCGAGGGCGAGTTCTATGTCTTCCACTTGGGCTGGCCCGACATTTCCGCGCGCTACAACGCTGTGGGCCGCTTTGGGCGCATCAGCGAGGTGGCCACCCGTGTTGCAGGGCAGCTCTCCGGGGAAGGCAACAGCGCGGCATTTCGCGAGTTTGCGTGGCGCTTCGTCAACATCATCGCCCGCGCCCTGGTGGAACTGGGGCAGCGCCCGGACTACATGCTGATCCAGCGCCATGTGATCAACATCGACGCGCTGTTCATCGAGTACGCCCAACACTACTTCGCCAAGACCGAGCCCAAGGCCTGGGAGGTCATCGTCCAGATCGAGGCCAAGCTCAACGAGAAGAACATCCCGCGCAACATGATCGGGCGCGAAAAGCGCGTGGTGGCGCTGGAGCAGTACCTCTCGCAGGCGCGCAACTACGACCCGGTGCTCGACGGCCTGCGCTCGGCAGTGCGCTACGACAAGACCTACTTCGACAAGATCGTCGCATCGCTGCTGCCGCTGCTGGAGAAGCTCACCAGCGGCAAGATCGCCCAGCTTCTGGCCCCGAACTACTCCGACCTGGCCGACCCACGCCCGATCTTCGATTGGATGCAGGTCATCCGAAAGCGCGCCGTGGTCTATGTCGGCCTCGATGCGCTGTCCGACGCCGAGGTCGCCGCCGCAGTCGGCAATTCCATGTTCTCCGACCTGGTTTCGGTCGCCGGCCACATCTACAAGCACGGGATCGACGACGGCCTGCCGGGCGCATCGGCTGGCTCGCGCGTGCCGATCAACGTCCATGCCGATGAGTTCAACGAGTTGATGGGCGACGAGTTCATCCCGCTGATCAACAAGGGCGGCGGCGCTGGCCTGCAAGTCACCGCGTACACACAGACGCTCTCGGACATCGAAGCACGCATTGGCAACCGCGCGAAGGCCGGTCAGGTGATCGGCAACTTCAACAACCTGTTCATGCTGCGCGTGCGCGAGACGGCTACCGCTGAATTGCTGACCCGGCAATTGCCGAAGGTCGAGGTCTATACGACCACCATCGTCAGCGGCGCGACCGACAGCTCCGATATTCGTGGAGCGACAGACTTTACGTCAAACACCCAAGACCGCATCAGCATGTCCAGCGTGCCGATGATCGAGCCATCGCACATCGTCGGCCTGCCCAAAGGCCAGTGCTTCGCGCTGCTGCAGGGCGGTCAGCTTTGGAAGGTGCGTATGCCGTTGCCGGCGCCAGACCCGGATGAAGTGATGCCGGCGGACTTGCAGCAACTGGCCGGGCACATGCGCCAGAGCTACAGCGAGGCCACGCAGTGGTGGGAGTTCACCAGCTCCCCGGTCTTGCAGGACGCGGCCTTGCCGGACGATCTGCTCGATGAGACGGCCATCGCCACACCCACCACCGGCACGGGCGACACGGCCAGCGAAGAGGCCGCGCCATGAGCGATGCCGCCTCGACTGCGCAGCGCGAGCAGAACCGCCGCCAGGGCTTGATCGTCGGCACCATCACCTTGCCGCTCCGGCTGCTCGGGGTGCTGGTCGGCTCGCTGCTGTTCTCGATCCTGATGGAGTGCATCGGCATGCACCTGTTCTGGAAAGACCAGGGCTGGCAGCACTCCCAGCAAATGTTGCAGTACGAGCTGGGGCACCTGTCCAAGCATTTCACGCGCAGCGTGGTCGTGCAGGAGCCGGGGCGAACGGCGCACGAGCTGGTGGACACGGGTTATGAATGGGTGTTCGTGCGATCAGGGCTCCTGGAGCGCATGAGCCAGACCGCCGAGCGCGCCCGCGCGCCCAGCCAGGGGAAAAACCAGGACGGAGGGCGCAACTTCCGCTACTTCATCAGCCAGGTCTATGTCTGGACGGAGAGCTACCTGATCGCCGCAGCCTTCACGACGCTTACTTTCCTCGTGCGCCTGCTGGTCCTGGCGCTCACGCTGCCGCTGATCTTCACGGCCGCTTTCGTCGGCCTGATCGACGGTTTGGTACGGCGGGATGTGCGCCGGTTCGGCGCAGGCCGGGAATCCGGCTTTATCTATCACCGAGCGAAAGCGAGCCTGATGCCGCTGGCCGTGCTGCCCTGGGTCACGTACCTGGCGCTGCCGATCTCGGTGCATCCGCTGCTGATCCTGCTGCCCAGCGCCGGCTTGCTGGGGCTGGCCGTGAGCCTGACTGCAGGGAGCTTCAAGAAGTACCTCTAGGCCATCAATCCGGTCATCCGCAGGTTCTTATTGTTTGCGGCCTGATACGCCTTTGATCGCCACGATCAAGCCATTGCTTATCACACAGGAATGGCGCGATGTTGGCTCCGATCTGGCTGCGCGCCGCGCATCGCGGCGTGCCAACTTTTCTCGTGACGGCCCTGCTGATGGGTCAGTTCCCGGTTGCCTTGGCCGAATCCCCGGCACAGCGCCAGGAGCTGGTTGCCGCGCTACGCCAGCTCGACGCGCTGGAGCGCACCATCGCGGATGGCGCTGCACACGCACCCATCCAGCCGGGCGAGCGCTACCACTTCGATTACCCACGACTGCTGGCTGATCTGGCGCGTGTGCGCGCCGGCATCCAGGCCCATCTCACACCGTCGCGCGCCCAGCCACGCGACCTCTCCGAACTGGCTGGTGAGTACCGCACCGAGCGGACCGCCCCGCCATCGCTGCCGACGACTGCGCAGGGCAGACCATGAACGGCGCCCAGGTCTCGGCATTTCAAGCCAACAGCGGTATCGCGCCGTCCGCGATGGCGACCGTTCTGGTCGGCATCGTGTTTGCGGTTCTGCTCGTCTGGGGCGTCTGGGCCATCCGAACGGCCTACGTGGGGTGGGCCGAGAACCGCCTCAACCAACGCCAGTTCCTCGGCGTCTGCATCCGCTTCGTCGCGATGTACCTCGTCATGACGTTCTTCCTCCTCTCCTGACCTGAAGGGATTGACCATGCCAAACCGCATCCTCACTACTCGTTTTGTCCAACGCGCCGCCGTCGCCCTGGGTGCCGCCGCGCTGCCCGCGCTGTCGTTTGCGCAAGGTCTGCCGCAGCTGGAAAACCCGACCCGCGGCGCCGGCAGCGGCATCATGGAAACAATCAGGAACTACGGCTACGACATCATCATGCTCGTGGCCCTCCTGGTGGTGGCGTCGATGTTCATTGGCGTGTGCTACCACGCCTACGGCACCTACGCGGAAATCCACACCGGTCGCAAGACTTGGGGGCAGTTCGGTCTCACGGTCGCCATCGGCGCCGTCCTGCTCGTGATCGGCATCTGGCTGCTCACCGAAGCCACCGGCATCCTGTAAGCGAGGACGGGCTATGTCCGAGCAACAGCATGTCCGTGCCGATGGGACAGTCACGTTCCTTCCACACCGGCTCAACAGGCACCCGGTGGTCGTGCGCGGCCTCACTGCCGATGAGTTGTGGATTTGCTGCGGCCTGTCCGGCGCTGCCGGCCTGGTGGTTGGCGCGCCGCTGTCCTGGGTGTTACGCACCATTGCCATCGCGCCGACCTTCGTTGTCCTGGGCGTGGCGCTGGGCGTTTTCATCGGCGGCGGCATCCTGCGCCGTCTCAAGCGTGGGCGTCCCGACACCTGGCTGTACCGGCAGTTGCAGTGGCGCATTGCCACGCGCCATCCGCTGATGGCCGCTTGGGTGGGCGGCCATGTGCTGATCTCGCGCTCCGGCTTCTGGACCATCCGCAGGGGCATGCACGGGGGCGCGCGATGAGCCGTTTCAAGAACGAGATCACCCACCTGCAGGCGCACATCAAGACGCTGCGCCTCGGCGCGGGTGCGCTGGTCATCGTCGCCCTGGTCATGGGCGGCGGCTGGTGGAGCGCACCGCGCGATCTGACCATCCACGTCCCGCCTGACCTACGCTCCGGCAGTACCCGCAAGTGGTGGGAAGTGCCGCCCGAGTCGGTCTATGCGTTCACGTTCTACGTGTTCCAGACCCTCAACCGCTGGCCGACGAATGGCGAAGAAGATTACCCGCGCAACCTCCATACGCTCTCGCCGTACCTCACCCCGTCCTGCCAGGCATTCCTCAAGGCGGACTACGACTACCGCCGCAGCACCGGCGAACTGCGCCAGCGGGTGCGCGGCATCTACGAAATCCCCGGTCGCAGCTATGGCGACAACCCCACGGCGCGCGTGCGTGTGATCTCCGACCGCGACTGGGTGGTGACGTTGGACATCAGCGCCGACGAGTACTACGGCGCCGAGCAGGTCAAACGCGCCCTGGTGCGCTACCCCGTAAAGGTCGCGCGGGTGGACGTCGATCCCGCACGCAACCCGTTCGGCCTGGTGATCGACTGCTACGAGGGCACGCCCCAGCGCATCAGCGCACCGGAGCCGACGCGCCCGGTGCCTGGTGGCCTGACGCCGCAAGCGCCTCAAGGAGGTAATTCCCCATGAAGCCCATGAAGCATCCTGTACTCGCGCTGCTGGGGCTGCTGGCCGTGGCCGCCGCAGTGGTCGTGTCCCCCGCTGTCCAGGCGGTGGAGATCCTGCGTTGGGAGCGCATGCCGCTGGCGGTGCCGTTGAAGGTCGGCCAGGAGCGCATCGTGTTCATCGACCGAAACGTCCGCGTGGGCGTTCCCGCAGGCGTCGGTGAGCGCTTGCGCGTGCAGAGCGCGGGCGGCGCGGTGTACCTGCGCGCCAGCGAGCCGATCGAGCCCACTCGGCTGCAATTGCAGGACGCCGACACCGGCGCGCTGATCCTGCTCGACATTGCGGCGGAGCCGCCCAAGGACGGCGAAGCCGAGCTGGAACCGGTGCGAATCGTCGAGGGCAACAACTCAACAGCGCGCTATGGCGATCAGCCTGACGGTGCCGATGCGCCCCATGCACGCGCTCAGGAGCAGGCGGGCACCCGGACGGCGCGGCGCGAAACGCCAATCCCCGTCGTGCTGACACGTTTTGCTGCGCAGAACCTCTACGCACCGCTGCGCACCGTGGAAGCCTTGCCAGGCGTCATGCGGGTCAACCTGCGCCGCGACCTCGACCTCGGCACGCTGATGCCGACCTTGCCGGCACGCGCGGTCGCGCTCGCCTCGTGGCGCCTGGAAGACCAGTGGGTCACTGCCGTGCGCCTGACCAACAGTAGCAGCGACTGGATCAGCCTCGACCCGCGCGTGCTGCAAGGGGATTTCCTCACCGCCACCTTCCAGCACGAGGCGCTTGGCCCGCGCGGAACCCCCGAGGACACCACCGTCCTGTACCTGGTGACGCGCGGGCACGGCCTCGCGCAATCGCTGCTGCCGGCGATCCATCGCTTCGACCCCGCTGTGCATCTCCCGCAGCCCAAAGCAGCAGCCAGCGACGACAGGGAGGCCCGCCATGCGCAGTAACGGACTCCTGAAGTGGCTGCTGATCCCCGTGGCCCTGCTGGTGCTGTTTGTCGCCATCCGGCTGTTTTCCGGTGGCGGTGCGTCGGCACCGCCTGTCGCGGATGGCGGCGGCAGGCTTACGCCGGAAGAAATGAAGGCGCTGGGCATCGAGGGTGACACCCCGCGCGACACCGTGGCGACGCTGGTTGCCCAGGTGAAGCAGTTGCGCACCGAGCTTCAGACCGCGCTGTCCGACAACAGGTCGCAGCGTGAGGAGAACCAGCGACTGCGCCAGCGCGAGAACGCCATCGACCAACGCATCAGTTCCGCCCTCGAATCCGAGCGCTCCAACCTGCGCCGCGACCAACAGCAGGCGGCCAGCGCGCGCCAGCAGACCGAGGGGCTGCTCGCTGACCTGCAGCAGCGCCTGGACAGCATCGGCGGGCGTGGCGGCGGCCATGCCGATTTGCCGGTGGGGCTGGGCCTGCGTGACGGCGACGAGGCCGGCATGGAAGGCGGTATGCGCTGGGTGGAGCCGGATGACGCGAAACAAAGCGACGGGCGTGGCAGGTCGAATGGCGGCATAAGCGTCCCCACCAGCTTCGGTTCCGCACAGAGCACGCTGGAAACCACAGCGCAAACCGTGGCGAACGCGGGCGCACGCGCGGCAGGCGTCAAGAGCCCGACGCCCGTCTATACCGTGCCGACCAACTCGACGCTGATGGGGTCGGTGGCGATGACGGCGCTGATTGGCCGCGTGCCGATCGACGGCACGGTGAACGATCCATACCCCTTCAAGGTCTTGGTCGGGCCTGACAATTTGACCGCGAACGGCATCGACATTCCCGATGTGGCCGGGGCCGTGTTCTCCGGCACCGCATCGGGCGACTGGACGCTCTCCTGCGTGCGCGGCCAGGTGCGCAGCATCACCTTCGTGTTCCATGACGGGACCATCCGCACCATCCCCGAGGATCGTGAGGGCAACCAGCAGAACAACCAACAACGCGACGGCCTGGGCTGGATCAGCGACCCGCACGGCATTCCCTGTGTCAGCGGCGAGCGGCGCAGCAATGCGCAGCAGTACCTCGGCACCCAGGCGCTGATCACGGCGGCTGGGGCTGGCGTGGCCTCGCTGATCGAATCCGACAGTGGCAGGGCATCCTATGTCGGCGCCGACGGCTCCATCGGCAGCGTGGGCATCAGCGGCCAGGAAGCCGTGGGCCGGATTCTCGCCAGCGGCGTCCAGGACATGTCGAGCTGGGTCAACAAGCTCTACGGCCAGGCCTTCGCTGCCGTTTATGTGCAGCCCGGTGCCAAGGTCGCCGTCCACCTCGAAAAGCCGCTCGCCATCGACTTCGATCCCGAAGGCCGCAAGGTCGATCACCGCGCAGGAGAAAGCCATGCCCTCGAACTTGAATAGCTGGGCTCAGGGCCTGGCGCTGGCCTTGGCCGTCGCGCTGCTCGGTGGCTGCGCCACCAGCAAGGAAAAGCTGCTGACCCACGGAGACAGCACGATGATGAACATCTGGCAGCAGAACGCCGGCGACGGCGGCGGTGGTGCCGGCCAGGTAGCGCGCAGGCAGTTGCTCGATGCGCGCCAGAGCCTGCGCAGGCCGCTGACCGAGATGGACGTGCAGGCCGCGCCTGCCGAGCAGATGCGCTACACGCGCACGGCGCGCAACGAGGTCTACCGCCAGTTCCAGCGCCTGCCCAACCCCGATCTCGTGATGTACGTGTATCCGCATTTGGCGGGCACCGACCCAGTGCCGATTCCGGGCTATACGACCGTGTTCCCGCTGTACCAGCGCGTGCAGTACGCCATGCCAGGCGAGCGCGTGGAGGATTACTGATGCGCTGGAAAATCCCCAGACCGAAGCCGACCGCGCCGAAGCTGGCCGCATCCGATGCTGACGACGACGAGCAGCCGGACGGCTGGCAACGCCACGTCGAGGCACTGCGCCAGGCCGGCATCCCCGAACCCGGCACGGCGGTGCAAGGCCGCAGGCCGGCGACCCTGGCAGACGAGCAGGCGCTGTACGAGGTTGCGCCGTCGTTCGTGGAACTGCTGCCCTGGGTGGAGTTCCTGGCGCAGTCGAAAGCCATGTTGCTGGAGGACGGGCAATCGGTGGCGGCGTTCTACGAGCTGGTGCCGCTGGGCACCGAAGGCCGGGAACCTGGCTGGCTCGCGCAGGCCCGCGATGCCTTGGAAAACGCGCTGCAGGACAGTTTCGATGAACTGGATGAGAACCCCTGGGTGCTGCAGCTCTACGCTCAGGACGAGCCCAGTTTCGACCAGTACATGCAGACCCTGCGCGACTATGTGCAGCCGCGCGCCCGTGAGACGGCGTTCACCGAGTTCTACCTGCGCTTCTTCGGCCATCACCTGCGCGCGGTGGCCAAGCCGGGCGGTCTGTTCGAGGACACGGTGGTCACACGGCTGCGCTGGCGCGGCCAGACCCGGCGTGTGCGCATGGTGGTCTATCGCCGCGTGACCGGCCAAGGGCAAAACAGCCGCCGCGGGCAGACGCCCGAGCAGATGCTCAATATCGTTTGCGACCGCCTGTGCGGCGGACTGGCGAACGCCGGCATTCAGGCCCGGCGCATGGTGGCTGCGGATGTTCACGACTGGCTGCTGCGCTGGTTCAACCCGCGTCCCACGTTGCTTGGGCCTGGGGCCGAAGACAGGGAGCGCTTCTATGCGCTGGCGCGCTACCCCGACAGTACGGAGGCCGGCGAAGACGGCGAGATCGAATTGGCGAGCGGGCGGGATTTCAGCCAGCGGCTGTTCTTCGGCCAGCCGCGCTCCGACGTGGCGCAGGGCACCTGGCATTTCGACGGCCTGCCGCACCGCGTGCTGATCACCGACCGCCTGCGCATGCCGCCGGGCACAGGGCACCTGACCGGCGAGACACGCAAAGGCGATGCCATCAACACGCTGTTCGACCAGATGCCCGAGGACACCACCCTTTGCCTGACGATGGTCGCCACGCCGCAGGATGTCCTTGAGGCGGACTTGAACCACCTGGCCAAGAAAGCGGTCGGCGAAACCCTGGCGTCGGAGCAGACGCTCAAGGACGTGCATGAAGCCCGTTCCCTGATCGGCAGCGCGCACAAGCTCTATCGCGGCACGCTGGCGTTCTACCTGCGCGGGCGCGATGAGGCGGAACTGGACCGACGCGGCCTGGATCTGGCGAACGTCATGCTCAACGCTGGCCTGCAGCCGGTGCGCGAGGACGACGAGGTGGCACCGCTCAACAGCTACCTGCGCTGGCTGCCGTGCTGCTACAACCCCGGCCAGGATCGGCGCAAGTGGTACACCCAACTGATGTTCGCCCAGCACGCGGCGAACCTCTCGCCGGTGTGGGGCCGCGCCCAGGGTACGGGGCACCCCGGCATCACGATGTTCAACCGCGGCGGCGGGCCGATCACCTTCGACCCGCTCAACCGCCTGGACCGGCAGATGAACGCCCACCTGTTCCTGTTCGGCCCGACGGGTTCGGGCAAGTCGGCGACCCTCAACAACCTCTTGAATCAGGTCACGGCGATCTACCGACCCCGCCTGTTCATTGTCGAGGCCGGCAACAGCTTTGGCTTGTTCAGCGACTTTGCCCGGCGCCTGGGCCTGACCGTGAACCGGGTCAAGCTCGCGCCGGGCTCGGGCGTTACCCTGGCGCCGTTCGCGGATGCGCGCCGGCTGATCGAGACGCCCAGCGACGTGCAGACGCTCGACGCCGATGCCCTGGACGAAGACCTGCCGCCCGATGCTGTGGCCATGGAGGCAGATGAGCAGCGCGACGTACTGGGCGAATTGGAGATCACCGCGAGGCTGATGATCACCGGTGGCGAAGACAAGGAAGAAGCCCGGATGACGCGGGCCGACCGCTCGCTGATCCGTCAGTGCATCCTCGATGCCGCAGAACACTGCCACAGCAAGGATGGCGAGAAGCGCACCGTGCTCACGCGCGATGTGCGCAATGCGCTGCGCACGCGCAGCCAGGACCCGACGCTGCCGGAAATGCGGCGTGTGCGACTGCTGGAGATGGCCGACGCCATGGACATGTTCTGCCAAGGCACGGACGGTGAAATGTTCGACCGCGACGGTTCGCCGTGGCCCGAGGCCGACATCACCCTGGTCGATCTGGCGACCTATGCCCGCGAGGGCTACAACGCGCAGCTCTCCATTGCCTACATAAGCCTGATCAGCACGGTGAACAACATTGCCGAGCGCGATCAGTACCTGGGCCGCCCGATCATCAACGTCACCGACGAAGGGCACATCATCACCAAGAACCCGCTGCTCGCCCCCTACGTGGTGAAGATCACCAAGATGTGGCGCAAGCTGGGGGCCTGGTTCTGGCTCGCCACACAAAACATCGACGATCTGCCGCGCGCCGCAGAGCCCATGCTCAACATGATCGAGTGGTGGATCTGCCTGTCGATGCCACCCGATGAGGTGGAGAAGATCGCCCGCTTCCGCGAACTCTCGCCTGCGCAGAAGGCGCTGATGCTTTCGGCGCGCAAGGAAGCCGGGAAGTTCACCGAGGGCGTCATCCTCTCCAAGAGCCTGGAAGTGCTGTTTCGGGCCGTGCCACCGAGCCTCTATCTCGCGCTTGCGCAGACCGAACCCGAGGAGAAAGCCGAGCGTTACCAACTCATGCAACAGCACGGCATCAGTGAACTCGACGCGGCCTTCAAGGTGGCCGAGAAGATCGACCAGGCGCGCGGCATCGAGTCGCCGGCCTTGGGCCTGCCGCAATAGCCGCCGGAGACTGCCGTGAAACCGAAACATCCTTCCATTCCGATGCCAGTCCAGGCGCTCCGCCATCGGCGCTCGCGCAAGCGCTGGCCCTGGTTCTTGGCCGCTGGATTGATCGCGCTGCTGCTGATCTGGCTCGTGTCCCGCGCACCCAGCGAACCCGCGTCGTTGGCTCCCGCGCCGGTCAGTACCGCGCAGGTGGCCGGGCCGCCCTGGCAAATGGGCAACGCGCAGGGCCGGTTCACGCTGACGCTCTATGCCGACCTCGAATGTCCGTTCTGCCGGGAGTACTTTCCGCAACTCAAACGCTGGGTGGGCGCCAACGCGGACGTAGCCCTGCAATGGCAGCACCAGCCGCTGGCCGCGCACGAACCGGCCGCCTCTGCCGAGGCACGCCTGGCCGAGTGCGCCGCCGAAAGTGGCGGGCATGTGGCCTTTTGGCAGGCCATTGAATGGGTCTATGCGCACACGCGCAGTGACGGCCTGGGCTTGCCCGAGGGCCTGCGCTATCCCGGCCTAAACCCAGCCGTCGAGCAGTGTTTGGCCAGCGAGCGGCCCGAAACGTTGATTCGCGCTCAGGCCGAGGAAGCCACCAAGGGCGGCGTGACCGCGACGCCATCCCTGCGACTACACGATCGCCAGACCAGCCAGGCGATCCTGCTGCAGGGGCCTATCGAAGGCGATGCACTGCTGTCGGCCATGGACATGCTGGCAGCTGAGGATCCGGTCGTTTCACCCACTACGGAAATGCCTGCCGACGTCGTCGGCGACATGCCCAGGTAGCCCGCGGTCATTGAGGCTACGGCGCAGCACGCTGCGCTGACCGCTACCCGTTCGCCCCGCATCCTGGCCGCGAACGATCACCGCTGCTGCGGTGATGGATGCACCTTGTTCCATTCCCTGGAGGGCCTGCCCTCCAGGGGCATGTGCGCCCTCCGATTTCCCTGCCTGGAGGTTCGCCATGTCTGTCGTCATCAATGACTCCTGCCTGGAGTCGCTTTCCGATATTTCTGTTCAGAACGAGGACTGGATCGTCCAGCAAGCCATCGTGTTGCTGGAGCGACGGGTTTTCAAAGCAGGGCCACGTCTTGAACGGCCCGCTGCGGTCAGGGACTACCTTCGCTTGAAGCTGGTCGCCGAGCCCAATGAGATATTCGTCGTCGTGTTCATGAACAGCATGCACGACGTGCTGGCCGTGGAGCCGATGTTCCATGGAACGATCAATGCGACCTCGGTTTATCCGCGTGTCGTGCTGCAACGCGCTTTGCAACTGAACGCCGCTGCGGTCATCTTCGCCCATCAGCACCCCTCGGGCACCACCGAGCCATCCAATGCGGATCGCTTGCTGACCGAGCAGTTGAAGACGGCCTTGGCGCTTATCGACGTGCGGGTACTTGACCATTTCGTGATTGGTCAGGGCACACCGTACTCGTTCGCCGAGTCTGGTCTTTTGTAGGAAGGCCCGTGGTTCACTGATCACAGCGGGGGCTTCGGCCTCCGCTTTTTTCCATGCGGCAGCACCGAACAGGTATGCGGGGTGCCCGCGATGCGCATTGTTTGTTGGGGCGGCAGCGGGTTCGCGTTCGACTATGGCTCTGATCAACTTCCAGGGTACGCGACATGCCAGCATCTTTATTCCGCTTCGCATCCGGCTGGCGAACCCTTGGCCTGGCCGTTGCACTGCCGGCATCCTTGGCCGTTTTCAGCCCAGCCACCTTCGCCGCCGATGTGGTGGTCGTCACCGACAGCCGCCACCCGGTCAAGACCATGGGTGGCGAGCGGTTGATCGAGTTGGATGAAGGCCCGCGCATCGAAGCCAAGCTTTCCGCACAGCTGCCCGCCGATCCTGAGCAGGCCACGGCCATCGTCAAGCGCCGTCTGAACAACGGCGGTGCCGACCTCCAGCGCCGCATTGCTTCCGCATACCAGGGCGTCGCCGACGCATGGAGCCTGGGCGTCACCAGCATCCCGGCGGTCGTGGTGGATCAGCGTTACGTGGTCTATGGCGAGCCGGACGTGGCCCGTGCCGTCGCGCGCATCGAGCAACACCGGAGGCCGCAGCCATGACCCGACCCTTCGAGCGGATGCGCCGCCTGCGTGCTGGCGTGGTCTCAGTGCTGCTGCTCAGCGCCACGGGCAGCTACGCCCTCAACACCGCAACCATCGTTGGCTCAGTGGCATCGCCGGACTGCCTCGAATACCGCGTCGTCGGCATCTGCTACTGGCTCTACTGCACCTGGACGGGCTGCACGGTGCGCACATCCATCAAGGTCCGCCACTACATCCCCGATGCGGTCGTCTCCAGCTACAGCAACACCGGCGAGAACCCTTGGGTCGAAGTCCGGGCGATGAGCGCGCCCAACCCATCCGCGCAGGCCGGCGGGGACGGCACCACCAACGAAGACCACGAAAACAATCTCGCCAAGTTCAAGAACGCTGACGTCATCGGCCATCCCGGCGTCGAGGTGTTCAACCAGTTCGTCTCATCGTCGGGCTACTTCTGCGAGGGCGCGGGCACGGCGTTCATGCCGTATCTGCTCAGCACCCTGGACACACTGGCCTGGCGCTACAACGTGCCGGAGATGGCCTACCCGGAGGCACTAATTCCGGGCAGGCGCGAGGTCGGCGCGCGCACCACGATGAACCTGTGGGGCAACGTCTATCCGCGCGGCGGCTTCCTGCACCAGGCCGACGACCACAAGGCCGGCGCCGTGGTGGCCCAGCGCGCCGGCGATGTCGTCACGCGCCGTGGGCAGATTCACGTCTATCAGCCGCTGCTCGCCAACTCGCGGCCCGGTTACTGGCCTGCCGGCGCGCTGATGGAAGGCGATGCCTCGACGGGCAAGTGGCAGGAACTCACGCCCGTCCTGTCCTCGTCCTGCACGGTGTTCCCGCGCAGCGGCTTCCTGACCCAGGCGCAGCAGGGCGATTACGCCTGGGCGCTGTGGCGGCCCTATGCGTGCTGCGAACGTCGCGGCCAGGTATTCCTCGGCAGCGTCGATTTCCAATGAGGGTACGGCGATGAAGCGTCCTGAACTGACAAACCTCTCCACCAAGGCGTGCCGCCTGCTGCGTCCCACGGTATTGGCTGGGCTGCTGGCTGGCGCACTCGTTCTTGACGGCGGCCTGGCGTGGGCGCAGGCCGGATTTCAGACCGGCGGCTCCGTGATCGGCGACGAAGTGATGTATTCGATTGGCGGCGGCATCGCGGTGTCCATGGGCCGCGTGGCCGGCATGCGCTCGATCGGCGTTGGCGTGGGCTGGAACAGCAACCTGATCTGCGGCGACATGAGCATCCAGACCACGCTGCGCAACCAGCTCAACGGCGTCACCAACGGCTTTCAGCAGATCATGAGCAACGTGATCCAGAGCGCCACCAGCGCGGTGGCATCGCTGCCTGCGCTGATCATCCAGCGCGCCGATCCCGGCCTGTACAACCTGCTGACCAACGGCGTGCTGCAGGCGCGCCTGGATTTCGACCGATCCAAGCTGACCTGCCGTGCCATGGCCGAGAAGATGGCCGACACGGCGGGCGGACAACTCGGCTGGAGCCAGATGGCCGAAGGCATGGCACTGCGCGATGCGGTGTCGAGCACGGATGCCGTGTCGGCAATTGAACAGGCGGAGACGCGCCGCGGCAACGACGGCGTGCCTTGGGTGGGTGGTAGCAATGCGGGCGGCGCAGGCCAGTCGGCCATCCGCGTGGTCGGCGACGTCACCCGCGCAGGCTACAACCTGGTCAACGGCCGCAGCGTGACCGACACATCGTCCATCGCTGCCGCCAGTTGCGCGAGTCTGTCTTGCCAGACCTGGACCTCGCCACAGCAGGCGACCGAATGGGCCACACGGGTTCTCGGCGAACAGGTGCAGCGCACTTGCGATGCCTGCACCAAGACCGAAACGGTGCCCGGCGTCGGGCTGACGCCGCTGATCCAGGAGGAGTACGAGGCAAAGCTGGAAGCCTTGCAGGAACTGGTCTCGGGAACGCGCAACACCACCTTCGAGAACCTGCGTGCGGCTGGCAGCACCTCGCTGCCCATCACACGCGGCGTCATCGAGGCGCTGCGCGACGAGCCGGATCAAGACCTGCTGGCGCGGCGCCTGGCCTCGGAGGTCGCGCTGGCGTCGGTGCTGGAGAAGGCATTGCTGCTCCAGCGCACCCTGCTGACCGGCAAGAAGGAGCCCAACGTCGCGGCGAACCAGTTGGCGGTCGAGGCCGTGAACCACGAGAGCGACACGCTCGACCAGGAAATCCGCAACCTCAAGACCGAGCTGGAGCTGCGCCGCGAGCTGGCGAACAACTCCCCCATGGCCATCATCCAGCGCCACGGCACGCGCGCGGCTGGCTCGCGTGGCATCTACGAAGGCGATCCCATTCCCGACCGCCTTGACCGGCTCCAGAAGGGCAATCCGGGAGGCAACCCATGAACCCGACGCGCGCCAGTTGGCTGCGCCCGCGCTGGCTGCTGAATCGGCGCGCGGCGAAGGCATTGCTGTGGACGGTGGTGCTCGTCGCCGCTGCCGTGGGCGCCAACATCGTCGGCATTTTTCTCGTCGGCAGCATTGACAACTGGGAGCGCTGGCTGACGGCCACGGCGGGCTACTTCCTGGTGTGGCGGCTGTGCCTGTATGGCGCAACCGCCTACGGCTGGGTCAGGATGCGTCGCCGGCTGCTGGCGCGTGAGGCCCAACGCGGGGCGGATAGGCAGGCGCGGCGGCGACTGCTGCGCAGCGAGATCGCTGGCGTCGCCGCCATTGTGGCGCTGGAAGCCAGCCTGTTGCTGCAGGCCGCTTGAGGGGAGATCGGGGTCATGACGCTTTTCACCACCGACTACTTGGAGTACTACCTGACGCTGGTGTCGTGGATCGTCCATAACGGCATCTGGGCCGTGCTGGTGGCGAGCGGTGTATTCGCGTTGCCTTTCATTGCCATCATCGTGCAGGAGTGGCTGAAGGCCCGCGCGGAAGGCGCCGACGAAGGCAACAAGGGCGTGCTCTCGGCTGCGCGCATCGAGAACCGGGTCTTCGTCGCCATCGTGGTGGTGATGTTCGCCGGCATCCCATTCATCGACGTGGATCTCAACACCATCCGCTACGACAGCTCGCGCTCGGCCCAATGCCAGGTCAGCGTGCCGCAGCCCACCGATACCGGCTGGTCGCAGTCCTTCAGCACTATCAACAACCAGTCGGCGAAGGTGCCCGTCTGGTGGGCCTTTATGCACACACTCTCGCGAGCAGTGACCGGTGCCTCTGTGGCGGCGATTCCCTGCGGCACCGACTTGCGGCAGATGCGCATGGAGATCGACGCGACCCGCATCGACAACCCGGTGCTGGCTCAGGAAGTGGCGGATTTCTCGCGCGACTGCTACGGACCGGCGCGCGCCAAACTCTTCATGCAGCGCCCGAACCTCGATGAGGCGCAGATGCACGACGTGACCTGGATCGGCTCGCGCTTCTTCACTGACACGGGCGGCTACTACGACACCTACCGCTCCAGCACACCACGCGATGACTGGCCTTACGACAGCAACCGTGATGCTGGGCTTGCGCAGGTGGCCAGCGGTGGCGGCTATCCGTCCTGCAGGCAGTGGTGGGCCGATGGCAGCAATGGCCTGCGTGCACGCCTGCTGGGGCAGGTAAACCCAAGCCTGCTGAATCGCCTGGCGGGCTGGGCCGGATTCCTGACCCGTGCCGATGTGGACGACTCGGTGATCCGCACCATCGCCTCGCCGAGGCAGCAGAAACTGAACCAGGGCAGCGTCTATACGGACTACGGCGGTCAGATCGACAAGACCCTGCCGAACATCGTAACGCGGGCCACGGGCGACGTCGGCATGGCTTTCGGCGCGATTGCCGCGTTTCCCGCCATGGACGTGGTGCGCCAGGCGCTGCCTATGGTGCTCGCCTTGCTCAAGATGGCGCTGGTCATCTGCATCCCGCTGGTGCTGGTCGTGGGCACCTACGACCTGAAGACCGTCGTTACCGTGAGCGTCGTGCAGTTCGCGCTATTCTTCGTCGATTTCTGGTTCCAGCTCGCGCGCTGGATCGACAGCACCATCCTCGATGCGCTCTACGGCTGGGGCTTCGGCTGGAACCGGCCACACAGCAACTTCGACCCGCTGGTGGGGCTGAACAACGCCTTTGGCGACATGCTCCTGATGTTCGTCACGGGAACGATGTTTATTGTGCTGCCTACGTTCTGGATCATGGCCCTGGCTTGGGCGGGCGTTCGCGCCGGTAACGTCTTACAAGGCCTGGCTGGAGCTACCGGAGATGCCAAGGCCGCTGGCGGAAAGGGAGGAAGTACCGCAATCAGCGCGGTGCCGAAGAAGTGAGCACAGCTAATCGTCCTGGACATGAGGGTCAATGCGAAAACCATCGTAGGTGTACAGGCCGAATCCGGCAGGCCCGTTTCGCCATTCTGGTTCGGGCAGTTCATCGTTCAAGTCGGCATTGCGCGCCATCCAGGCAACCACCATGACGAACACCAGTAGCAGCGCCATCCAGAAGACTGCATAGAACAGCAATCCCAGCACAACCAGCTTGACCGTCCACAGCAGCACGGTGGCACCTGCCATCGGCACGCCCTTGGATACCAACCAGTTCGACGCCCGCCGTTCGCCACGCGCATAGGCGCGCCACCCACGGCCAAAGCTGCGGCCGAGGCGTTCTGCGGTGCTGATGCGGGTCGTCGTGCTCATGGTCGTCACCTGCTACATGTGAAATCGCTACTCCAGTTTGCTCCAATCCTGCTTGCTTGCCTGTACCAATGCGCTCCATTCGTCCGGCGGGTTCCCGCGCCCGAGCATCTTCTCGAACACGGCATACGGGTCTGATTTGCTTCCCGAAGACCGCAGAGTCTGCTCATCGTTGACCCAGGCGTACACGATGACTTTGGCCTTCGAGTCGTAGCGGAAGAACAGTCGGTATCGCCTTCCGAGCTTGGCCCGCCGCCAGTGGCGATAGGCCGATCCCATGGTGTTGCCCTGGCGGTATTCGTCGCGCGCCGGATCACTCGGCACCACGTCTTGCATCAACTGGACCAAGGCCCGGAAGAACTTGACGTTGGCGTTCGATCCGAACCCTTCCGGGTCGTTCTCTTGGGCGCGCAGCACGGCCGCGCGCAGCTTCATCATCTGCTCGATCAGGTTGTCGTGGAACAGCAGTGACCAGCCATGCTGTTGCATCAGATCTCCACGTCCTCATCGAAATCATCGCCCAGGTCCACCTTGTGCCCAGCGTGCTCCAGCATGGTGCGAGCCAGATCCTCGGGCAGGCCACGCACATTTCGGCCCGCTTCAATGTCGCGGGCCAGCAGGGTCAGAAACGCGGCAATGGCAGGGTCCTCGTGCTCGGCATCAGCGCGGGTCACGACGACTTCGCCGCCGCGCAGGTCGAACGCAACTTTGCCGCCCGTATCCACCCCCAGCGCCTGCCGGATGGACTTGGGCAGCGTGATCTGGCCTTTGGAGGTCAGCGTGGCAACTTCGTGAATGGCAGGCATGGTGGCTCTCCTGATTGCGATACCCGCACGGTAAGGAAATTCCCTTACTTTGTCAATCTGAGGTCTCACGGCGTTCTCCCGAGTCCAAGAATCGGTCCATCGTAAGGCGTAAACAGCCAGCCTTCCTGCATCAATCCGGCCTGCCGCAACTCGTATTGGAGGTGGACGGCCGGCACCCGTCGCCCTATACCCAAAGGCTGTAAAGGGCCGAAATGGCAAGGGAATGGGGTGCAAGGGGAAAGGCCCTACCCGAAAAGGCGAAAAGGCCGCCCGCTTGCCCGCCACCAGGACACCCACATGCTCTCTCTGTTCCAGCGGAAACGGCCTCCGGTCGCTGCCGCTCCGTCGCCAGCACCCGTCACCGATCTCCCGAAAGGGCTGCTGCAACCGGAATCGGCCGCATCGCTGCTGGCGACACCGCGCCGGCAGAAGCTGCTGGAACACATCTGGCAGCGAACCTCGCTCTCGCGCAGGCAATTCGCCACCCTGTACCGCACGCCCCTGGAACGCTACGCCGAGCTGGTCCAGGCCTTCCCGGCCTCCGAGGCGCATCACCATGCCTACCCGGGAGGCATGCTCGACCACGGTCTCGAAATCGTCGCCTACAGCCTGAAGCTGCGGCAGTCCCATCTGCTGCCCATTGGCGCCAGTCCTGAGGACCAAGCGGCGCAGGAGGAAGCCTGGACCGCTGCAGTTGCCTATGCCGCGCTACTGCACGACGTCGGCAAGATCGCTGTCGATCTGCACGTCGAGCTAGCCGACGGCAATACCTGGCATCCGTGGCACGGCCCGCTGCGTCAACCATACCGCTTCCGCTACCGTGACGATCGCGAGTACCGGCTCCACAGCGCCGCGACAGGCTTGCTCTACCGGCAACTGCTTGACCGTGAAGTCCTGGATTGGCTCAGCTGCTATCCGTCGCTGTGGGCACCGCTGCTCTACGTCCTGGCCGGGCAGTACGAGCACGCTGGCGTGCTGGGCGAATTGGTGGTGCAGGCCGACCGTGCTTCCGTGGCCCAGGAACTGGGCGGCGACCCCACACGCGCCATGGCCGCGCCCAAGCACGCGCTGCAACGCAAGCTGCTGGAAGGGCTGCGTTACCTGCTCAAGGAGGAGCTGAAGCTGAACCAGCCCGAAGCCTCCGATGGCTGGCTCACCGATGGCGCGCTTTGGCTGGTGAGCAAGACAGTTTCCGACAAGCTGCGCGCGCACCTGCTGTCGCAGGGCGTTGACGGTATCCCGGCAAACAACACCGCCGTGTTCAACGTGCTGCAGGATCACGGCATGTTGCAGCCCACGCCGGACGGCAAAGCGATCTGGCGCGCTACCGTGACCAGTTCCACCGGCTGGACCCACTTGTTTACGTTGCTACGGCTGGCACCCGCGCTGATCTGGGAATCTGGTGAGCGACCAGCGCCCTTTGCCGGGACGGTGACGACCGACGCGGCACTGGCGGGCGAAGCTGCCGAGGCAGCGGCCACGCTTTCTGCGGACGGCGCAGCGTCCGCCTCCGAGAACCAAAACGCTCCGCCAGCGGAAGGTAGTGGCATCGTCTCGGCCTCTCCACCCAAGGCCCAGGCCAGCCCCGACGTCATGGCGGACATGCTGGCGATGGTGGGAATGGGGGATTCGTCAACCACCGAGGATGTGGAAACCGCCCCGGACGAAGTACCCGCAGCTCTCCCCGATGCGACCCAGCCGCCCTTGGCCGCCGCTGCGCCTTCGTCACCGGCCTTCACGTCCTCGACGACACAGCCATCCGGCGAGCACTTCATGGCGTGGCTGAAACATGGCATCGCCACGCGGCGGCTCATTATCAACGATGCGAAAGCGCTGGTGCATACCGTGAGCGACACCGCCTACCTGGTCAGCCCTGGCGTGTTCCAGCGCTATGCGCAGGAACACCCGCAGGTAGGCAAACTGGCCAAACAGGAGAACCTGCAGGATTGGCAGTGGGTGCAGAAGCGCTTCGAGCGACTGCAATTGCATCGCAAGCAACCAAGTGGCCTGAACATCTGGACTTGCGAAGTCACAGGCGCCAGAAAATCGAGGAAGCTACATGGCTATTTACTTATCAAACCAGAAATGGTTTTCGAATTTACGCCTCCAAATAACCCATATCTATTTTCAATGAAATTTCCCGGCCTATGAAGATCAAGATATGAAAATCATCTATCAAAATTAAATGGTCTCATCAGTATTTCCATCAGAAACACTAGATATGTGAATAGCGTTCGCACCATCGTCACCAGTGAGGTACAGGCGCAGCGCGTAGAGCAGATCGGGGGTGCGGTCGCCTGAGGGTTTCTGGATGTTGATTTTCACACGGGAGAAGAGCTTGATGTTGGACAGTGTGACAATTTCTGTCACTCGCTCGATTTTCTTGGCCAATTCCTTGGTGATTTTTTGATGCGGCTGAAGGAGAATCTTGATTTCGGGGGTGGATGATGCACGGGTGCGAAGCAGGCCGAGCAGAAGTTCAAGCGGTTCTGTCGTGGCGCGAATCCAGTTGCGAGCAGTCCACTCGTCTTTCCGGGGCGGATATTGCTTGATGTTGAGCATGATGTTCAGAGCATTCAGAATGGACTGCAAGTTGGCGAGGCTGAATTTCTCAACAAACTGCTGCTCTCGCCAGATGGCATAGGCCAAAATACTGAGCGCATCATTTGACGGATTCGCAACGAGCTGGGATAGCAAATCTTTCTGCCATTGCTGCGAAACATCACCAAGCGCGAAGCCGACGGCTCGCAGGTCACGAATTTTCTGACCCTCAACCTGCCCGGTTATCCACTGAACGCAATTTTCAGGCGCATCCTTGTGCATACAGGCCATTAGAAATCGAATTTCATTCTTTACTTGCTCAGGAATGCCACTCTCGTTCAGCAGGGCAACGAGGTGTTCTCCTCTGGCCTTCATTGCGTCGGCAAACCCTTTCGGACATTCACGGTCTCCAGTCGAGCGCCCATCGCGCCAAACCTGAATGACAGGAAAGTAAAGTCTCTTGCGTATACTGGCAACCAGATTTTTTGCTGATTCTTCGTCAAAGTTTTTCAGACGCACTTCATCTTTGTATCTCGGCCCTGCCACTTTCCAGCCAGAGAATTTCCCATCGCGCTCCTGAAGCTCGAATGAAATTTCTGCCCCCTCAGTGAAGTCGGCGTAGCTCAGTTCATGAACAAAACTGTTCTGATGAATGAATACAGACTCATCGGTGGATTTACATGTAGCAAAGGTAAACTGCCCGCCTATTTTGTCGGTCAGCCACTTTCTGTTTACCGTGCCAGTCGTCCTCTGTTTGGGGCGGATGTAAAAATCACGGTCAAGCTGTTCAATTGCCCTTTCCACCCAGTCCAACAGATCAGAGGTTTTATTACTGTCTTGCTTCGGAAACCGCTGCAACTCCGCCCAAGTCATTGGCTGCGGATATTCCGGCGCAGGGGCATCGGTAATTTCTTCCGTGCGTCGCCAGGTAGCGCGGATGGGTGGGAAAGATTTGTCGCGCGGTGTGAAGACGAGTTTATAGGGATCATCCGCGCCGTATTCAAAGGTCAGGTTCAACTCGCAGTCAACCTTGTTTTCCAATGGGAAGGCGGGTGAATCGAGACGAGCAGAGAAACCGAAGTCGTCACCCTTATCGCCGACATAGAGCGGAAACGAGTAATGCGGCCTGCCAGCGGGCAGTGTGAAGAATTCATCAACCGGGATGGTGACGGGTTTACCCCGAATGGGTTTGACTGTCGTTCCGCGCAAAACCAGGTGGAATCGTTGCTGATGTCCATCCTTCATCACTTTGACTGAAAGCTCAGGAATCTGGTCGCGCCAAAGTGGAATATCAGCCACCTGTTGTTGTAAAGCATGTAGATGGATTCCGCCCATAACGGGGCTTTCCATCAAATTGATGCAGAACGCGAAATTCCCGATGTTTGGAATACGCTTCAGGTGTGCTGCCTCAATGAATGGGGGCTTTGCCGGGCGGATCGCATCGTGCCACCGCCCGTTGGCATCCAGCGTGATGATGTCGTAGCCGCTGCCACCTAGCCTTTCTGCTTCCTCGCCAGGGATAACAACCGGCGGGCAACGCTCCCAATAAAAGCCTTTGGTGATGGGAAGACGTTTCGCCAGGTCTTTGTCGCGCTTGGCGATGAGCTTGGTGGCGGTCGTCTTGCCGCCAATGGAATCAACGACGATGATGGCGTAACCCTCGCCCGTGATTTTGGCCGGGTCAGCTTGAGCGAACACGGCCGCCACACTTCGCGGCAACGGCTCGGCATTCGGGAAACGCGCGTTGAGGTTGCGACGGATGACTTCAAGCTCGAAATCGTTGAGAAAGTCAGGCGCAAGCCAGATGAGTGTATCGTTCTTGAACTCTTCGCGTAGCCGAGTAGTGAACGCGCGGGCGGCGGGGTCAAAAAGCTCAGTGGCGTTGTCTTTGGCGAAAAACAGATCTGGCGCAGAAATGGTGGTCGCATCGGGATTCAGCCAAACGGCATCGGAACCAAAGAGTTCGATGTCAACGGTTTCATTTTCGCGCTGCCACCTCTGCCAAAGAAAGGGGGCCGCCAGCGACTGCGCTCCTTTTCCGTCACCACTGGCATAGCGGGGATGCAGGGCTGTGATATCAACACAAATTGGTTCGGCACTCGCGCTTTGTCGCAAATGCCGGGGCATCTTGTACTTCACTTCCTTGAACAAAGGTGGCTTGGAAGTCCACGGAAGAATCTCAAACTTTTCATAATCGAATAGTAACGGTATCTCAGCAAAAAGATGCTTTCCATCAAGCCACATTTGCGCGCATTGCTGCCAAAGGCGCATGGTTTTCTCGCGGACATCCAGTTGAGAAAGGTCGCTGGTGATGTCCTCATCGAGGGTTTGCAGCCAGCGCCATGCATCCCACACGTGACGGTAATCTCGGTGTGCTAGTAGCGTGTTGTTAGGTGGCAGATTTTCCCAATTGCCGATGGCTTGCGCCTCATCAGAACGCAACCATAAGTAGATTTTTGATAGAAGCTCATCCTCTTGACCGAGACAATCACCGCGTAAATCAAGCATTTCCGCAAGGCGAATGGCAAAGGCTTTCAGCAAGCGATTTTCCGGCAGGTCGACGGATTGAAAACGACGCACAGCCTGTATGTAGGGGTTACCTGCCAGTTTTTCCCGAATGGTACGACCCGGACGATTACTCAGCTTAATAAAACTGTTGGCATCCAGTTCACGCACAGCATGAACAGGCAGTAGAGCGTGTTCGCGGCGAGGACTTTCGTTGAGAGAATGAAATAATCGCTCGACAGAAGCGCGGCAGTGTTCCGTTATGCGCCAAAGGCGGTCACGGGTTATCTCACTCGCTTCTGGCTGTGCGACTTTGGCGAGGAACCCTGACAAGGATTTCGGCAGAGCCGCGCCGGTCTTAGGATCGAAATCCGTGATTGAACCAAACCAATTCATTTGCTCAAGCAGTTTTTTGGCAAGTTTTTCTTTGGCACGGAAGTCGGTATAGATTTTTTCCAGAGTAATACTCATTGCTTGGCGTGAATCCTTCCTGCTCTGGCATTTTCTTCAAGTTTCACGCGCAGCTCATCTCGTTGCTCTGGTGTCTTTAAGTTCCACATTTTATGACGCTTGTCTGAATCTGGTTCATCTTTCATAAAAAGGGAGTGTGGCAATTCAGCATTGTCCGAGTCTCGACTGGCCGTGGATCTATCATTGGTTTCCGTGTCACCGACGTTTAGGTAATTTGCCGACTGCCAAATAAACTGACCATAGCCAAGATCACAGGCAAGGTCGAAATCCTCTGTCAGATTGAATGAGTTACTGCCGATTCCTGTAACGAGTTGTCCACGAATCCTGTCCAGGCACTCTGTCTTGCTCTTGCCGCGTGTATCAATACCCCGCAATTTGGGCATGACCTTCTGCACGAGTTGATCCTCGAAGGCGACATGCATAGCTCTGGCAAGCGCATCTTTATCGCGTGCAGCACGGACATCCGGGTAATTGGCCATGTAGTATTCAATGGATTGCCAAACGCGGTGACCGAGGGCACGGCCTGTAACCGCTAAAGAAGCATTGATTGCTTCAATGAATTTTTTGAACGGGCTGACTTGATCGTCGGAGAAGTTGCTGCCCTGTGCTAGCCAACTCTGCCACGACGTTTTGTGTAGCGCCGGGCCTCGATTTTTGTCATCAAGTGGAGCAAGCTTCAGGCGGCGTTTGAGTTCCGTCGGGCGCGGAAAGTTGATGATGATGGAACGGTCAAGCACCTTGTCCGAAAGGGACTTGGTGGTTTCGTCCTGGTTCATCGTCCCTGTCCAGAGTACATTACGACCGAGGGGAAGCTTATAGGGTTCCATGCCGGCGCCAATTTTCACCGGTATGAACGGAACATCATCACCCTTTCTGCCACGCCGCAGTTCTAGCTTGCTCAAAAACTCTGCAAAATAAAGCTCAGGGTGTGCCAGATTCATCTCATCAAGCAGAACAAGACACACTGCGTCCTGCAATCCTGGATAATCTGCTTGTTTCAACGCTTCAATCAGCTCTTTGTCCTTCTCAGGGTCAAGTGCTATTTGCTGATCTGGCGACATACTCTGCCAACGTCTAATGCGCTGTTCATATTGTTCGCGGCCTGATATCTGACTTTGCGCGAGAAAACGCAGCACCGGCTGTGCATCGAATTTATTGTCTATGGAATTGAAAAAGCCCAGCATGGATTCCTGCGAATCCCAATTAGGCTGGACAGACAGCGGCTCGAAATAAATTCCGCCAAAGTGCGAGTAGAGGCGCGGCAGTTCGGATTTTCCGGTTCCGGAAACCCCTGCCAGGACAGTGAGCGGCGACCATTCCGCTGTTTTGAGAGCTGTATGAAAAGCTTTCAAAATACGTGGATTGAAATGTAGTCCGTATGTATCGCAAGCATTACCAATCCCAGTGAGCCAAGTTAGCTCATCGATCTCGTGCTGCACCGGCTGCTTGACCTTATCCACACTGATGTGCGGCATCTCAATTTCTTTGTAGCGAGCGGTAACTTCAGCAGGGCGCTCATAAGCTGCACGCAAACGCTTGAGTTCGGCTTGCGCTTCGTTGGCTGCTCCCTCGAAGATGGATGCCCTTTGCGCCAGAGATTTGTTTTCGGCGTTGAGCTCCGAGCCTTGACGGCGCAGCTCGCCAATTTCAGCGACCGCAGCCTCATTGGTGGAAAGTTGCCGTTCTAACTGGTCTGCCCGTGTTTTCTGATTTTTGGCTTCTGATTCAAGGGCTTGATACCGCTCGCGCATTTCCTCAGTAGGTCGGGTAGCAAGCTCCTCTCGTAGGCGTTTGAGTTCGTCGGCCTGGCTGTTCAGCGCACGCAGAATTTCAGCAGGGTCTTTGCCACCAAGTTGCAACTTTAACTGTTCGAACGCGCCGAGAAGTTCGTCTTGAGTTTTAAACGCCTCGCGCAGTCGAATGTTTTCCTCTTTGGCAGATTGCAGAGCAGCCTCTAGCGATTTTCGGCGATCCTCAACACGCCTCTCAACCTCATCGTCCAGTTGCTCGCTGCGCCTCTGGTTCTGCTGTTCCAGCCGTTGTTCTTTGCGTTCGAGTGTCCGCTCTGAAGTCTCAAGCTCTGCCTGTCTTCCTTCGACTTCGCTTTGCAAGGCGGAGAGTGCGCCTTTTTGTTTCTCAAATTCCGTGCGCTCTGCATTCAACTGCTTTCGAGCGTCACCCTGTTGTTTTGTCCATGCATCGCGCTCTTGGGCGATTTCTGTCCGAATGCGCTCCCGTTCGGCGTTTTCGGCATGGGCAACCGCACCCAGTCGCTTTGCTTTCAGCTCGGAAATTTCAACCTCCAACGCTGAAAGGTTTTTCTCTCGCATCTCGGCAATTGCTCTTTCGCCCTGGGCGCGCTTTTCACGCAGCTCATCATTCAGCGCGGCTCGTTCATCGGCAAAACCTGCATCACACTTTTGCTCAGCCTGCGTGACGGCCTGCTCGCGCTGCGCCAGCTTGGCCTTGTCTTGCTCGATGACTTGACGCTCTGCAGTCGCATCCCTTTCACGTGTAGCCACGGCGGTTTCACGGCTGGCGATTTCGCTTTCCTTGGTGTTTATCCAGCTCTCACGCGCGTTCAAATCGGCAAGCCGCTGGGCTTCGGTGTCGGGTTGGACGGGGCTGTTCATTTTCAAGATTCCATAAGTGTTCTGATAGTTGTGAAAGCAGCTTTGCGAAGCTGTGCGATGTTCTCTTTGGGCAATGGCAGCGGCTCGTTGCCATGCCCACGCCGAGCGATAAGGTTTGCCATATCGCCGATCAAGGACGGCTGCGTGTCATGAATTGCGGCAAGTTCATCAGCATCGCTCACCAGCAGCCATGCAAGAACGCAAGCCCCGAGCGTTTGGCTGCCGCCTTGCAATGCCTGGCGCACAGCCGATGTTTTGACGGTTCGCAGGCTCTCCGACAAGCCTTCGCAGAAACCAGCCTCAACAGCCTTGCGTTCAGCCGTGTCTTTGAGCTGCGCGTCACTGGTATCGGACGGCAGCCTGCCTGTCAAAGCTCTCTCAAATGATGACTGGATTGCGGCATAAAGGTCGCGGACATAGGCCAAAGCGTCATCCCCGTCATGGCAAGACTGGAAAAAACGTTCCGCGTGAACCAGCCGGTCTTGCAAGTTTGCGCCCAGGCGGTTGAACAACTGGTGGCCGAACTCCTCCTGAATGCTAGTGCGGGCATCCAGCAGTGCATCACCCTGCTCGTCCTTGTCCGGCGCGGTAGGAGGCGTGTCGGTAAACACGATGCCTGGCACAAGCGCATGAACGACTTCGCGCATGAACGAATCGTCAGTTAGTGCCTGCTGCGGTGCGTCTGCGCCGCCCTTGCCGTGGCCCTTCTCGTTGCGTTTGGCGTTGATAGCGAACAGGCGAGTGATGAGGTCTGAATACGCGGCCGCAACACGGCGCAAGGGATGCAAAGCGTCGTCTTGCGCTTGAAGCAAAGCTATGGCAAGAACCGTCTCTTGGAACGCGCCGCCGTCCTCAAATTCCCGCAGCTTACCTTCCCGAATCGGCCTGAAGCCAATCGGCGGCTGCTCAAGACAGAGGGCTTTCGCGGCCTGCTCAAGCAGGGCTGCGTGTTGGTCTTGCGTAGTGAATTTCAGCCTTGCAATAACGGAATCAACCGGTCTGCGGCAGCAGGTATAGAACAGCGCCCATTCGATTGCGGCATGGATTTGGGCGATGGAGCGGAACGGGCTATTCCGCAAGGGGCGCAAATTGGCGACGAGCTTCGGGTAGCGTTGCCGGTTGGCATCGTTGTCGAACGGCTCTTTTGGCGTGGCATCCTGCTTTTCTGGACGAGGAGTGCTTAATGACTGTTTCCAACCATGCAGCCACTTGCTGAGGCTTTCATCCTGCTCCAAAAGTTTCTCGAACGCATTTTCGAGAATCAAGGAGAAACCGTTGCCGAACGGGTCAGCTATACGGAACTCGCCATCGCTTTTCTGGATGGCGATAGGGCAGTCAAGGTGAAGCAGCTCGGGCTCGGCGACTATCGTGATCTGTTGGACTGCGGGCATCTTGCTGTCCTGGCCGAACGCAGACGAACGCTTTTTCATGGCGCGCAAAGTTCTGATTACATCACGCGGCGCTGGTATCGCTTTTCTGCGGTCACCATCCCAGCGGATTACCCGGAAGTCTTTGTCCTCGCATTCCTTTTTCCGCATGGGGTTTGTGTCGTCCAGCCGATGCAGAAAAGGCAGAATTCTCCCGGTGGCGAGTTCGCGAAAGACCAGCGCAGTGACAAACACCGGCGCGCGCTCATCTTCACGCTCCCGCTCAATGACGGCATTGTGTTCGTCAATCAAGTCCTTGTCTTGCAAACGAAGCAGAACGCTCTTGACCAAATCGAGTGGGATGCGGGTTTCAGCCGCCAGCGCATCGGCATCCATACGACCGGCAGCGTCGAGTAGTTTCAGGATGACACGCTCAAATGCGTTCAAGCCATTGCCATCGTCAAGAACTCTGGGCAAGGTCACGCGGTATGCGTTCAGCGGCCACGCAAGGTGGCGCGGCCTACCGATGGTCTCACCGAAGGGGGCAGGTTTGCCGTAATCAAGGAGCCTCAACATGGCAGCATCACCCCTTGCTCGCGGCATATCTGAAGGAAATCCACCAGTCCAGGCACGAACTCCTTCGCGAGTTCACTTTGCAGCAACCCCGTATCTCCAACGACCACCAGCAGCTTCTTCTGACGGCTCATGGCGACATTCAGACGGTTGTAAAGACAGAGATGGCCAAACAGCGCTCTAGCTTGTTTGTCGCGGTCATCATCCTTTGGCTGCCAGTTTTGCGGCAAGGTTCGCACCATTGAGAGGAAGACGACATCGAATTCCATGCCTTGGAAAGAGTCCACCGTTCCAACACGCAGTTGCTTGTCATCGTTCACGATCCCGCCGAATTTCCTTTTGAGTTGTTCCCTGATGCTGTCGGCCTGCGCCTTATAAAATGAAATAACACCGAAGGAGAGATCTTTCCCTGCATCCGAACTCATCCACGCCTGTAACTGGCGAGCGATGACAGTGACTTCTGCGGGGCGCGTCCAACTGGTTCCGTCCTTTTGATGTTTTCCTCTTTGTGCTGGTACATCCATCCAAACGGCAGACTTGCCGTTCGTGCCTGGCAGATCATGGGCGAAATCGCTTGCTGGTCGCCCGGAGCCAAATTGCTCCTCCGGGTCGAAGCGTTCATAGAAATTTCTACTGATAAAGCTGCCCAGCAGCGGATGCATGCGGTATTGCTTGTCCAGCGTGATGCAACGTGGTGTAACGCGGCCAGTGGTGCTGTCGATAATTGGGAAGTTCTTGTCCAGTGTTTTTAAACGCTCGGAGAACAAATACTGAAACATGGATTTTTTTAGCCAGTCATTTTCGTCCTCACCCGTTTCGCCTTCCTCCATCTGGCGAGCCACCTCTTCGTCAATGATGTGCGGCAATTGTCGATGGTCGCCGACCAGAATAATGCGCTTGCCTTGCGCCATAGCCACCATCAAATCACGAGGCGAGACACGGGCGGCTTCGTCCACGATGACATATTCGTATTCCATGCCTTTCTGGTTTTGATTGACATCGCGCCCGACAAGCCCTTTGCGTTTTTGCATTGCACGATTGACGCTCTGCTGGCTGGTGGCGGCAAAGGCAAAACTGTATTCGGACAGGGCATCTACCATGCCATAGGGGTTGCCTTCCAGTTCGGCTAGAAACTCGGCCAGCGCAGCAGATTTTTTATCCTTAGCCGAATACTCGGCGTTTTTGATGCGTTGTATGGCGAATTCTGCCAATGCAAGCACTGCGTCGTTCTGCTTTTCCACGCGAAGAATCGGTGGAGCGGTGAACCGGGCGAGGAGCCTCTTTTTCAACGCGACCAGGTTGTCCAAAAATGGCGCTGGGCCATCTTCATTGCGCCACAGACTGGCTTTGTCCAGCAGTTTGCGTTCGTCTTCTTCAAGCACATCACGCAGGTCATCCAGTGCGTCCATCGCCCTTTCTGGCCCGTCGTCAGAAAAGCTTTCATGGCGAACGCGCAGACGGCGCGCTGCATCAAGCCATTGGGTGGAGCCATCGTTGAGGTTTTCCTCGTGCGCGAGCTTTTTCGCCAAATTCGTCGACCGTCGAGCGCCGTCTTCGCCAAGAATTACACTGCCGAGCGCTGCGATTTTCCTAGCAAGGCTGGCGGCCAGCACGCGTGACGGGGCTTGGACATATTGCAGGCACAGGTTTTTTATTTCCCGTTCCTGCTCAACTTCGGCAATCTGTGGGTTTCGTTCACGTAGTTCGGCGGCCAACTTTGAACACCAATCCTCAAGATTGCGCTCGAAGGTGCTGAGATCGTCTTCCGTCGCGCCAGACCGTTTGCCGAATTTCGGCACGGGCAGGCTATTGAGCGAGAGCCGCTCGATCATGTTTTCCACCGCATCGTGCTGAAAGCCTGTCAACAGAATTTGGCCTTTGATGCTCGCGCCGCGCTTGTCGGCCATCTCGTTCAGGCGCTCCAGAATGGCAGCGATGACGGTGGTCTTGCCGGTACCGGGCGGGCCTTGGATCAACGCTATATCTGGCGTTTTTAGGGCGGCCTCGATGGCCTTTTCCTGCATGACGGTGGGCGGATTGCGAAAGACCTTGTTGCGAACGAAGGCCGTGAGCGGTTGAACTTTTTGCGATGGCCGGATCTGTGTGATTCGCCCCTGCGCCTCAATCAACAGCCCAAGCTGGGGGTTGGCGGCACGGCCTTCCAGAATGGCTTGACGGGCGGCCATGCGGCGCTTGATCTGAGCAGATTCGCCCGCCAGCGACAGGATGAGCGTGCCGAATTCCTTGGGTAGAGCCTCGGCTTTAAGCGTGAGTACGCGAGTTTCCTCGTCAAACTCTGCGACACTGAAATAGGTATTTTTCTCGCGCAGCTCGCGTTTTTCACCGAGCTTGCTGTGTTCCCCCTCCTTTTTTTCGATCCCTCTCGCAAAATCCGTGAAGCTCAGGTTTTCATCCTGCAAGTAGTCCGGCAACTCGTCCACCAGTTCAACTTCAGGTACTGCGCCTTGTCTCAGTGCGCCCCACGCAGAATCTGATGCCTGCGCAATACGAACTCCGACAGTTCCATCCCGTTTCGGCACCATCTCCGTGAATTGCAAAGCACCCACTTCGCGTGCTTGCTTGAGCAGCAGTTCACCTTCAACCTCACCAAACTCGTCCCACTTTTTCAGATAGCTTCCATCGTCCTGAGTGAGTGCTGTCATTTGCGCTTTGGCAAGAATTTGCACTTGTCCCGCCTGTGTCCAGTCCACAAAACGCAGCCGACCTTTGGCCAGGCGTAAGGTGCGGTCAGGTTCCTTCTTTGGCTTGGTTAGACGGGTGGCGATGTAGATAGTTTGGCCGCCTGGCATTGCTTTTTCGGTGGCAATGAAGCGGATACCTTCGCCAGTAACACAGAAAGCGTTTATTCGGGTCGGCTCCGCAGCTGCATCGCGTGGCGTGTCCTCGCCGACAGGTTTCAGTTCTTCATCAATCGCCGGGCCAGCAGTCAGGAAGAAAAATGCGTCGTTTCCCTGTTGGAAGCAGCAAAGTTCGCCCAGCCTCTTGTAAAGTGCCTCACCCTTCGTCCGCATCTTTTCTTGCACATACTCATCCACACCGATTTCAACATCGCCCATTTCCAGGCAGACGCCGGTGAAAAAACCGATCTTCAGCTCGATGCTGCCATCGGCGGCAGGGTTTTCAAGTTGTGCAAGCAGGGAACGCCCACTGGCAAGTTCAGCGTTGAGGCGGCGGATGTCAACAGCCGCGACGGGGCGAACGAAAACAACCGCGTCTCTCAGGCGGATTTCAAATTCATCTGCGCGGGATAGGCTGGCCTCTACCGAGAATACTGGCTGCTCTTGCAGGGCTTCGACATTGTCAGACCGCTTGATGCGGACAGTTATGATGTTGACAGGAATGTCCTGAAACTTCATTTGCAGCCCTCCACGAACTCAAAGGTGAGGTTGTCCGGGAAAGGCAGCGTGCCCCGCACGGGGACTGCGGTTTTGGCCGCGCAGTTCAGCATGGCTTCGTATGCTGTGTTATCGAAATACTCGAATGAAAACGGGTGAAAAAGCCGCTGCGGCAATCTGAACTCCGTGGCACCACCAGGAATCAGGATTTCCCAACGTGGCGTTTTGACGCGAATGAAAGCCGGGCGCGCCGCGCCACAATACGGGCATTGCGCGTATTCATCGGCGAAATGGCTCATGCCACATTCGAGGCAATCCAGCGACTGATCCGCCGCCCTCGCAAGCTCCAATGTCCAGAACGCCATTGTCGGGCGGCGGTGCGGCAGTTCACGTCCTGCACCGAAAGTTTCCTGAAACAGGCGGCGTAATCCTTCTGTTGCGACTAATACACGGGGCAGGCCTCCAACTCCTTCGTTGGAATCGTCATCTTCGTCATCCACGAAAGGCAAGAAACCAGCGAATGCCTGTTCGTTCAGATCGGTGGCAGTGCCATTGGGCGCAGGGTCGGCATCCCAGCCGTCTTCTTCATCTTCGGGCTCCAGTACTTTCTTGCCAATGAAAGGGTGGCAAAGCGCCAGTAGCTTGAATGTCATCACAGCGAAAGCCCAGCAGTCGGTTCGCGGGCGGGATTGGTCACGGCCCTGCACTACCTCCGGTGCACCGTAGCCCGGCGTATAGACGGACACACCGCCGCTGGGTAACTCCAGGCGCATATTGTCGGCATCTATGAGCCAGACATCGGTGGTGTCGTCTTCGCCAATGAAAGCGTTGTTGGTGGAAATGTCGCCATAGACCAGTCCAGCGCTGTGCAGGCGGGCGAGGATGGCAGCGCACTTGGCAAGCGCGAGCGAACGGCGGCGGGTGGAGCCAGTTTGTGCGTAATGCAGTAGTCGCAGCGCCAGGTCCTTGTCAGGAATCTTCGTCAGCCATTGGGGCAAGGCTTGGCTTTGATCTTCCAGCTTCTTTTTGCTTCTGCCGTCCAAATCGAAACTGGCGAAGGGCTTCATGCCGTTCAACAGACGCATCACATAGCCCGGCTCGTCGCGCAGGATGGCGAGTGGCAGGGAAACGGGGATGCGCCGTGGTATGGGCAACAGGCGGACGTGCTGGAAGCGCTCGCGCAGATTGGCGTTTTTGTCCGGCTGGCCGGCAGCGTCCAGCGGCTGCTTGACGGCCAAATCCGCATCCTTGGTGCGATAGACCACGCCTTGTCCACCGCGCGCAAGCTCATCGGCCATCTGATGAACATTGTTGTATTCATCCACAAGTGGCTTCAGAGCCTGGTGTTCGGCGTTACTCATCTGCAACCTCCTCACTGCACAGGCAGGCGAGGGTTTTATCGTCGCTGTGCTTGGGCGTGGGCCAGTTTTCGAGCATCTCGTGGATGCGCCGGTTGGCACTTACCGGTGCGAGGGTTCGATGCGTTTCGGCGAAACTGCTCACAAACCCGTCAGCGTTATCCAAATCGTCAGCCACCCCATCGGTGCAGAGCAATACTGCGATGCACTGCTCCCCCGGCAGCGACAAATACTGCCAGTCTTTGGCGGAGACCTTGGAGGACAGCGCAGTAGTGATATTGGAGAAGCCTTGCGTCTTGTTTTCCGACAGCGAAACCACTGATCCATCGGACTTGGCAATAGCGGCAAGTCCGTCGCCAAGCATCCCTAGGTGGATTACGCCATCCAGGTGTAGTGCGAAGAGACAGGTGGCCGCGCAATCGCGAGGTTCCAGCGGAGCGACAAGCCTCAGCCAGTTAGCTTGGATGTTGCTAAACAGCGCGTTGTGTTCGATTTCACCACCGGTGCAACAAGCCCGGGCTGCGAACTCGACGGCGAGACAGGCAGCATGGCTGCCGAAGCTGGAGAAGGGCTTGGAGCCAACTCCGTCGGACACGACGATGCCATCACCCCAAACATGGTGAAACTTCGCCCATGCATCCTGATTTGGCAAACCTTCGGCGATATGGCTCGGGCCGCGAACGCTTGCCCCAAAACTTTTCCAAAGCGTCATGCCCATTCCTCATCCGCCTGCAGCCAGTTATCGAGTACGGCGAGCACTTCTTCTGCGGCAAACACCTTTGCGCCTTTGAGCCCCTTGGAAAGATGTGGGTTGGCATCCGCGCCGATTTGGATGACGCGCAGCGTGTCCGGCGGTAGACCTTCCTGCCAGCGGCTCAGGGTCTTCACGTCGTCTCTTGTCCAGAATCCATCCGTGAGGATCAGAACCTTTCCATCCGGCTCGTTACCCAGCAGTTGAACCAGCGCCTGGCCATTGGTGCTTCCATGGCAAACCAGCATTTCGACCGGGAGATCGTCCGTGACGCTCCAGTCCGGGATGCTGCGTGCCTCGCTGCTCCAAGCACAAAGGCGGATTTCCGCCTTTCCATACCCTTGCCGCACCCATTGCGCCACGGTCGTGGCCAAGGTTCGCAGGATGAAGGGCTTGCCTCCTTCACTCATGCTGCCGGAGATGTCGCAAACCAAATGGAGCATCATGGCGTTGCCTCACTCGCTTCAGCCCGCTCAGTGATGCTGTTCATCATTGCCGTTATCTGCTCAGAAAGTGATGCACCACTCCAAAGCATCAGTCTGGCATCTTTTATTTTTTTCTTGGCCGACTCAGTATTTGGGGGAACACAGCAGGCAACGATACCGCGACCTTCAATTCCTCCGTAGAAGCGCACAAGGTTCTGCAGCTTCATAATCTGCTCTTGCGTTACATTGCCCGCCTTGCATTCCACGATATAAAGCGAATAACCGTCGGTGAATGTGATGTCCAGCTCGTTGTATTCAACACCGAAGCTCGAATAGCCTTTTGACTCTTCTAAATTCAAGTTCAGCTTGACATTGATGCGCAAGTCTTGAATGACGCCAGCATCCTCGTAGGGTTTGCACTGCAAATAAACAAACTCCTCGAACCAGCCGCCAGATAGGTATTTGGCGAAATCAGGCCATTTCTCAAATCTCAGATCCAATCCGTAGCCCTGGACGGATACTGCCTCCATGTCATCCAGCTTGAAATTGAAGCCGTCACGACAAATCTCGAATGGCCTGAATGCATTGTTATAGTCGGTAAGTTCTCTATAAAATCTACGCACCTTGTCACGATGCAACCAAAGAGCCTTGGTCAGAAGTTGGCGACTTGGCGATATATCCTTCATAAAGGAACTGCCTGCAATCTCCAATCCGTCGCTATTCAGGCGCAAAAATGTTTCGATTGAATCAATCTGCCTGATTTTTTCGCGCCGAACACTGTCAATGAATGTGACGTGACGATTCTTGCTATCAAAATAAAACGGAACAGCGCCCAGTTGACGCGCAGCAGAGAGCGCGCCAGCAAACATCAGTTTTGTGCCGCCAGTTAAATTGATTCCAATTTGTGTTTTTTCTGGAAATTGCTTTGCCAGCTTGGTGATTTGTTCGTGAACAGCGCGATCATCCCAGGGGTCAACGGTAAGTTCATGCAGGTCCCGAGAGCCAATAAAGGTTCGCATACATGCAGCAGGGAAGTCTTTTGAGTTGACAAAAATGTGATGCGCCGACTCAAATTGCCGGATGCTCAACAAGGCAGGCATCCGTTGCTCACCAAAAAGATGGAATGTCACATCGAACCCGTTGGAGATGCCTCGGATCGCAGCCTGTTTTGAGCTGTGTCGCTCAAGCCACTCGGCAGGCAACGCTATGACTTCGGGTGCTTTGCCAATGATGGACGATGCTATGAGTCTTTTTTTGAGTTCAGGGTAGCTCAGCGCCGCGAGCGCCCAGACAAAGGCCATCACCGGAGTTCCTGGGCTGAGATAGAGCGTGACGAGCTTTTCACCTGGCTCCTGTTCAACCCCATCCAGCGCCCGCATTGCACTAGCGTAAATACCTTCGGTGTCGTTGAGCTGGTAAAGTTTCTCGCTATTTAAACGGATCCTTGCGTTGCAGCCCAGGGCGGCGGTTTTCTTTTTCAGCCAGGCTTCAAAATGTTCATGTGCGACAGAGGTATTAGCGAACCTGGAGACAAACTGATTAGTAAGCTTCCAGTCTTTCTCTTGCCCCATGCTTCGTATTGACGCCAATTCAAGCGTGAACGTCTTCTGCGCCTCGATCAATTCGCAGGCATCATTATCCGTCCGGGTGTAACCCAGGATAATGATGTCCGAGTAGGACGCACCCGCAAGGGCGCTCGCAATAGGGCCGTCGGTATTCTCAAACCCCAGAGACGCGCGAAAATCGGTGATTCCATACCACGTGAGCAGAAACCTCTTCATTGAGTGCTTTCCTGAACATATGGCCGGAACCATGTGATGTCATTCGTCATTTTGTTTACGAATACAGCTCGGCTCGGTTTTTCAATACCTTTGAACTTACCAACACCGCCACTCACAAGCGATCCGGCATCGTCTTCGTTCATGCAGTACGCCACGCGCAATTCGAAAAAGGAGAAAAGGTCTTTGCTGGCACTGGCACAGCGCTGCCAACGGTCAACAAAAATAAATACAAACGTCCCCTTTCTTGGGCCGTCCTCGGCGAGACGCTTTAACAAGTCAGCCGGGGTAGGTGGTTCGCCAGGCTTGAGCGATCTAAACGCTGGGGCTGGCTGTAGTGCTTTCTCGGAATCCAGGCCATCGATAATCAATGCTACGCGGCGATTCCCAATATCGTCTGATATCGCTTGAAGTGGTAGCTCGGATATATCGTCGAATATCTTGAGGCGTGCACCGAGCATCTGCGCTGCGGCTGAGAATCCTCCTCCTGGGGGGACCCCGCGCGCGTTGAAGTACACGATTTCATCAAAGCCATCGACGAAAGTCAGACTAAAAAGCGTAGCGGACAGGAGTCCATCGTGAATGTGGTCATTGTAGCCGCTGAATAGAACATTGAACGCGGATCGACGAGGAAGTGGTACCGTCAACGGTTTTGAATCGAATGCGAGGTTTTCGCCCAAAAGAAGAGCTTCTTCATGCGCACAAGCTGTCTGATATTCAAAGGGAGACGGTATCTGCGGAAGGAATGCACCGCTGAAGATTTTGGTTTTTTCAGCCACCCCAGAAAGAGATGTACGCGCTATCAACTTCGTCAACAAATCACGTCGATGCTCACTTTCTCCGGCGAATGGAATCATGAACTTCACATTGCCGGATTTGGCACCATTAGCATTGTTGATGATGCCTTCAGGTGGGCTGCGCAGCTCTGCGGCTGCCCAATTCCCGCCCCCGAGGATCATTGCGGAGTCTTCCTGCCCACAAGCCAGTGCAATACGGCATCCCAACTGGGTGATGATGCTTCCGATTGACTGTGCGTTGATGCCTTTCAAAGTCTGAGTAGCCAGGAGGATGTGAATACCGAACGAGCGCCCCTGTTTCAAGAGCTTCGACAGCAGCTGCTCAGCAGCTTCTGCCACCTGGCGACTTTCTGAGAACAGAATTTGGAACTCATCTATGACTAGCAGAACGCGGGGCAACCGTACCCCGCTTGATTTACGGTATTCGCTGAAATCGTTGACATTTTTTGACTTGAATATGCGTGCACGCGTTTCCAGTTCATCCACAAGATGCCTTAATACAGTGACGCCATATTCAGGGTCACTTTCCGTAGCGACAAGGCGGGCCTGTGGGACTGGGGGCGTTGCGTAAATATTGAACTCAGTCGATTCCTTGTAATCCAGTAGATAAAGATCAAGCTCCTCGGTCGGATATTTCTCGCATAACGTGTGAATCAAAACATGGAGCAGATTGGATTTTCCCGAGCCTGTCTTCCCCGCAAGCAGTACATGATGCTCGGAGTCCGTCGCGCCCAGTCTCAGGGTCGCGAAGTCGCCTGCGGTCGTCCAGCCAATGGGAATATCAAAGCCACCAAGAGTCGTCTCCCCCTTGCCGAAGCTCGTCCAGAGATCAGGCATCGTTTTCTTGAAGCGCGTCTTGGCAGCACAATCTTCAACGAGCTTTGCGAGAAAGCCATCCAGCACATCCTGTCGCGGCCATTGCTCCGGCTGGTATGTGAATGACAGCTCGCCAGCCCCAGCGCGTTGCAACAGATCATTCAGTTGCGTGGTTGAGTTTTTCAGCGTGGCGTTGAGCTTTTCATATCGCCGGTCTTCCATGCGCTGCTCATCAATTGCAATGATGGGCAGCACACCGCAGCGTGGACCGTTTTCGCAAATGCGTCCAAGGAACCAAAGAGATTTTTCCGATATTTGCTCTGGCACATCAAAGAGCAGTACTACCTTGTAAGGCAACGGGGCATCGGGTTGAACTGCGTTGTATTGTGACCAGTTGGATGCCTTGTCATTGAACCGCTGCTGGATCAACTCCTCGATTTCGTCCGTCAGCTTGCCGAGCGCGGCTTCGATTTCGTCCGAACGAGTAAGAACATGACCTTGCGGCACCAATTGCTCAACCTTCAGCAATGGCAGGAATGGCTCGACCGATTGCCCCTGCTGCAGGGGGTCAATCAGTGTCAACTCTATTTGACCTACTGGCAAAGCCTGCAGCAACCGTAACAAGAGACAATGCACGAGGTGTTTCTGCTCTGCATCGCCTTGTGGAAAAATAAGAGCGCTGGAGAAGGGAAATGAGATGACTTTTGAGGCATGACAAGAGAGCTTCTCAAAAGAGACTTGCTCCGAGCCAAGCACAAGACCTGCTGGAATTTCCGATGCCATCAATGGCTTGTCTACGACAAAATCCACGAAGGCAGGCTGATGTTGTCTAAGCTGCGAACTTGCGTTCGCTATAGCAGTTGCATTTCTTTCCCACTCTTTGGCAAAGCCTGCCTGCCAATTCGACTTCCTTATGCTCCGATTGCGCTCCTGATCTTCGTTTAATGCTTTTTTAGTGGTATCGAATTCGCGGTCGATGCGCGCACAACCTTCTTGATAGTCCGCAATTGCCTTGTGTAGCTTGGAAATTACGCTCTGAATATCCTTCGCGCTTCGACTCATTGATTCCACCCACTGTCTTTGAACTGCAGCTCGCGCGCATCATTCAAGGTTCGATCAATGGCGAACGCTTGCTGCTTGAAAGCAGCATTGAGAATGCGGAGTGAATCGACTTCCTTGAGAATCGGATCAAGTACATCGGCAACAATGGATGCGCCGAACGTATCACGCACTCCCTCGCGAAATTTTCCAGTACACATCGCAGCCATTCCAAAGGCCTCATCAAACATTAGCTTCCTCCTCTTCCATATCACCATCGATTGGAAGTTCGAGAACATAGTCGTCAGCTACCGAGAGGTTTGGAAACAGGGGCGCGCAAATAGTCCCAGGCAACAAGTAGCTCGACTCGAACTCAGGGTTCTTGGCCCTGATTTCGCTTAGAAATGCGCGCCACTCTTCCTCGGACAACTCAATCGATCTGCAATCAACTGTCAGCTCCAAGAGGCGTGCGGTGGACGCATCCACGCCATCCATATCTCCGACATTGACTGCATGCAGGAGGACATCAACTTCAGCCCGGACTTGTGCGAGAAGGTCATGGCTAATAATTGCGAAACGTATTTTCATGGTTGCTCCTCCTCGTTTTGGCGGATGAAATCAAGACAGGACTGATCTATTTCATTTTTCCTTGGCAACATTCCCACCATTGGTGAGCCAGCTTCGCGCAAGGCATCGCGCAGTTCTTTCTGTTTTTCTTCTGGCAAATCGTGGATGTCTCGCGAGCAAAGAGTGCACTGCGCATCGGCTTGCTTGTGCCCTTCGGCCTGAAAAATCATGTGATCTTTCTGCGAATAGAGGTATTCCGCCTTGCCGCATTTCACTTCGAATGCCATCGAGCCGCCCACCGGAGCCCCCATGCCCTCACCACGCCCCAGAATGACCGGAACCCGCAAGTCAGTGACTATCAAATCTGTTTTTGTGTAGCGTCCGTTGTCGCCCACAAAGGTTCGCCCTTGCGTCTCGATCCGGCCGCCAAGTGGCGCAAGTGCGTGCCGAACTATCTGTTCGCCGAATTCACCACTCAGGTGTATCCGTGCCTTACGTGCGACGATGTTTCGCTCTGCATCACCCTTGGCGGCTACCCATTGGTTACGAAATTTATCGACCTGCTTGCGATACGCTGGATCACGGTCGTAAAGATATTCCTGAAGCAATCGTCTCTGCTCTGACGATAGGTTCATGCGGTCTCGCAATATATCTGGCGTCACGGGACGGCCATCTTTGGTTGGATCCCATTTCAACCAAGCATGGAATTGCGCAGCGGACGGGTTTGTCGCGAGATAAGCATCCAGTGCTTGTTGCGCGGATATCAAGCGTGCAGTGCCAGCTTCAATCGCCTGATCGACAGTTGCCAAGTGCGCATTGCATGCTTGTAGGGTCTGCTCCAGGGTATGTTCCGCCATCGCCTCGGCCTGATTCGCAAGATCCACGCGCTGCTCCATGGATATGCGATCTCCTTTCGCCACCTCAAGCTCTGCTCTTGCTTGCTCCAGCATGCTCTGAGCCTGCTCAACAGCGGCTTCTGCTTCAGCCACGGCAGAGTCCTCGCCGGAGCAGTCCGGGCAACGTCCATCGTCATCGTGCGGCTGAGCAAGGCAAGCAGATAGCGCAGACTCGGCGGAAGAAAGCGAGCTCTGACTGCTATCGAGCGCTTGCTCAGCGCCGTCAACATTTTGCGTGGCGGCTTGCTCCTGCTGGATGGCGCTTTCCAACATGCTTGCGCTGTTCTGCGCTTCTTCACGAGCCTCTGCGCATTTCTGCTCCGCAACAGCAATTTGTTCGCGGCATGCGGCCTCTAGCGCCTCGCGCACTGACTGCAGATCGCGCACGAGGTCTTCCAAATTCTCCACTTGCCCAATTGAAACTTGTGCCATTGCGACCTCGCTGCCCTTAGCTTTGCAAATAATCCCGCAGCCGCGCCGCGAGCGCTGCCAGATATGGAACCTGCTCGGACGCGTTGTCGTTGAAGTGTTGCAACTGCTGAACGAGCGCGTTGTAATCCTCCTCAAATCGCGCCCGCTTTTCGTCTTGCCAGGTGTCTCCGAGTGAAGCAAAGGCACCGTTAAGATTGCCGACAGCATCGTTGAGCGAATCAATAAATTGTTGTAACGAATATGCGAAGCGCTCAAGTTCTTCTGGATCGCCGATTGCTTGTGCCATTACCAATACCCTCCATCTTCTGTCGAAGAACTTTGTGTCACAGAGTTCTGTTTATCCTGGCGTGCTTCGATTGTGGCCGGCTGGATGTCAATGGTGCTCGCTTCAGGTACATTATTTGGCGTCTGTGACTTCGTGCGAATGGTCACCGACATGGTGACAAACTTGAAGAAGTCACGTAGCTGCTTGGCGTTCTCTGCGTAGAAGAGGCGATTAGAGGTGCCTTCGATAAATTTCCCAAGTACCGCCTCGTCAGCATCAGCGCCTATCGCCATTGCCAAACGGTCACATTTTGCAGAGCGTCCGTCGCTAATAAACGCGTTCAGAGGTTTTTCCCACGCATCATTAGGCCCACCATCAGAGACCAATACGACCGTTGGACGATACGCACGCGAAGGAATGACATCTTTGTCTTCGATCATCGCTTTGGCCATTTGCAATGCCGTGCCAAGCGGAGTCATGCCGCCAGCTGAAAGGTCCTGCCAATGAATATCGCTGGCGCTGGCAAGCGGCTGATGCAGCGCTACCTGAGAACCGAAAGTGATGATCGCAACATGGATTTCAGTTTCACCGTTCTCGGTGTCGCTGAACGTATCCAACATATCGCGAACGGCATCATTCACATTGCGGATTTTCTCTCCGCTCATGCTGCCGCTGACATCGAGAAGAAGCACGACGGGTAGAGGCTTCGCTTTCGGTGCCGTGAATTTCGACGGGTCGAATGGGATATTGCTCATATAAAAACTCCTTTATTCAAAGCTACGGTGTCCGCTCGTGTGCATGACGAAAACTTATCGTGCCGTCGCGACGGCAGAACCTACCCCTTTGCCGCCTCGGTCAAAAGATCACCAACCGAGCGCGCAACCACATACCGGGCTGGGTTCTCGCCGCCCTCCAGCGCAGTGAAATGCGCCTTGCCGCATTCGATCTTGGCGCTTTCCTTGTCGCGCATATCGTCGGTGAACAGGCTGCTCTTGGTTTCCACCACAAAATACAGGTGCTGAGTGCCGTCTTCTTCCACCAACACGGCCCAGTCGGGGTTGTAGGTGCCCAGCGGCGTGGGCACTTTGAACCAGCCTGGCAACTTGGCGTAGAGCTTGATGGCGTCGTTCTTCTCCAGCCCATCGGCGAAATCCCGCTCAGTGGTCGAGTCGTACACCACGTGCTCGTAGATCGACTTCTGGGTATCCAGCAGCATGTTCTTGAGATAGCCGGTGAGCTCTTCCTTCTCGAACAGCTCCTGCGCATAGACATGCTGGTCACCCAGCTTCTGGTACTTGATGCCATCGACCAGGGCCAAGCGCTTGCAGCGGTTGATGGTTTCGGCAGTCAATTCGATGAACTGCTGCGGATTGCGTTTGAAGTCGTTCAGGCGACCGCTTCCCGTCAGGATGCTGACGATGGTGCGCCGGGTGAGCTGGGTGCGATCCTGAAGGTCGGTCAGCAAATCCGGCAGCTCAATATCCGCCTCGTCCAGCACCACGGTCGCCGCGCCCGCTTTCTCCGTCGCGGCGACACCCGCCTTGCCGATAGAGATGTCGGCCTTGCGCCATTGCAGTCGTGCTTTGGCAATCACCGGGGCCTTCTGCAACGCTGCGATGCAATCCGTCACCAACTTGGCGTTATCGAACTGCACGCGGTACGTTGTTTGGTGCTTGATGCGGTCCCACAGTGCCTTGAACTCGTCACTCAGATAAACGGCCTTGCCATCCTTGCCCTTGCGCAGCGGCACTTGCCTGCGTTCATCGGCATTTTTGATATCGAGCCGGCCCGACACCTTGCGCAGCACTTCAGCAATCTGGGCCTTTTGCGCATCAAACTCGTCCGGCAGTTCCAAGGTGCCGTTCTTCAGCGCCGTTTTCAGTGAATCCTGCACCTTGCCTTTGGCATCTATATGGCCGGCGGCTTTCAGGTGCTCCCACAGTGCCTTTGATTGCTCGATGCCCAGCGGTGCGGCGTGCCCATCAGCGCCAGTCACGGCAATGGCGGCAAATTGGTGCTGCTCCACGATGCCAAAGCGGATGCCTGTGTCTTTCTCGATTTCCTTCTGCAGGTTTTCGGCAAACTGTTCGTAGTTTTCCGTGGCCACCACGGTCAGGGTGTTGACCTCAAAGCCGCGTACCCGCTCGCCATCCTGGTTGACGCACAGACGCAGGCCACGGCCAATGGTCTGGCGGCGCTCGCGCTCGGTCTGGATGTCGCGCAAGGTGCAAATCTGGAACACGTTGGGGTTGTCCCAGCCTTCCTTGAGGGCGGAGTGGGAGAAGATGAACTTCAGCGGCGTACCGAAGGACAGCAGCTTCTCCTTCTCCTTCATGATCAGGTTGTAGGCGCGTTCGGCATTCTCCCGGTTACCCGCATTGTTCTCGGCGGTGTCAGTCCAGCCGCCTTTCTTGTCGATGGAGAAATAACCGTTGTGCACTTCTTCGGCGGCGGACTCCAGGTCGATCTCGGCAAACAAACTCTGGTAAGCCGGCAACTTGGCGGCACGGCGATATTCCTCCTCGAACATCTGCGCATACACACCCTTGACCGGCTGGCCGTCCGCATCGTACTGACGATATTTGTCCACCGCGTCGATGAAGAACAGGCTCAACACCTTGATGCCCAGCGGGCGCAGGTGCTTCTCCTTGTCCAGGTGTTCCTTGATCGTGCGGCGGATCATCTCGCGTTGCACGGCAAGCGCATCCACATCACCGTGGGCTTGGCCAGGTTGCAAAAACACCTCGCCACCGGGGTAGCGCAGCTCCATGAACGCTTCGCCCTTGGCCGTGTTGATCTCGCCGACGCGAAAATCGGCATAGATCGCGCGGCCATCGGCGCTCTGCTGGAGGTCGTCGCCGTCGCTGACCGTCACTTCAGCCCGCTGCACACCAGTGGCGGTCTGTTTATCTAGCTCGACCTTGGCGCTGATGCGGCCGCGCTTGTTTTCCACCTTCACCAGGCGCACAAAGGGCCTGTTGTGCGCGTCCTCTACCGTGGCCGACGCCACCTCGATCTGCTTGACCAGTTTGCGCTCGTAGGCATCGACGGCATCGAGGCGAAATACCATGTGGTGCTTGTCCACATGGGTAGCGGAGTAGCGCAGCGTGCAGAGCGGGTTCATGGCGTCCAGTGCTTCCTTGCCACGGCCTTCCATGCCGCCGTCCACGCTTTGCGGCTCATCCACGATGATTATCGGCCGGGTTGCCTTGATCAGGTCGATGGGCTTCTCGCCGCCGGTTTTCTCGCTCTCTTTGTAGAGGTTGTTCACATCCTTCTTGTTGATGGCGCCCACCGTCACCACCATGATCTGGATGTTGGAGCTCGTGGCGAAATTGCGCACCGGCCCCGGCTTACCGGAGTCGTATAGGAAGTAATCGAAGGGTACGCCCGCGTAGAGCCCCTTGAAGTGTTCCTCGGTGATCTGCAGGGTTTTATAAACACCCTCCTTGATCGCCACTGAAGGCACCACGATCACGAACTTGGTGAAGCCGTAGCGTTTGTTCAGCTCGAAAATCGAGCGCAGATACACATAGGTCTTGCCGGTGCCGGTCTCCATTTCCACAGTGAAGTCGCCCGAAGTCAGCGAACTGGAAGGCGGCAAGCCACCGCGCAACTGGATGTCAGCCAGATTCTTGAGCAGCTCGTCATCGAGCAGGGTCAAGCGGTTGCCAACGCCAAGGTCGGACTGCGCCACGCCCAGTGACATCTGCACGTCATCGGGCAATTTCATGGTCACCGTGAATTCGGTGCGGCAGACCTCCTGACCACGGAAAAGATCGCATACAGCCTCGATGGCCTGCATCTGGTAGTCGAGGTTGGGCTCGAAGTGCAGTTTCATGGCAAGCCCCCTTACAAGCTGCGCACGTTCTGGATGCCGTGTTGCTCCAGAATGGCTGCGAGATTGGTTTTGGCCACGTCATCGGCAAAGGCGCTGTCGCGGAACACGCAGGTGGTGTCACCGGCAGGGGCCAACGCCTTGTGCCAGCCGATGATGCCCTGGGCGAGCGGCTCTACCTGTTCGCGGGTGATGGTCTCAGCCAGGCACGCCAGCAGCACGCCGCCGCCAATGGCATGGACGTGAAGGCCTTCGATATTGCGCTGTTCGATGGGCACACACAGATCCAGCCCCAACTTGAGCAGCAGTTCGTAAAGCACATCAGCCTCGCTGCGACCTTCGAGCAGATGATCCTGATGGTCGAATAGTGTGGCTTCCAGATCGTCTGGTTTGGGATTCCAGACGCGGATATTGGAGGTGTCGAGCTTGAAGACGCGGAAGCCGGTGTCGCCCTGCCAGCCAGAGCTTTCAGCCTTAATCTTGGTGCCTGCGCGGCGTAAGCGCTCTTTAGTGAGTTCTGCGATAGAACGAGGCTTGGTGATCTGGTCGCAGAATTCGGCTGCATTTTTCTGCCCCTTATCCTCCGGATCGAGATACTGGGGGAGTTGAACAAGAATAAATCTACGGTTTCCTTCATCTAAGAAATTCTGTGCCATTACTGCATGACCAGTTGTTCCAGTTCCAGCAAAGAAATCAAGAATGATGTCCTGAGGAGACGTACCAATTGTTACAAAGTCACGAATTAATGAGCGAGGTTTTGGAGGGCTATCGAACACATTGCTTCCCAGCAACGATGAAATTTCGGCCGTTCCATTACTACTACTGTACTCAGGCTTGTAGAGAATCGATTTGGGCTTGCTGGTTGGGAGGTCGCCGAGAGTGGCTCGTTGTTTTTTGTAGATATTCTTTCCTGACCTACCTTCAACAACAATCAAGTTAAAGTTTTCATCGTTTATTTTCTTTTTGCTCCACGTCCAAGAGAGCTCTTCGCCTGCCTCTGAAACTGGCCATAGAGTTAAATCTGAACCTGAGCGAGGCTCATCATCAAGCGTCGCGTAGACTTCACCCTTTTCGTCAATAAAGACTGGAAACCACCCGTTAGGACGGCGCTCCCTCGATGCATCCTGCCCTGTCCGCCTTAAAGTGTCAGCGCGCTTGTAGAGGCCACGCTCATCTTCCAGCCAATCATCTAGCGATTCCTCTGACACTGGAAGTTGAAAAACCACACATTTTTCTTTATTCCGAGCATAAACAACTGTAAATTCATGAGTATCCGCGAAAGCGAAGGCATCGTTATTGCCTTTCAGATTCATGATAGTCGGCAGTAAGCCGATGAAGTTCTCTTGACCAAAAACTTCGTCCATAATTAGCCGCAAGTTAGTGGCTTCAGAAGAGTCAATGGAGATAATTATTAATCCACTATCGAGAAGAAGATTTTTTGCCAGCTTAAGTCGTGGATACATCATATTCAGCCAGTCGGTATGGAAACGCCCGCTGGCTTCGGTATTGCTGCTGATCTTCTGCCCGCCTTCCACCTGTCCGGTCAGTTCCAGATAGTTCTTGATGTTGTCCTGGAAGTTGTCCGGGTACACAAAGTCCTTGCCGGTGTTGTAAGGCGGATCGATATAGATCAGCTTGACCTTGCCGGCATAGCTCTTTTGCAGCAGCTTGAGTACCTCAAGGTTGTCGCCCTCGATCATCAGGTTTTGGGTGGTGTCCCAATCCACACTGTCTTCCGGGCAGGGGCGCAGGGTGCCGGTGCTGGGCGTGAGCGCCAGTTGCCGCGCGCGGCGTTTGCCGTGCCAGTTAAGGCCGTACTTCTCGTCGGCATCGGTGACGGTGGCATCGCCCACCAAAGCTTTCAGCACGTCCACATTCACGGCCACGCCGTTCGCGCCCTCGGTGATCAGTTCCGGGAACAGCGCCTTGAGTTGTTCGATATTGCCCGCTACCAGGTCGGCGGATTGGGCTTCTGGGCTGGCTGCCGTGAGTTTTTCCATGGTCTTCCCCGTCATTCGTTTAATCTTCAAAGCTGTTGTTGTGCTGCGGCCAGTTCGGACTGGATGCGCTTGAGCGTCAGGTTCAGCTCCACCTGACGCGCCAATTGTTTTTCTTTGGTCGCCTCGGCCCGCAGGCGACTGATTTCGCCTTCCAGCCGCTGGCAATCGGCCAATGCTTGCCGGCGTGCCGCAGCCTGTTCCGGCGTTGCGGCGGCTTGATAGCTTCCTGTGCGTCGCGCTGCGTGCAGGGACTGCACGCATTCGATCCAGCCTTGATAAAGGGCATGAAGCGAGGCCTGGGGCTGACGCGCAATTGCGAGGGATTGCACGAAGGCATGTTCGGCTTCGGGACGTGCCTTCGTATCAGCCTCGGTTGTGCCACTGGCCGTGCGGGATAAAGAGGCCGACACCAGATCGCCGTCGAGCACGATTTTTTCTGCCTCGTTCTGCGCCCAGCGTTTATGCGCCAGCGAGAGGGTCAGCGTGGGCCCTTCAGCCCGCTTTTCATCCAGCAGCAACAGCACCGGGTAAGGCACGGCCCGATGCACCAATTGGGCAAGGCGTGAAAGGCTGGCTGGCTTAATGGCTCCGCGCAAGGTGACGGCCAGCACCGCGACCTCCAGGTATTCGCGCTGCGTATCGCGGTACTCGGGCACGCCGATGGTGTTGGGCTTGAGGGCGGCCAGCCACTGAATGTCTTCAATTGCATCGGTGATCAAGCGCTTGTCAGACGCGGTGGGCGCACCGTTCTCCAGCAACAGCTTTTTGGGCACGCGCTGGTCCACCCGTGCGCTATCCGGGAGATTCAGGGCACTGACGACATCCGACCTGTTCATGACGAGAGTGCCGCCCCAAATGCCTTGACCGTTTCTTCGCTGTCGCGCCCGGCGATGGTTTTGCCCATGGCCTGCTCGATCAGCTTCAACAGTGCGGCGGCGCGTTGGCGGATAAACGCATCGAAGTCGTCAGAGCGCAGCGCGGTCACCGGGATCACGTGGGAGAGCAGAAACTCGTCCAGGCTATCGGGGGCCACCTGCTTGGCTTTCTGGATGCGGGCGAGGTACATGCTGGGCGCATCCCCGCTGATGAAACGGTTGGTGCCAGCGGCCAGAGGGGCCTTGTTGACCACGCTGTTCCATTTCTCCTTGGGCAATTTCTGCTTTTCGCACCAGGCACGGGGGAACACATGGTGGATGTCGATGGCGTTGTTGAAGTAGGTGTTGAGGTCAATCGGCGTGCCGCTGACGAAATCCCGACCACCGTGTTTCATGAGCAAGGCGGCCAGCCCCTTGTAGGCGGCTGCGAGGCGGCTTTGCAGAGACAGCAGGCGCGTCGGCGCGAAGTTGGCGTCGCGCACCGTGCGCGGTTCGCTGCCGCTTTCGACCCAGGCGACCACATCCTGGATGTCCATGCCAAAACGGGTTTCGTTGGCGCCACCGTACAGTTCACCCAGAACACCGCTCCAGTACCAGCGCAGCAGCTTTTGTTTGACGCCATGTTGCGTGGTGCGGTCTGCCAAATGAGCGCAGATGGCCGACAACGGAATGAGTTGCGTGGCATAAGGCAGGCTTCGGTCGTCGAAGATTTTTTCCTCCGCCAGCAACTCGGCTGCCCGCTTGAAGCCTTTCTCCAAATCAGATTCCAGCGCCTTGAAGTCCGCCAGCGGCAACTTCAGCACGTCGGCACGCTTGCAACTGACGGATGTGCCATGCGTTTTGTGTCGACGGTAGCTGGCCAACAGGGTCACTGCGGTGAGAAAGCTGGTGCCGTCCACCGCCGTGAGCACGTCGTGCTTGGCCGTCAGTCGCTCCTGCCGAGCTTCCCAGTCATCGCGCAGGTTGAATTCATCGGCCGCGAAGGTTGCCGTCATTAGCTCGAAGACGGTGAGCGTCACGCCACCGGTATTGACCTTCTCGAAGACTTGGCACACGGCTTCGCGCGGCGTGTCCTGGGTCAGTTCGATGGCGGGCACCTTGAACTGTTGGAAGCGCAGCCAGATTTCGTTGCGAAACCGCTGCATGAACTGCATGGCTTCCGCTGCGAACTGATGGTGTGCGCTGAAGCCGCTTTCCCAGGCCATGAACCCTTGGATGTCGAACAACAATGCCACGGGAAAGAGCCGCTGGCTGTACTGCTGGTCAGGCGTACTGACGTCCAAATCGACCTTTCGGCCGAAATCCGACGTGACTTGCAGCGTCTCTGGCACCGAGAGTACGGCATCTTCACGGTCCGCCGATTCATCCAGGCATTTGCTCATGTCGAGGAAATAAAGACGACGAATATCCGCGCCTTTCTCCGTGCGTGTCTGCACTGGCTGGCCGCTGCGCAGCGCCAGGTACATGGAGGTCAGGCGTTGCTGACCATCAAGCACGAGGGTCTTAGGAGCAGGCGCAGGCTGCAGGTTTACACCGGCAAACAAGCGGGGCTTGAATGGCACGCCGCCTGCTTCCAGAAACATGACTGCGCCAATCGGGTAGGAGAGCGAGAGGCTTGCGATCAATGACCGAATATGGTTGTCATCCCACACCCAACCGCGTTGGAAGTCAGGAAGCTGGATTTGTCCCGATGCAATTCCATCGAGGACATCTTTCAATGCGGGTTCGGCGGTGCGAAAGCTCATGCTGGTCCTTGTAATCAAATACTTGGCTGATCGGGCAACACAACGAGGAATGCCACCACCTCAAAGTCGCCGCTGCCGGCGAACTCGCCTTTCATGGCGTGCGTGCCACCGGGCGTGAAAAGGCTGGCCACGGCCCGTTCCTCTTGCTTCCCGGCGACGGAGGCCACCGCCGCAGCGAGCAGCTTCTGGGCGTGGCGCATGTCTTCGCCGCCTTTGGTTGCCTTGTCGAAACGTGCGCAGGCACTGTCATCTGGCCGTTCGCGCCCGAGCGCCAGGCGCTTGAGGCGATCCAGGATGCGCTTGGCCTGCGGGTACGGCAGCAACACGGTGCTGTCATCGCCGACATGCACCAGGTAGTGCGGCGCCAGCGGGTAGTCGGACGTTGTTGCGGACTTTGCTGCCGGGCCGCAGGCTTGCAGGCAGAAGATCACGCCGGGCGGAATGTCGGCATCCAGCGTGGTGGTGACCGCATAAGCACCCAGCGGCTGGGTGTCCAGCTTGCCAGGGTGTGCTTTCAGGAACTGCGCCAGGTCGATGCGGAAGTCGGTCAGGGTGAGGTCGGTGATCGCCACGCCAGTCGACAGGTCTTCCATGTCGATCACCGTGTCCTGCAACTTGAGCAGTTGCTTGCGCCGGTACTCCAGGTCGTTCATGGCGTTGCCGGACTGTTGCTCGATCAGGTTCTCTTCGCCGGTGGCCGAGACATCGAGCAGCACCATGCGGCCGCTGACGCGCTGTTCCAGGTTGATGTATTCCTCCAGCTCCATGTTGGGCCAGAAGTTCACCAACTGGATGCGCTGGTTGGGCGAGCCGATGCGATCGATACGCCCGAAGCGTTGGATGATGCGCACCGGGTTCCAGTGAATGTCGTAGTTGATCAGCCAGTCGCAGTCTTGCAGATTCTGCCCTTCGGAGATGCAATCGGTGGCGATCAGCAAGTCGATCTCGCCTTCACCCGCCATGTCTTGCGGGCGCTCCTTGGCGCGCGGGGCGAAGGCCGAAAGCACATTGCCCATGCTTTTGCGCAGGCCCGGCAACGTGACCTGGATGCCGGCGCTGCCGGTGACGACCGCCGCATGCATGCCCAGCGTATCCCTGGCCCAGGGGGCGAGCTGGGCGTAGAGGTAGTGCGCCGTGTCCGAGAAGGCGGTGAACACGATGATCTTGCGGTTGGCTTTGCCATCGTGGCTGTTGATGGGCTGGGCGCATTTGCGGGCAATCATGTCGCGCAAGGCTGCCAGCTTGGCATCGCGAGCGGCATCCACTTGGCGCGCTGCCGCCAGCAGGGTCGCCAGACGGTTGCGGTCTTCCAGCAGGTCCTGCTTCCAGCGAATCAGATCCACATCGCCCAGCAGCACCTTGACCTTGCGCCCGACCAACAAGGTCTCGAATGCCGGGTCGTCGATATCGACGTCGGCAATGTCGATTTCCTCCAGCGCTTCGGCATGGGATTCGATGCGTGTCAGGGTGTTCTCTACATCCTTGAGTTGGCGCTGTACGGTCAGGGTGAAGGACGAAACACAGCTTTCCATGCGTTTGAGCACGTTCACACGCAGCAGGTGGATCAGGCTTTCTTCGCGATCCGCCTGACGGAAGAAACTTTCGCCGCCACGCACCTGGGTGCTGTACTTGGCGTCGTAGGCGGCCTGCTTGTGGGGCAGCACATAGCGCAGCGGCGCGTAGCTGGCGAGCGTGAGTCGGCGGATTTCTTGGTTGATGTCGCGGATGGCACGGAATTCGCCCGCAAGGTCCACGTCGGCCTTGATGTTGATGGGCGGCAGTCGGTCGGGGAAGCGGCCGGTCTCGCTGGTGCCGTAGTACTTCTCCACATGCCGCCTGGAGCGGGCAATGGTGAGATGATCCAACAGGGTGAAGTAGTCAAACCCCAGCATTTCAACCAACCGGGTGGGGGTCTTTTCAGCTTCGTCCAACGCCAGCCAGCGATTGAATTGCGCCTGCGCCTTGCGGGTCGTGGCCTCGATACTGGCGATGCCATGCTCCAGCAGAGCGGCGTCATCGCCTTCGGTGGCAAAGGCAATCTGGTTGCGCAGGTCGGCCAAGCGATTGTTCACCGGTGTGGCGGAGAGCATCAGCACGCGGGTCTTGACGCCTTCACGGATGATGCGTCGCATCAGGCGGTCGTAGCGCGATTCCTTGCCCTTGTGTGTGGCCTTGTTGCGGAAGTTGTGCGACTCGTCGATCACTACCAGGTCGTAGTTGCCCCAGTTCACATGTGACAGGTCGATGTCACCAGACACCCCGCCATCGCGCGACAGGTCGGTGTGGTTGAGCACGTCGTAGTTGAACCGATCAGCCGCAAGGATGTTGCGCTTGTCGTTGGCCTTGTAGAGCGTCCAGTTGTCGCGCAGGCGCTTGGGCGCCAGCACCAGCACGCGGTCGTTGCGCAGTTCGTGATACTTGATGATGGCCAGGGCTTCGAAGGTTTTGCCCAGACCCACGCTGTCGGCGATGATGCAGCCGCCAAAGCGGTTCAGCTTGTCGATGGCACCCACCACACCGTCGCGCTGGAACTTGAAGAGCTTTTTCCACACCACGGTATTGCGGATGCCGGTGGCGGACTTGACGATGCGCTCCTCGTCCATCTCGTCACCGCTGTCCTGAAACAGGCGGTGCAGCATCAAGGTGTAGATGGTGAAGGGGTCACGGTGCTCGCCCAGGGCCTGCAGTGCTTCAAGAACGGATTCGCTCTCGTTGCTGTAGTCCTTGGAGTCGGTGGCAGCAGCACCCTGCAGGCCTGACCACTGTTGATCGAACCATTGGGCGAGTTGCGCGGCTTCATCGGCCGTTTCTGATGCCTGGATCAGGTTCAGCGGGTTGCCCGGCGTCAGGCCAAGGCCAGACGTACTGAAGGCGAACGAGCCCAGGACCACTTGTGCAGGGGCCCCGTCCGGACCGCGCATGACGGCGGCCCCCTGCGGCACCGATCCTGATGCTCGCCGAAGCGCCACTTTCTCATTGATCCATTTCGCGCACTGATTGGCCAGCCAACGTGCCTGCAGACGATTGCGTGAAGCGCGGTCGCCTGCCGAGCCCAGGAGCGCAAGTGCCTCGTTATCGGGAGGCACGATCAATTGGACTCGATCCAGAGCGGACAACGCCTCCCGGATTTCTGCAAAGGCGTAGAGAGAGAACGAAGGCGTTACACAGTCGAGTCGGTTGCCGTGCTTGAGGTGGGGCTGCATCAAGTCGATGACGCGCTGTGTTCCGGTGTTTTGGATCAGCTTCATGGTCGTTTCCGTTCAGTCAGCAATCGACGTTTCTGCACTCGGCGATGCATACCCCGGCGCCAGCACTGCATTGCGCACGCCGTAGATGGCGAGGTGGTCCTTCAACCAAAGCCGGTACTCAGGGCCGCGCAGGCTATGGTCGGGGGAGCAGTCCACACTCCATTTGCGCAGGATGTAGCCAGCGGTGGCGGCGCGCAGCTTCATGTGCAGCACGCCGCCTCGCATGCCGTAGTCCATTTCAGTGATTTCTGGCCGGGGCTGATCCGGGTGAGGAACCAGCTCCAGCTCGACGATCCGTGTCCATTGAATGTCCTGATCGCTCATCTCGTGGGGCGCCACGGGCTGCCCCTTGCGCACCACAGGACGCTTGATCCGGGTGATGACGAAATCCCGGAATTCCTGCGATTTGCGGTCGAAGGCACGGACGTGCCAGCGCAGGCCGTTGTCAATCAACGCGAACGGGACGATCTCCCGCACGGTGCGGCCACTGGAGATGGAGTGGTACTCGATCCCCATCGGGCATTCATAGTGGATGGCACGGGTCACGCTCGCCAGGATGTCCAGGTCAGGGTGGGTGAGCCGGGACGGGCTCTCGCTGGCCACCCAGGCCTTGATGTGCATCGGCTCACCGTCGCCAAACCCCTGTGTCAGCCACGACAACACTCGCTCGGGCGGGAAATCGAAGATCGGCTGGAAGCTCGGACCGAGGACGTAGAACTTGCCTTTGCCGTCGTAGTCGATGTTGCCGGGGGCGAGTTCCTTGTACAGCGCCAGGTCCCTGGACGCAGCAGCGGACTGGATACCAAACCGCGCGACCAAGTCCTGGCGGCGCATCTCCCCAATGAAGCGCACGCGCAACTCCACGAACGCGAGCCGGTCACGCTGTGGCTGGGTTAGATCGGCAAGCTGTTCGTGGGGCATCCTGGTTGGCTCGTTCGGGTTAGCGAATGCTTATGCAGATTTCTGCAGAAAGTATATGAGCTGCTTGAAAAGACGTCTATGAATCCAAGCGAGTTTGCTAGTACGCTGCATTATGATAACCATTTTTTGAGGCGCAAATGAATGATCTGTCACGGACGAGTAGGCGATCAGCCCAGCGGAGCGCACCAGGAACGGCGTGGAATGGGGTGCATCCAGCAGGCCATCGCGGACGAAAACTGATGCGAATAGATCCTTGATATGGAACAGGAGCACGGCCCATGGAACTGCGACACCTTCGCTGCTTTGTGGCTCTCGCAGAGGAGCTGCACTTCACACGGGCCGCCGAGCGCCTGCATATCGAACAACCACCCTTGTCCCGCGCCATCAAGGAGCTTGAGGACGACCTGGGCGCGGTGCTCTTCGTGCGCAACCGCCGGGGTACGGCGCTTACCGAGGCGGGCGCAACGTTCCTGCAAGACGTGCACAGGGTGTTGGCCGCGCTGAAATTGGCTCAGGAAAATGTCCGGGCGGTCGCGTCGGGCCTGAGCGGAAGCCTTCGAATCGCCATCTCCGACGGCGCAATCGATCCCCGGCTGTCAGGCCTCCTGGCCCGTTGTCGCGAGGAAGAGCCAGAGATCGAAATTCGCCTGTCCGAAGTGCCGCTGGCCGAGCAGTTGCGCGGGCTACGCTCGGGCGACTTCTCGATCGGCTTCGCGCACACTGCGGAGGTCGGCGATGACATCCTGACTGAGCCACTCTGGCACGACTCGCTGGTGGTCGCGGTGCCCGCCCGGCACCCCTTGCTTTCACACAAGGCCGTTCCGCTGCATCAGCTTGCGAGCTACCCACTGGTCTTATGCGACCCACAGGTATACGAAGGCTACTACCGTGAACTGGCGCGGCTCCTGCGACCGCTGGAGCGTGATCCCGACATCGCCGAGCACGTGTCCTCGCTGGACATGATGCTCACCCTGGTCGGTGCAGGCTACGGCGTTGGCTTCATCAGGGCAACCAGGATCGCGGCGAGCCTGCGCCCCGATGTGGTGATCCGCCCCCTGGCCATGGATTCCGCAGTCATCACAACCTACTTGCTGCGGCCCGTCAGCGAGGATTTGCCGGTGTCGGCGGAGCGGTTCATTGCGCGCCTGCGCGAGCACTCGGGCGATTGATGCGGCGGCAAGGGCCGTAACTGAAGTTCGCGGCCGCTTATGGCGAGCCTTGCAGCTCACTGCCAGAGTTGAGGTTTTTTTCAGTCGCCGCCATCAACTCGCTGGCGCTGATCCCGAGCGCGGTAGCAATTTTCAGTATCAGGGGAAGCGTAGGCACATGCTCCCCGCGCTCGATCTTGCCCATGTGCGAACGCGATATTCCAGCCTGAAATGCAAAGTCGTCTTGAGCGACGCCTTGCGCGACGCGAGCGGCACGCACGGCCCGCCCGAAAGCTAATGCTGGTTCGGATTCATAGGTGGGTGTGCCAGGTGGACGACCTGGCTGAATAGTAAGCTTCTGCATCGACAGAAGCGTCAAACAAACCTCTTAAATTAACCACGTTAAACATATAGACGTTAAAGTTCTCTCTTTACTATGATGCTGGTTTTCCCTTGACCCGCTTCGTCGCTTCTGTGGGTTCTCCATGGACAACCTCACCAGCCAACCCGCCCACCTCAGGCTTGCGATAGCGCCAGGCGTATCGTCATCGCAGCTTTCGGTGCTACTCGCGCTGCAACGTGCCGAAGAACCCGAGGTCAGCATCGCGTTCTTTGAGGTTGCTGGTGACGAGTTGCTTGATGGACTCCGTGAAGGCCGCTATGACGTAGGGCTGTCGCTTCAAGGGTCGAGCGATCCGGCCATCCAAACCCAGCCCTTGTGGATTGAGCACATGGCCGTTGCGATGCCGCTGCGGTTTCCCTTGCTGGATCAGGCATCGCTCACCATCGCCGATCTACAGGACTACCCGATCTTTCGCTGGCGGGCTGAGACGTGTTCACTGCTGGATCATCGGCTGCTCTCGCACCTGCCTGCTGACCAGCAAAATCTTCAGCACGTGACTTCCTTCGAGCTGATGGCGCTATGGGTTTCTGCCGGCTACGGTGTCGGGCTATCCGCGCAATCGCGCATCAAGCACGCCCATGGATGGGGAATCAGCATGCGAGCGCTGGACGACGGCCCCTACGAGATCGTGACGCACCTGCATAGACCCCAGGGACAAGCGAACTCTGTTTCCGAGCGATTCGAGCGAAGGGCACTGCAGATCGCAAAATCGGTCACTTCCTGATCGCAGTGGCTGTCGGTAGCCGCCAGCAGACGGCGGTGGATGTACGCCTTTCATCAAGAGGGCCGAGGTGGTAAGCTTAGAGGCCATTTCTGGCTTGGGTAACCAGAAAAAATCTTTATTAATCAATTGGTTGGTTGCCGTGGGTGATTCCCTCTACCCGCTCCAACCCTCGTTCTAGAGCCTCTCGCCCCCCAAAGATTTACATTTTTCTTGCCCTACTCTTTTCCCGGGTGCGAACAGTTCACCCGGAAGTCGCTGACAAACATGCCTGAAGTCAGGATAAAATTCAGCGTTTCCTTTGCTCACCAAACAGCAGCAGAGCCACGCAGCAGGCTGACGGCCCTACCTTCACGCGCTCATCCACTGCAAACTGTTAAGCATCCCTTCCTACCAACCGTGGCGGCGCGCACCACGCTTGCCCTCGCCGCACCTTGCATTCGGTTTCACTGATACTCATCAAAAGCCTCAGCCCCCTCCTAACGCTATACAGTTGCCAGCCATGAAACCCGGTATTTAGGCGACCGACCTCCGCCAGGTTCAAGCCTTTCATATGATCACCGAACATCACGCCCAACACCTGATTGATGGTTGAAACGTTGTGGAAGGTCAGGTCGGCCAAGTCCCCAGCGCGATGGATTCCACCAGTTGGGGCTGTTCTGCGATTTCCTTCAGCGTCACTGTGATCCCCCTCAACTTCTGGTAACCAGCAGCAAGCGACATCAACAGGGCTTCGTCGCTCACAATCAGCTTGCGTACCACCGAGCTGATCAGCGCCTCCATCAACGTCACGTTGTGCGCGTAGGCCAGTTCGTAAACAGCAGGTGGAGCTTCGCGACGCGCATTTTTTCGGGGAGCACTGTCCAGGCAGCATTGTTTCACGACAGTCGTTCGCAATCGTGGAATGGGTATAACGAAACCTTAAATGGCCTGGCCATATTTCCATTAAGCTTATTAAGCTGTCCTATCGCCCCCGTTAAAACGCTAAAGGCGATCGGCTACCGTCCATGGCTGCCGACTGCCCCAGTGATCAATCAGTCCGCAATAAACCCACGGTGTCGCCATTTCGCCCGCACGAAATCCTTGAAGTCGTAGCCGAGGCCCAGATCGAGTCCATCGGCGTGATCGCAGACGATGATCTGTGGCATCGCGCCGGTCTCACGCGCCGTGTCATCGTAGAATTTCGCCAGCTGCGTGAACAGGTTTGACACGGCATCAATGTCGTCCTGCAGCTCGACACCCCGGGTGTCCTCGGCGCGAAAATTCTCGGCCTCGAACTCTTCCCCCTCGTCCTTGGACGGGAAGTACACCTGGGTAGGTTGATCCAGGAAGAGGATGGGTGGGATTGCGCATTTGTCAGCCCGGGCGGCGAACTGTTAATGCAGCGCCATGAACAAGGTGAGATGTGAGTACACCCAGTTGGCGCCACTGCCCATCGAGCGCAGGAACCCTTTCTTGTGCGCCTCTTTCTCGTGCCACAGGTCGAACGTGTTCACATCGAAGCGCAGAGATCCCACCGTCCAGGGGAAATTACCGAGATTTCTTGAAGCAGCGAGGCTCTCCATCGAAGGCTGTCCTCTAGGGCTCCAACCCTCAAAAAAAGCCGGAATTTTGTGACAACCATCACAGATTTGAGCAGAATTTCAAATTCTGCCCTATAAAAATTTTTTGCGGGACGGAGTTCTTATATTTGAGAGCCAAAAAAAAGCGGGGATCTGCGTCGCATCCATTTCTCGATTTTTCCTAGGTATTCGCCACTCGCTTTTCCCAGCCTTTCAGCACTCGGTGATTCGGAAAGTATCCCGAGTCGGACTGCCCACACGGTCTAGCCCCCACCGGGGGCTTGAGCAGGTCGTCTGGTTCGGCCTTTAGGCCGGCTGCTTTTCACTTTGGGATCAAATACAAGGCGCAATGCGCAACAGCGGGAGTCTATTTGGCGTGATCGAGAATTTCCGGCCAGTGCCGGACAACGCCTAGCTGTCTCTACCGGCTATGGAGTGGTTGTCGGAGAGGCAGTTTTCACACGCCAATATCGTGAGCGAGAAGGTCTTCACTCATGATCTGTGTAGCCCTCCCGGTCTGCACCAGTAAGCGTTGCAAACTCCGGCTGAGATACTCAAACAGCCAGGTACGAAGCTCGATGTGCCAACCGTAATCGTAGTAGCTGACATGCCGGCGTGACTTGATCTGGAGGGCGGCGAGAAGCGCCCTATAGGCTTCTTCGCCAATGCAATCAGCGGTGATCCGGATAGGTTCATCCTTTCCAGACTCGCGTACGTAATCATTCAGTAACTGATCCAGGGCCACTGTAAATCGGGCGCCATAGCAGACCGAGGCAGCCCTCCAGACGTCACTGACAATCGTCCTCTCCATGCCACTCGCCCTAGCGCCCCTTCTTCAAGGCAAAAGGCCAGCAATATACTCCATAAACAGCCTATGCCATGTCAGGTGCTCGACCGACACGATATCCATGGCACAGAAGCAGTGAGCAGATGCTAAATGGCTGAGTGAAGCCGACTCGCAGCTGCTCATGGTCATGCAGCTGCCTTGGCTACACCGTGAACCCGTGTCCTGCGAGTTGCGCTCGCAGATAGCTGTCTTTGAGCACCTTGGGAAATCCGATAATCAGCTTCCACATCAGGTACACAAAAACGATCGGCACCACGATCCCCAGGTAGCCCCCGAACAGCAAAGCCACCAGGCTGAGCGGAATGAACAGCAAGGCCAATACGCCGCCGCTGATTCTCATTTTCCTGATCCAGCTGTTGAACCCATCCGCCTCGTACAGTTTCTCACCAGTTACCGTTTTGATGGCGTACAGGATGAACCCCAGCCGGCCCAGCTTCACAAAGTGAAATTCACCCTCCAGGCCAGGCTTCAGATATGACGCGATGTAGTGCCCCACTCCCACTTTCTTCACCATCCTCACGGCGCCAGACGGTTCCTTGAATCGCAAGTAGGTGAATTCGGTGCCCTCAGGCAGATTGCTCTGAGGGCCCACGACTTCAAGCACACCTTTCATGACACTCGCATCCGACATAGTTATCTCTCCTTTCGTGCTCGCAAGCGGCTGCAAGCTGATTTGTCCGTACGGACTGCGATTCACTGCGGTGCTAACACCCCAGCGGTTAGAGCAGACCCACCCTCACCTTGAAGCGGGCGATGGACGCGCTGGTCTGCCCTGGCTGTCTCGCGATATCAATATGACATCCCAATAAAGGCACTATATTGCATAGCGTGGGACTGATCAACGTGGCTTCATCCTCGTTTTTGCGAGGAGAGATCATGGCATTGATGCCGGCGCTGGCAGCCTTGATACGAGGGATCAGGCACGCCAAGGCGCTCTCGCAAGAAGAGATGTCTGGCACGGTGGAAGCCCGCCATTTGCACAATATTGAAAATGCGCGCTCGAGTATCACCATCAACAAGCTTGAGGCCGTAGCCGGAAGGCTCGAAATCGACCCTGCCGCACTCGTCGTGCTGGCATCCGCGCTCTCGAATGGATTGTCCGATGACGAGGTGCTTGAGCACCTGCGCCTGGAGCTCAAGAAGCTTGAGGTGCTGGGCTCAAGAGAAAGTCTTACCAAGTACTTTGATCAGGGAACGGTCACCCGGGTGAAGCCGGGTCGTCAAATTGATCATGTAAAGCTTGAGGCTATTCGCCAGGCGAAGGCGGCTGGCGAAACTCAGAAGTCGGTCAGTATCAGGCTTGGTATTCCCAAGTCTACGGTGGGCCGGCTGTGGCACTCCCTTGAAGATTGATGCGCCCCGCTTGAGGGCGCTCTCCACTATCCGCACCTAAATCATCGACTCAATAATTTATGACGCTTTGGGGCTAATGAGTTTCTCGTCATGCTCATTCACCATTACGTCCAAAATCAGCCACTGCCACACCACGCAGGACTGTCGAACCTCAACCTCCTCTCGTATCGCGGTTGGAGGGCCACCGCCCTTGCCTGATCACCCATCGGCTGGATGCCGGATTCAGGTTCAGACTCTCGGGATGGATGGGCACTGCGTAATCTCGCTTTCATAATGGCCACAACCGGGATACCAAGATTGAGTTGCGGATCAAAAAAATCGACTCCGACGAGCCCCACGCGCGGGACAAAGAACAAGCAAGACAGACGATCCTGAAGAGCTCAAACTTGAGAAATCGAGACCTTCAAAAAGCTCGCCAAGCTCGAAGGCGCAGCATGAGGGTGTCGAGATAAGTCCCATCTTCAAGAGAGCGTGCGGGACGCTGCCCGCTCTAATCTCACTGGAAGGCAAGCTGCCTGAGTCTGTCGCGCACACCAGAAACAAACTCTACGTGGCGTTCTCACGCGCACGAGGAGTTGAGTGTCGCTGGTTCTGGATTCAATAACTCGCCGGCCTTTGAATGAGACCAACGAACGTCGAGCTGCTCAGGTGAGAGCCAGTAATCATCGGCAACGGGTGACAGCGCTGAAATCAGAATAACCATGCGCTCAGATATTGGAGCTGTGCCGTGACATCGGACATCTCGGCACTAAAGCTTGAACCGCACGTGGATCGTACTTTTCTTCACCAGGCGATCCACGGTGATAGCCGCAGCTCCATATCCCGAATAGCTCTTGATCAGGCGCATCCCTAAACCAGTGCCGCTGGGCTTAGGGTAAGACTCGGGAAAGCCGTCCCCTTCATCTTCGACCGTAATCAGGGCGTGATCTTGAACACCCTTCACGCTGACGGTGATTGTGCCCTTTCCGTACTTCAAGGAGTTGGTGATCAGTTCCGAAATGACGAGACCAAGCGGCGCCATCCTCTCCGGTGGCAGAATGAAGTTGTCGGCCTTGAGAGTGATTTTGCGGTCAGACAATGCCTTGGTCAAATCACAGAGCAGAGCAGCCAGGTAATCGGAAACACGCACATCTTGCGTACCAGTGCTTTGATAGAGCCGCTCATGAACGCTGGCGATCGTGACCACCCGCCCCGCCGCCGTCTCCAACTGTAGCCTTACCGCCTCATCTGCTGTCAGGTTGGCCTGCAAAAGCAGCAGCGTATTGACGAGGTGAAGGCTGTTCTTGACCCGATGATGGATCTCTTCCAGGTGAAGGTCTGTGGTCGTCTGGCGACTGTTCTGAGCTTCGATCAGGGACAACAACTGAGCTTCGTAGCTATGTCGCTCGGTAATATCTCGGGAAACTGCGATCAGTTTATCCACGTTGCCATCTGTGCCCAGGATAGGTGCGACGGTGACATCCCACCATTTCGGCTCGGCGTTAGCCGTGGGGCAATATGCCTCGAAGCGTATGGACTCCCCGTTTGTACCTTTAGCCACGGCGTTCTGAACAAGTCCTTTAGACTCGTCCGGCCACAATTGCAACCACGACAAGCCACGTACCTGTGCAAGATGACCGATTTGCATGAGGCATATGCCGGCGTCATTCATGAACTCAATTTCGCCATTAGCGGTTAGGATCTTGACGCAGTCCGGACTGGCGTTAAGCATGCTTTCCGAATAGGGGTTAACTGCTGGCACATTGGCCAACTCACTCAAGCGCTCAACCGCCATCGAGATGACGTTGGAAATTCCCTCAAGGAAAACCAGATCGCTCTCAATGAAGTCGTCGCCATCACTACTGTCCGCCTCCAATACACCAAACGGCCCCAGAATGCCTCGGATCGGCACATTGATCGCACGCTCGATACCGTATTTCTTCAGCAGTTCAGGTGTTCGAAAACGGAATTCCTGACCCAGATGGTTCGACAAGACCGGCCTGTACGTAGCAATGGCGTAGCCGGCAGGGCTGGCCACATCACCACCTACCGTGGCGTGACCGATATCCGCGTCATCCCAACCGACGCCGTGGGACAGTAGAAAGTCATCGCTCTCAGGAATCGGCGTCAGCACCTTGGCAAAACGCGTTTCCATACCCCTCGCCACAGCAGCGCAGGCTTGAGTGAGCAGTGCATCAAGATCTGTCGACTTGAGCGACATGACACCATATTCAACGACGATCCCATGCTGCCGGTGGAGCCGGGCGTGCGACTTCTGCAATGCAGCACGAATTGTTTCGTCAGGAGGTACCTGTTGCATGGGTTGATCCCGCGATTCGATAACCAGGCAAGCTGGTGTATAGAGTAGAGCCCTCCCCTGATAAAGCTTCATCAGCAATTGGGCACTTTGTCGTACCGTTTACCACCGCTCGTCACCCGGACGCAACGACGAAATCTGTCTAAGCCCTAAGGAGGACAGGCAGAGAGTTGGCACAACATGCTCAGCAATATTCTAGTGGTCGAAGATGACACCACCCTCCGAGAAATCACGACGGATGGCTTAGCTTCCCTCCCGGATGTCGCTGTCACGTCGTGTGCGAACGCCGATGAAGCATTCTGCCTGCTGAATAACGGGTTCAAGGCATGTCTGGTGTTCACCGATATCCACATGCCTGGAACGCTGGACGGCCTCGACTTGGCCAGGGAGATCTGGAAACGGTGGCCTCATCTGCCCGTGATACTGACGTCCGGAGACGCAGTCATCGCCATTGACACATTACCCGCCAACGCCGAGTTCATGCCGAAGCCTTGGACACTTACAGATCTCCTGACCACTATCGGCAAGCATCTGAGCTGATAGTAGAGCAGCGGATGCTCTCGGTACGCGGCTAGCCCCTGTCTGAGCGCCAGGTTTGGGGCTCGCCACAGCTGAAGCACTCGGTCAGAGATCTAAGTAAGAATTGGGAACGGGCACAGTGATGAAAAACCCTGGACACCCTACTACGGCCCCAAGCTGATACCGCGATCGGCTTATCCATTTTCATGGGTTTGTAATGACCGCTGCGGGAGTCATGGATCTGACACAGGGGGTAGCTAACCCCCTGTAATATCCCTATCCAGCCTGAGCCAGCTTTCGTGCTGGCTCAGGCCTTTGCGCAGCAACCTGCACATTCTTGAAAGCTCCGTGAGCGCAGGCATTGAGACATGCTTGCGGGCACCGCGCCCACCCAGCACGTAAACCATTTCTTCGGCCTCAAAAAAGCAGTCTTCAACGTGCCTCATGAAGCCGGAGAGCATTGCTGCACCCTGCCTTACGCCTCTGCTGTCATAGAGCACTCGCCCGGCGAAAAGTGTGACCGGCTGTAATTCCCTGGCATGAATGAGCGTCTCATCTCGCTCGCTCACCATGACATCCAAGATCATCCAGTCACGCACCACACGATACTCCCGACCCTCAAATTCCTCCCTGGCCGCTGCCAACAAGGCATCATCGGTGAGGGCCGAGCCCATCAACACTTGAGCAGGCCCGTAAAGCACATCTTCCAACAACTCATTCACCACTCACTACCTCAACTTCAGCGCTCAGCATCCTGGATGCCATTGACCTTTCGAATGCTTTGCCGCAGCACGTCACACAACACAGCCTCTGCTTCCTCAAATGTCTTGCCCCTCTGCAACGACCTCAGCAAGTGCCTAACCATCAAGTCCACCAGTTCATCCAGCGCTGCTTCGTCAATCACCCGCCGGTCTCCGCCTGAACCATTCACGAGTTCAGCAGCAGCTGCCCTTGCCGAGAGGTAACCAGGTCGATCGAGCACCTCCTTGGGATCGACAGACACACGTCCGTTCTCGTAGCGCAATGTCCGAAGAGCTCTCAGAGACGCGGATATTTCCTGCTCTTCCAGGCTCAGCGGCTCACCAGCGAGCCACCTCAGTAATCGGCTACGCGTCCTGCTGCAGAAGCGCCGACATCCATCAACCCACATCGCGGCTCATCCTGACTTCACCCTCACTTCAGATATCGACGACGTAGTCGGGAACAAAACCGGTCGGCTCGCCTGGGTAACCTCTAGGGTTCGAGATGATCCGACAGCCACTCACCACCACATCAACCCGGCGATGGGTGTGGCCAAAGATCCAGACATCCGCCTGCGCGACCAGGTCATGCCATTCATTGAAGTAGGCCGCCCCCAGATGACCTTCATTGTTATGCCCATTGACATCTGGGATCGGGCAATGATGAGTCACCACGACCGTCTTGCCAGCAAAGCCCTTGGCGAGCTCTGTGACCAGAAACTCACGAGTAGCGATGTTTCGAGCGATGAGATCAGCAGGACGTAGCTTTCTGTACTCATCCCCGATTCGGATACTCCTGAAGTCATTCATCCACTCCCCGCACAACTGCATCGCAACCCGGTAGTCACCGGTTGACGTGAAATCTGTCCACGCGGTGGCTACCAAAAATCGGGTGTCGCCGATAATCAGGGACTGGTTTTCCAGGACGTGCACATGATCTGCGGCGGCCTCTCGCATCTTGTCCAGCGTTCGATCGAGGTGGCCTCGATAAAACTCGTGGTTGCCGCAGACGTAGAGAACCGGCGACGTGAACACCTCATTAGCCCAAGTCACTCCCCTGCTGAGCAGGTTGATGTCTCCGGCCAAGACCACCAGATCCACATCAACCCGACAGGGCTGGAACTCCTTAAATTCCAAGTGCAAGTCGGAGTAAATCAGGGCTTTCATTAATCGCTTTGACTCCAAATTGAATCAGCACCACTACGCCCAGTGCGCGCAGCGAAACGCCCGTTCCTAGGCCATCCGAGACAGGGCCATGTCGAATTATCGGTATATTGAAATGGCCGCTTTAGGGCGACATGCATCGCCGCCTGCGGGACAACAGACCATGACCTTACACGATCATGACTATAGGCATTTGCGTGTAAGGACGCAAATTCGACATATCGTTCCGTTTGCGGAACCACTTTCCATGGCCCTACGTACAGCCTTTGCAGCCGCGTTGAGATTTCTCAGGGCTCGCCGTGACCTTTCTCAAGGTGACCTTGCGCTACATCGAGATCAGTCTCATGTCAGCCGGCTTGAGGCAGGTCAGCGTGGTGTGACCTTGCAGGTCAGCGACGACTTGGCAAAAGCGTTGGGGGTTGATCCGATGACGCTGCTAGCAATCGCTTACGCAGCTGAGCACCAGACATCGCCGCGTGAGATTCTGAGCCGCCTTGAGGCCGATCTAAGCAAGTTGAACCTGCTCGACGACTGCATTCCGCTGGATGCAACTGCTCAGGCGCATCCTGTCGCAGCGGTGGCAGGGACATTGAGATCGCAGATTGAGGAGCTGAAGGCACAGGGTCTGACGCAGGCCGAGATTGCCAGGCGACTAGGTGTGTCAGAGGCGACAGTGAGCAGGCACCTGCGCAAGGCGGAGTGAGGACTGCTCAAGGGCCGAGCCCGGTGTTTTTGGCATTTAACACCGGCTCAGCAAACTCGACCAGATTACGACCATCCCTCTGCCCTGCCGATTGAAGTGGAAGCCGGTCATAACGATCGCCCTCGGCCCGTCTCGATCACACTGCATCCACCTCAAGAAGATGGACTTGCTGGATATGCAGGGAGACGCGCGCGATGTACATCAGGCATGCAGCGTGGGTGATCAATCTAGAACTACTGTGAGAAGTCGATCACTGATTTTTCGACGTCCGGCTTGCTCCTGATGATTTTCTTCTCCGCATACCAAGCCGCCACGCTCTCAATATGCCTGGCTTGATCCGCCCCGACAGCAACCAACTCTGAGGTGTTGGTTTCACCCAGCTGGCGAGCGACCTCCTCATTCTGGTCACCCATCTGTTTAGCCCAGATGCGACCCGCTTCCTGGGGATGCTGACGAGCCCAGGCATTGGTCGACTTGAGCACATCAAATACCGACCTGACCACGGTCGGATGATCAGCGAGGAACTGCCTGCTGATGAAGTAGCCTGCGGCATTCTCCGATCCGAGCTCCTTCCCATTGACCAATATCCTACCGTTGTAATTCTTCACAGCAATCGAGAGATACGGATCCCAGGTCGCCCAAGCGTCAATGTGTCCAGAAGAAAAAGCAGAACCGCTGTCCGTTGGCGTGAGGTACTGCTTGCTTACCGCCTTCTCATCCACGCCAGCTGTCTGAAGCGCCCGGGATAACAGATACTCCCCGGTACCACCCCGATTGGCTGCGACGGTCTTCCCTTTCAGGTCGCTTACCGTCCGAATGGAGGAATCGTTATGTACGACGATGCCCTCCCCTCCTGCTGGCATGGGCTGATAGCCGAACATCACCATCGGAGTACCTCCTGCGATCGCTGTCACGAAAGCAGTTGAACTCCCACTGGTCATATCCAGTGATCCACCATTGAGCGCCTCGTAGGCGGGCGCGGCAGCAGGGAATGGGCCCAACCAGGTAACTTTAACGCCCTGCTTGGCAAGGGCTCGATCGAGTTCGCCGCTTTCACGGACAAGTGAAAGATCTGATGGCCCCCTGAGATAGCCGATCCGAAGCTCGACGTCTTGGGCATTCGCGATATGGGTGTTGAGCAGCACAGCGAGAAGGGACGCGCACATCGTAAGTTTACGCATGGTCACCTCCTGAAATCAGATCTACTCCTACCGGTTGCTCAGGATTTCTACTCAGCCACCCTGCCTCGAACAGCGTTCTTGCTTGGCTGTATTGCTCCTCCAGAATTGAGCTGTTAGCCGGCAGAATCTGCCACGGGCGCTTTGACAAAACAGTCGCCCATTCACGATCGGCTATCCCTGCTTCATGGTCTCTCGCGATGATGGCAGCGGCCTCATCAACGTGCGATGCAATCCACTCATCGTTCGCTTGCAGAACCTTGAAGATCGTAGCCGCTTGGTCTGTTGAGTTCGCAAGCCAGCGCTGTAGAGTCCAGTACATCGACCGATTGGGAATGAAGCTGCCCACCTCTGCGATGCTGCGCACATCCCCTTGCTTCAGTTGCTCGGTCAGGAGTGGGTCAAGCGCAGCCCATACATCAACCTCATTAGCCAACAACGCGGCCTGCCCTCTGCGACCAGGTAGGTCGACACTCTGGATGTCCTTGAGCGACAGACCTGCGCCGAGCAGCACCTTTGCGAGAAAATGATCCGTGTATGAGCCTGCCGTACTGGCAACGCGAACCCCCTTGAGTTGCTTCGCTTCGTTGATGACAGAGTCGTTTTTGACCAGCAATGCACTACCCTGCGGGCGTGAGGATGTAGCCCCTACATACGCTACCTCCAGACCAGCATTCTGTGCATAGATGGGTGGCGTAGAGCCGGTACCGACCCAATCAACCTTCCCCTCTGCCAGTAACCGGGCACTGTCTCTCCCCTCGGTATAATCCACCCACTCGACGTCCCAGCCATGCAGCGCCGCCATTGGCTCAAGCATCTCTCGCCTTTGTAAGATGAACAATGAGAAATTCATTGGGTGGCTACCCACTCGAATGACTTGGGCCATCAGTTACTCTCCCGCTCGGCAATCGGGCGATCCCAAATTGTGCCCCAGGTAAATCGCTGATCCGTGGAGGCTTCTTTCGACGGGGCATGCCGGGTGATTGGAAGGCGAGGTAACACTTGCTCCCCGAATCGATAGGCCTCTTCAAGCAGCGGTAGTCCGGACAGAATGAAGACATCAATCCCTGCAGCTGCATATTCACGCATGACCGCTTCGACCGTGTCTGGACTTCCTACAATAGCCGTCCCCGGCCCTGGACGAACCAGCCCAATGCCTGCCCAAAGATTGGGGTAGATTTCAAGATCACGAGCACGCTCAGGGCGGCGATCGCCATGCAGTGCCGTCATTCTCGCCTGGCCTACCGAATCAGAGCGTTGGGCAAGCGCTTTACGGCTTTCAATCGCGGTGTCATCCATGCTCGCATAGAGCTCTTCCACTGCTTCCCAGGCCTTCTCGTCTGTATCACGCATGATGACGTACAAACGTATGCCGTAGCGCAGCGTACGACCATGCACTGCAGCTCGGGCCCGAACCTGTGCAATTTTCTCAGCCGCTTGAGTCGGGGTTTCACCCCATGTCAGGTAGGTATCGACATGTTTGGCAGCCACTTCTTGGGCAACTTCTGAGGAGCCACCGAACCATAGCGCAGGTGCGCCATCCGCCCTTCCAGGCATCGCAATCTTTGCATTGCGGATGTCGTAGTATTTACCCTTGAAGTCGACAGTTTCACCTTGGAGCAGTGGTTTTAGAACACTGAGGAACTCGTCGCCGAGCTCATACCGCTCATCATGAGACATGTTCAAGCCATAGGCGCCGAGGGAGTTCGCATCACCGCTGACCACGTTGAGCAGGACACGCCCTTTGGAAAGTTGGCTGAATGTGAGGGCCATCTTTGCTAACAGCGTGGGCGAGATCAACCCGGGCTGGATCGCCACAAGGAAGCGGAAATCCTCCGTGAAGGGAATCAGCGAAGCACCCAAAATCCAAGGGTCATGGGCGCCTGTAGCCAGCAGCGCGCCCGTGAACCCCAAGTGGTCAACTGCGCGAGCAACCTGCTGCAGATACGGGTAGGTCATAGGGCGCGAGCCCAAGATCGTCCAAGGCTGTGGGCCATCAGGTGCGGTCAGATACCAGTAAACTTCCACGTGTTTTCTCCTGTTAACTATTACCAGCGGGTGGTCACGGAAAGACCGAACGTACGCGGCTCCCCGAAGAAGATCGCGTTGCCACCAAAGGTGGTGGGTAACGAGTGATTCACGTATTTGCGATCAGTGATGTTCTGCGAGTAGAGCGAGACGCGGAGCTTTTCGTCGGATGATTCCCAGGCGAGGCTAGCGTTACCCAAGGTGTACCCTCCTTCTTGCAACACCGAATCGGTCTGGTTGTTGGCGAAGAAGTACTGCCGGCTTCGGTAGCTCCAGTCCGTTTGAGGAATGAGGTAGCCACCAATCTCCAGGGGATAGCGGTACTCAATGTTGAACGTGGCGCTGACGCTTGGCGCTCGGACGAAGTGGTTTCCTGAGTAGTCGTCCGAACCTGATTGGTAATCTGTGAATTCAGTGTGCAGAAGGCCCACCCCGGCCTGGAGATGAAGGCCCTCGATAGGCGCCGCTTCGACCTCCAGTTCAGCGCCTCTTACCTTGCCGCTGCCCCCATTGGTCAAGGTGGATACTGAGCCAGTATTGGTACCCACAACCGCGTTCAGCTGAATGTCTTTGTAGTCGTAGTAGAAGACGCTACCGTTGACATTCAGACGGTTGTCAAACCACTCCGACTTGAACCCCAACTCATACGAAGATAGGTATTCTGGCGAAACGGTGGCGACCGTAGCCTGAGTCGTGGCGCCAGTGTTGAAACCGCCCGAGCGGAAGCCGCGCGCGTATCGGAAGTAGACTCGAGCGTTGTCTGAGATTTGGTATTCCGGGGTGACATCCCAGGTGAAGTCGTTCCAGGTCTTACGTTCGTTCTGCACCGCTGTAACGACCAAAGGATTCGACACACTGCTACGTGACCACCAGTGGTCATTGGTGAACTGCGCACTCCCCACCGCCGCTACCCGATCAAGGTCGATGTCCTTAGTCTCAGTTGTCCAGCGCAGTCCTGTCGTCAAGCTCAACGGCTCTGAAATCTGCCACGTCGTGCTGCCAAATACGGCAAAGCTAGTGGAGTCCTGATCAGTCTGAGTGCTGTTGAAATACGGGTTGACGTAGGTACCGTCAACTACAGCTCGCGATTCGTTGTACTCAAGCTGCTCCTTAAAATAATGCAGGCCGGTGACCCAGCTGACAGTCTGATCTTTGGGAGAAGCCAGCCGGAATTCTTGCGACCATTGCTTACTGTGAAGATCGCGATACCCTCTGGAGAGGTCGAGCGGTGTGTAGTCGCTGTCGCCTCGAATGGTACGCGTGATGTTTTCGAAGGCGCTGATAGATGTCAGCGCGAGGTCGCCCAGCTGCCAGTTCAGAGTGGCAGATGCTCCAGAGTGTTCGAGTTCGTCTCGACCATCAACGTTGTAATCAACGTTGGTGCGAGAGAGACGCGGAACGTAGCCATAAGCGTTGGCACCGTTTGCGCCTCTTGCAAGGACGCCTCCCGTACTACCATCCAACCCGTTTCCATCACTGTCGAATTTCCGGTAATGCAGGTTGAAGGCACCATCAACGTTGTCACTGAAGTTGACGGCTAGCTGACCGCGAAAGGCGTCGTCTTGAGTGTCACCGCTACGGCCTCCCAGCGTATTGTTATCAGCCAGACCATCACGCTCGTTGTGCCTAAACGAGATACGCCCCGCGATCTTGTCGTCCACCAAAACACCACCGCCGGCACCTTCTACCGTGCGATTATTTTGGCTACCGGCATCAAGCTTTAGATAGCCAGGGTTCGAAGCGAAGTCAGGCCTGCGGGAAAGGAAATTGATTGCCCCGGCAGTCGTATTTTTACCCCACAGTGTTCCTTGAGGGCCCTTGAGCACCTCAACCCGATCCATGTCGAATAGAGGGAAACTGGTGGCGTCAACGTTGTTGATGTACACGTCGTCAAAGTAGATCCCGACTGGGCTGACGGTGTTTGCTCGCTGATCCCCGGTACCAATTCCTCGAATCCACCACCGTGGTCGCTGATTATCGATCGTCGCGGACGAGGTGTTCGGGATGAAGCGCGTGACCTGAGTAGCGCTGTTTCCAGCGTTCAAATCATCGATACTGCGTCCGCTCACTACGCTGATAGGCACAGGCACCTTCTGGGCGCTGTCTTCCCGCTTCTCAGCAGTTACAACCACGTTCGCCAGGCGCGGTGCCTGCGGCTGACTAACGGATGCAACAGTCGCTGGGGCAGTGGCCGCTTGGGCAGCAGCGTCGCCGTTCAAGACTGTGACGGCGCCTTCCGAATCGCGCACCAGGCGCAGACTCGTGCCCTTGAGTGCACGAGACAATGCTTGGTCTACGCTCAACTCCCCTTCAACAGCGGGACTGGTCAGCCCTTGAGTGATCCGTTGATCAAAGATGATCAATTGGCCGCTTTGCCTGGAGATTGCAAGCAAGACTGAATTGAGTGGCCCCGAGGGAATGGAGTACCGAGCCACCTGGGTAGCCGCCTCGGTCGTAGTAGCAACAAAGAGTGCGGGTGTACTAGCCAGTGCAATGGCCAGCGTCAATCGATTCAAGGCTTGGGTAAAGGGCGGATACATATCTGACCGTCTCATGTTGTGTATGCCTTGAGGACGGCCAGCGAAAATCTATTTCCAGCTCTTCGATAGAACGGTTTTGCATGACCTTATGCCGCGTCAATTTTTACCCAAACGTTCCAAACGCTGGTCACCTTGATAGGCGCAATCCGAGACAGCATCGACAATGCGTGGTCAGTGTTATCGAGGGGTAAGATGCCACTGATTGGAACATTGGCCACGTCAGCCGAGAGCTGGATGACACCTCGGCGGTACGGCCTGATGCGCTCGATAACGTCGATCAGAGGCAGGCTGTTGACCTCCAACAGGCCCTTCAGCCAGAGTGTTTCGTCAGCTGAGGCAACCCCAGTACGCAGCTCCCCTGCATCATTGAATCTCGCCCATCGACCCTGTGCCACCCGACCTCGTGCCTGACCATTCCTGAGTTCCAAGTCTCCGTCCAACGCTACGAGGTAACCTCCGTCACGCTCACATCGGACAAGTACTCGTTTTTGATTAGCACTCAATTGCCAGCCCGCAGCATTGACCAGGAAAGGTGTGTGACCAGGGCGAACATCCAGAATGAGTTCACCGTGATGGAGTGCAATCGAGCGCTCACGCTGGGTCACACTTGAACTGACACGGGTAGCAGAATTGAGAGTCAGCCGGCTTCCGTCGGCCAGGTCATAGGACTCGCGCTCTCCTATACCGGTGTAGAGATCACCGGGCCAAGCGAAACCAGTACTTCCAACCCGGGACAGTATGGTTGCTGAAACGGCGCAAGCCGTGATGGCGAACATCCCATTGATGAATTGCCGTCTGGATGAGGGCGCATTCAAGCTGCGGGAAATCTGCTGTGAACTCAGCTTGCTTAGCGGTGAGTCTCGGATGGCCCCAAGCTTGCGAACTAACTCATCCATGCAGCGTGCATGCTCATCGGAAGCGTCTCGCCACGCCATAAAGGCCGTCGCCTGCGATGACGTGACTGAACCTGAGTTCATAATTGCCAGCCATCTGACAGCTTCTGAAACCACGCCTTGAGAGTGTGCCTCACTCATGCGGCATCACCTGGAACGCTGCCATGTAAGCCTTCTCCATGTGCTGGTGCACCCGGCTCTTGGATATGCCGAGCGCCCGTCCAATTTGTTCATAGGTAAGCCCATCGAAGAGACTGAGCACGAACGCCTGCTTTGCCTGTCGAGAGACCGCCGACAGCGCCTTGTCCAGCGCGACGATGTATTGCATCACCTGGGCGTGCTCCTCCGGATCAACGACAGTGTTATGAGGCTCAGCTGCGAGCGAAGCGAGGAACGCTCGCTCAATGTCCTCACGCCTCCAGCTGTCGATGATCAGCCGCTTGGCAATAGTACTCAGTAATGTCTTGGGTTCTCGGATGCTGCTGAGATCATCCATACGTAACACCCGGACGAAGGTGTCTGCTGCAACATCATCAGCACGGAACCTGCACCCAAGCGTGCGACTGACCCGGCTGCGCAACCACTGGTAGTGCTGCGCGAACATCGCCGTGAACAATTGATTTGGAGTAGACATGGTATTTCGGGGGCGAAGTGGGATAGCCCACTATCACACGTCACAAAAAATCAAAAAAGGAATTTAAAATACATCATTTATTCATTTTTAGAATATGAAGGTTTTTTCGCACGCGTACGGGTGTCGAAGCTCCTTTCAATCGAGCTTTTCCGCTATGCCTGTAAGACCGGCCTCCTTAACCTTGTCGATGATCAATGGAACCGTGAAGCTCGCAATGGCGAACCTGATGCTTGAAAGCGAATCGTTTGAGCGTGCCATGATAAAACCTTCGTGGCGATAAACGGCTTACGATCACGTGCCGGTGAGCAAGCTTGTGCTTAGGAGCTTGCTCAAGCTTTTAAGGTGACTGAGGCGCTTAGCACCCGCCCAGCAAACTCGACCAGATCAGCAACATCACCTCTGCGCTGCCGATTGAGGTGGAAGCCGGTCATACCGATCGCCGCCGGCCCGTCTCGATCACACCGCACCGAGTCACCCACCATGGCAACCTCAGGGTATGGCGGGTTCACGTCACCGCTGGGATACACCCTCATCTGGGCGATGGGCCATTCGTCAGATATGCATGTATTGGAGAACCTGCCTAAGCAGTTCTCGGATGGCGCCTTGATCGCCGCCAAAAGCGGCAAGCCGCCTATCGCAGCGGCCAAGATTGAGGCGGTGCTTGGCTGTAAAGCTGAAGGCCTGACTCAGAAAGCGACATCGATAAAGCTCGGGATGCCGGCCTCTACGGTGCACAAGATTTGGCACCTGCCGAAAGAGACTCAATAGGTCATGCGAAGGGCGTCGGAACTGCGGCCAACCATGAGAATCGGCTGTTTCAACGCGCGGTGCTGCTTAGGTTTGAGGCTGCTGCTCCCGCGCCACATACCACATGGATAGGCGCCGAGCAGAGTCCCCTCTTGCTTGGGACTACAACGAAATCGAGGCGGCGAGAGTGATGTGAGTCAAGGTGTTACTCAAACGTTACAAGCATATTATCGCCTTATTTACTGCATATCCAACACGCAAACCTAGATCACCATGCACAACGTAAGTATCGTATTGGCATGCAGGTTTCACCAAATAAAATCATTGAATAGCAATTCACCCCTCTCCCTTTTCGCCTTAGCCGGCGTCGTTTAATTTTTCGTTTTATCGAAATTTAAGTAAGAACATTAGAACGCAGGGATGGGCTTCCAAGCCACCGCCAAGCACAGTGGTGTGAGTCATCTCAAAGTGCTATATTCGTCACGAAATTTTTCAAGGACTGAAACAGCCATGGATCACAACAATTTCATAGCAGTGTGTGACAGCCATTTTCGCAGTTACGAAATAGCAGAGCATCGAACCAGAGATGGTTATGAAAAGGTATACGAGAGAGGCAGGCTTCAGATTAGCGATGCCGAGCAGGTAATATCGACAGTCTCTTACCTTCGACAAAAGCTTGTTATCTTGCACCATCAAAAACGACTGGATTACTCTACATACACTCCAGTATTGGACTCTATTCGCGAAGCAGCCAGACGACAATTACCCTCCGACTCAATCCCACCAACGGAAACCAACTGGGACGAATTAATTAGGTTAATTATTGAAAACCGAAAAGAGCTACATTTTTTTGAGAGCCAAATATCTCTTTTCCCCGAAGCCAAACATCATGCGTTCGCACACGCTTACCTTAGACTCAACAATGCAGGTATTGAATTCACCGAAAACAACAACAGCATCTATATTTCGGAGAATAGCCACCAGCTCATCAATACAGAGATTGAGCGAATGTGCCGCGAGTATGGAGGCGAAGATTTATTAGATGCGCTTGCATATCGGCTTGGTCGCACATACAACCCCACCACCGGTCGCTTCATGGAGTATCGACATGTTTCCATGGGCACAACTGAAGTACACACCGCAATACCATTTGGGTATCTGCTCGCGATAGCATCAAAATATGCGGACACACGTGGAAGCAAGAATGCAGCAACCTTAGATGAACTAATGCTGTTTGTCACAGATATCATTGTCATTTATGAAATACAACCTTATAGCCAGTACGAGGCAATATATTTACGTAATGACAGGCTTATCGAATTCATAAGAACCAATATTCTTTACGACAATTTTGTGGGCGTGACACAGACGAGAGCGAGCTATGCATCGACTTTGATAAAACTACTGCTATCCAAATTTCACGAGACTCGCTACGAATCATTCGGCGTACCTGTAAAGGATGTCGCAAGAGTTGCCCTTGCCCTGATATCCAAAGCTGAAACGAAAAAATTCACGACAGTAAGCATCAAAGATCTTGCTTCAAAAACAAGAATGCCCGAATTCAAAGTCACAGCAGCGATGGATAAATTGCTGAGTAAGGTTTCCGCAGCCGTGAATTCAAACCTGCAATTCCCACCTTCAAGCCTGGACATCGATCATCACTTCAAGCCCGCAATAAAAGTAGGGAAAGGGTATAAGATTTTCCCAAAAAGTATCGCTTCACTAGGCTGCGTGAACACAGTGTGCACTGCAATCGCCATTCCGAATGGAAAATGGAAAAACAGCACCGATAGCGAGTTAGGCTACGCTATCGAAGACTATCTTCGAACAGCATTCGCAGCGAAGGGCATCAATGTGTTCTACGGGGATCGCTTTGGTGGCGGTATTGATCTTGAGGTAGATCTGCTCTGCGAGACAGATGAGGACATCTATATATTCGAGATGAAGAAAAAGGGTCTCACCCGCCAAGCGCAATCCGGAAATGAAATCATGATCCTAACGGATCTCGCCGATAGCGTTCTGGCTTCACACTTTCAAGCCATGCGCATTGAAAGAGAACTAAAAAGCAGTGGCCATCTTCATCTCTCCAACAAAGATGGCAAGCAATCCATTTATCTCAAGAACCGAAACATTCAGCGAATCTCTGTAAGCCATCCTGACTTCGGCGCCCTGCAAGATCAAACAGTACTCCAAAGACTGTTAGTCATTGCGCTACAAAGCCACTTTAGTCATCCGGATAAAAACGAGGACAAGAAACTTAAAAAATGGCGGGATTATTCTGCAAAACTCAAAGAGCTAGCCTTAGCTAATGGAGAGTTCAAAGACAATGGAATGCCATTTTACAACTCACTTTTCATGAGCATCCCGCAAATCATAATGATCCTGGAAAACTCTGAAGATGCAACAGACTTTTTCAAGTATATCAGGAGCTTTATTGGGATGACTACTGGCAGTAGAGATACATACACAGAATTTGTTAGTCGCTTGCCGTTTGTAAGCAGATGCGAGGCTGAGGGCTTGTCTGATTGATACCATTCGGAGTCTTTTAAGTAACCTGTACCCCCTGCTCCGCGAGCATCTGCGGCGCAGGGAAGCCCATTTTTACGCATGCGAGCGTGCGGATCCGCGAGATATGATTCCCTTAGCGTTTCATGGCAAGCTTCTTCCCACTTCATTCCTTCTGGGCAGTCTCAGCGTTCCGAGGCATCGCGCCCCTGTTCGACCTCATTGTCGTATACCCAGTTAAGGGCATTATCCAGCGTGAGGTACGCCATCCGCTTCGCCGCTTCCAGGCCGACCTGCCACCGAGGATAGCGCGGGCTGTAACCGTCCTTGTGCATCACAATTACCAGCCAGCGTCCGCCCGGCTTCGGCTTCAAAGTCATTCTGCAATCGTCCGCCTCGGCGGTATGAGAACCGTCACCCAGCTTCGTCCAAGGCAGGTCTCCATACGCGCGCAGCAAACGACGTTGCAACCAGACTGTCTGCTTCACCAGGGCCAATAACTCTCCGGAAGGCCTGGTCTCCCCTTCAAGTGCCCGGTTAATGCTGCGCAGGATCGTCTGAGGCTTGCGATAGTCGCCAATATCACGCATGCGATCTGCTAACACAGCAGGCGTCCAGCCGAGCTCTACCAGGCCTTCCTGGAACTGCTCGATGAGATACGGAGTCGTGAGTTCTTCGGTTTTATTTTCAGCTCGGTTTTCGGCTTGGCCTGATGTGAGGTTCTGGCTCTCGCTTGGAAGGTCACGTTCAACAGTCATTTTTGCCCCTGCAATATGTCATCCATTAAGTGACAATATGTCACTTTACCAACGACATTTCTAGAAGGTGTTTTCAATGACGCGCAGCCGTACAACCCGTCTCGGGTGATTCGCTGAAGATGAGTTTGTCGGCATTCATATACCTGGGCAGGCCATCGGTTAGCCTTCGAAGAACGCAGCCCAAAGGCGAGAAAACGAAAAACGTAAACCCACAGAGGGCCCGTATTTACGGGGCTTGAGGGGAGAGCGCGTTTAACGGAGGGTGCGTGAAGAGCTAGAAATGAAGCGCCAAAGGCAATTTGGGTTTACGTTTTGCCTTCGAGCATTTTTTTTGAGATAGGTGTTTACTTTTTCCAAAAGGCGTGTGCTAGAATGGAGGTACGAAACAAGACATCTCTCTCCAGAACCCTTGCATTACGGGGTATCTAGGCAGCTAGGCAGGTTTCGAGAGGTTGAAAAGGTAAGTGGGCTTTAGGTTTACCTTTACTACCAACCGAAACTAACCGATCCGTGAAGCGGTCACACAACACGACGGCCCCGCGGGCCAATGCCGGACGAATGACCTGTGCCAGGTGCTGGGCGCGCGCAGCAAATACCAGCAGCAGCTCGGTGTCAGCTGCCATGGTTTCATCGCTGGGAGCCAGCAACAGTTCGCGCACTTTTTCGGCCAGGGGCGTACCGCCAGGCTCCCGGGTCAATACCACATCCAGGCCCTGCTCGCGCAGGCGCGCGGCCAGGTAGTCACGATTGGTGCTCTTGCCCGCGCCTTCGGGGCCTTCCAGCGTAATAAACAAGCCGCTCACAGGCAGTCCTTAATGTTGTTCGTCAGGCGTCGGCCGTTCGGCCGCTTGCGCGCCACCGGCAGGGGCGTCCTGCACAGGGGGCTCATCGGGTGCCGGCTGCGCTGCCGGCTCATCCGGCGCAGGCACCTCGGGCTGGGCGTCTTCAGCAGCCGGTTGTGCCTCTTGCTGCGGGGCAGGGCTGGAGCGGTAGTCTGCACGGCGCTTGAGCTGGAACTCGCGCACCGCCGAGTTGTGGTCATCGAGGTCGTCGGAGAACACGTGGCTACCGTCGCCACGGGCGACGAAGTACAGGCTGGTACCGTTCGACGGGTTGAGCGCCGCATGAATCGCTTCGCGACCGACCATGGCAATCGGGGTCGGCGGCAACCCGGTGATGGTATAGGTGTTGTAGGGCGTCGGTTCGCGCAGGTCGGCGCGGGTAATCTTGCCGTTGTAGCGCTCACCCATGCCGTAGATCACCGTCGGGTCGGTCTGCAGCATCATGCCCAGGCGCAGGCGCCGCACGAACACGCCGGCTATCTGCCCACGTTCCTGGGGGATACCGGTTTCCTTTTCCACCAGCGAAGCCATGATCAGCGCCTGGTACGGGTCGCGGTATGGCAGGTCGGTGGTGCGCTCGGCCCATTCCTTGGCCAGCACTTCGTCCAGACGCATGTAGGCCTGCTGCAGCAACTCGACATCGCTCATGCCGCGCACAAAGCGGTAGGTGTCCGGGAAGAAGCGCCCTTCCGGGAACACGCCGGTATGGCCGAGCTTCTCCATTACCTCGGAGTCCGACAGGCCGTCCAGGGTGTGCTTGATCTTTTCATGCTTGGCCACGGCCGAGCGTACCTGGCGGAAGGTCCAGCCTTCGACCAGCGTGAGGTTGTACTGCACCACATCAGCCCGTCGCCAGGCATCGAACAGCTGCTCGACGGTCATGCCCGGGGTAAGGCGGTACTCGCCAGTGTGCAGGGGGGTGCCAGCCATGTTGAAGCGCCAGTACAAGCGCAGCCACACGGCGTCGTCGAGCAATCCTTCGCTCTGCATGCGGTAGAACATGCGGTTGGGGGTGGTGCCATTGGGCACATCGAGCAGGCGCTCCTGCGTGACGTGCAGGGGCTGCTCCAGGACGGCGTTGACCTTCCAGGCCGACCAGCCAAGCGCCAGGCCGGCGAGGATCAAGCCCATTTCCAGCAGCAGCAGGAATTTACGTCTCACGAATTCAGGTTTCCAGTAACGTACGGGCAACGGCCTGCAGTTTACGGGTGAGCGGGCCAGGCGACCAGTTTAGCGCGGCTACGCCACGCACGGGCCAAATGCCGTAAACGCTATTGCAAACAAATACTTCATCTGCGTGCTCCAGCGCCTCGAACGGCAAGTCACAGACCTGCGCCGGGATGCCCAGCAGTACGGCCTGCTCCAGCAACGCCGCACGCATCACACCGGCCACACCACAACGGCTGAGGTCGGCGGTAAGCAGCACGCCGTCGCGCACCAGGAACAGATTGCTGTATACCCCTTCGATTACCCTGCCCTCCCCGTCACGCATCAGGCCTTCGGCGTGTTCGCTGTCCTGCCATTCAGCACGGGCCAGCACCTGCTCCAGGCGGTTGAGGTGTTTGAGCCCGGCCAGCAGCGGTTGTTCCCCAAGCCGGGTCTGGCAAGCGAACAACCGCACGCCTTGCTCGGCATGCTCAAGGGGATAGCCGGGCAACGGACTGCCCTGCAGGATGCGCCGTGGCGCGGCACCGGCTACCGGGGCATAGCCACGCTGGCTGTCGCCACGGGTGAGGATAAGTTTGGCTACGCCTTCACCGAGCTGGCTGGCATAGCGCAGCAGTTCGTCGCGCACCAGCGCCAGGTCGGCGTTGATCGCCAAGCGCTGGCAACCCAGCGCCAGGCGTGCGAGGTGGCCGTCCAGCAAGCTGGGGCGACCGCCGCGCACAGCAATGGTCTCGAACAGGCCATCGCCGTAGGCCAGGCCACGGTTCTGCAAGTTGAGTGCAGCCGCCGGCTGGCCATCGATCCAGCTGTGCATCAACCGGCGAACCGGCGGAACACCAGCGAGCCGTTGGTGCCGCCAAAGCCGAACGAGTTGGACAACACCACGTCGATCGGCATGCTGCGCGCCAGGTGCGGCACAAAGTCAAGGTCGCAACCTTCGTCTGGCTCGTCCAGGTTGATGGTGGGCGGCGCCATCTGGCTGTTGATGGCCAGCACGCTGAAGATCGCCTCCACCGCGCCGGCAGCCCCCAGCAGGTGACCGGTCATCGACTTGGTCGAGCTGACCGCCAGTTTGTAGGCATGCTCACCGAACACGCGCTTGATCGCAGCCACTTCGGCCACGTCGCCCGCAGGGGTCGAAGTGCCGTGGGCGTTGATGTAGCTGACTTCTTCCGGCTTGATGCCGGCATCGCGCAGGGCGTTGGCCATGCAACGGGCAGCGCCTTCGCCCGTGTCGGGCGGCGAGGTCATGTGGTAGGCGTCGCCACTCATGCCAAAGCCAACCAGCTCGGCATAGATGGTCGCACCACGCGCCTGGGCGTGCTCCAGCTCTTCGAGCACCAAGGCACCGGCACCGTCGGACAACACGAAGCCGTCACGGCCCTTGTCCCACGGGCGGCTGGCCCGGCTTGGCTCGTCGTTGCGGGTGGACAGCGCGCGCGAAGCACCGAAACCGCCCATGCCCAGGCCGCAAGCGGCCATTTCGGCGCCACCGGCGATCATCACGTCGGCCTCACCGTAGGCGATATTGCGTGCGGCCATGCCGATGCAATGGGTGCCGGTGGTGCAGGCGGTGGCAATGGCGTAGTTCGGCCCTTGCAGACCCAGGTGGATCGACAGGAACCCGGAGATCATGTTGATGATCGAGCCCGGCACGAAGAACGGCGAAATGCGGCGCGGCCCCGAGTCGTGCAGGGTGCGGCTGGTTTCTTCGATGTTGGTCAGGCCACCGATACCCGAGCCCATGGCCACGCCAATACGCTCGCGATTGGCGTCGGTGACCTCCAGGCCGGCATTACGCACCGCCTGGAAACCGGCCGCCAGGCCGTACTGGATGAACAGGTCGAGCTTGCGGGCCTCTTTGGCCGACAGGTATTGCTCGACTTCGAAGCCTTTCACCGAGCCGCCAAAACGGGTGGAGTAGGCAGACAGGTCCGTGTGTTCGATCGGACCAATGCCACTGCGGCCAGCCAGAATGCCCTGCCAGGTGCTCGGTACATCGGTACCCAGTGGCGACAGCATACCCATACCGGTGACCACGACGCGTCTACGCGACACAGTACTCTCCTTTTCTAATAACAGAGTCTCTTGCCATTGCATTCAAGCGCAGGAATGGAATGGCAACAGGCTCTTGGTGCGCGGTGAACGAAGCAGCCTTGAAAATGCGGGGCGCTCGCAAAGAAAAAACCGCACGCCAGCGAAGGCAGTGCGGTTTTCCCCGACAAGAAGCGTCGACTAAAGCGTCTTAGGCCTGGTGGGCTTTGACGTAGTCTACAGCAGCTTGAACGGTAGTGATCTTCTCGGCTTCTTCGTCAGGGATTTCGGTCTCGAATTCCTCTTCCAGAGCCATCACCAGCTCAACGGTGTCAAGCGAATCGGCACCCAGGTCATCAACGAAGGACTTCTCGAGAGTCACTTCTTCTTCCTTGACGCCCAGTTGCTCGGCGACGATTTTCTTGACGCGTTCTTCGATGTTGCTCATACCTAGGTTTACTCCTAATGGATATATGTCAGGCAGCTGGCCGGTGGCTAATTTTATAGAAAGACGTTCGCTTTTCAAGCGAAACGCACCTTCAAGCTAGCCACCCCACCCGCTGCCTGGAATCTGGTTGCAGCTTTATAACGGATTTTAGGCTCGCAGTATGACTCTTTTTTTACGAAATCCGTCACATTGAGTTGCAGTGTTACATGTACATCCCGCCGTTGACCGGCACGGTAGCGCCGGTCACGTAGCCAGCGCCGTCGGATGCCAGGAACGAAACCACCTTGGCGATTTCGTCGGCCTGGCCCAGGCGGCCCAGCGGAATCTGGGTCTGCAGGGCTTCGCGCTGCGCTTCTGGCAGCTCGCGGGTCATGTCGGTGTCGATGAAGCCCGGGGTCACCGAGTTGACGGTGATGCCACGCGAGCCCACTTCACGCGCCAGGGCGCGGCTGAAGCCTTCCAGGCCAGCCTTGGCGGCCGCATAGTTGGCCTGACCGGCGTTACCCATGGCACCCACAACCGAGCCGATGCTGATGATACGGCCCCAACGTGCCTTGGTCATGCCACGCAGCACGCCCTTGGACAGACGGTAGAGGCTGTTCAGGTTGGTGTCGATCACGTCGAACCACTCGTCGTCTTTCATGCGCAGCATCAGGTTGTCGCGGGTGATGCCGGCGTTGTTGACCAAAATGGCCGGTGCGCCGAACTGCTCACCGATGGCGGCCAGTACCGCTTCAACGGACTCGGCGCTGGTCACGTTCAGCTCCATGCCGGTACCGGTGATGCCGTGCTCTTTCAGGGTGGCAGCGATGCGCTCGGCGCCGGACGCCGAAGTGGCGGTGCCGATCACGGTCGCGCCCTGGCGGCCCAGCTCGAGGGCGATGGCCTGGCCAATGCCACGGCTGGCGCCGGTGACCAGTGCAACTTTACCTTGCAGGCTCATGCAAGCTTCTCCAAATCAGGCCAGTGCCGCGCGGGTGGCGGCAACGGCATCAGGGGTGTTGAGGTTGTAAGTGGTCACGCCATCGGCGCAACGCTTGTTCAGGCCAGCCAGGACCTTGCCCGGGCCACACTCGACCAGGTTGACCGCACCGTTGGCGGCCAGGGTCTGCACACACTCCACCCAACGCACAGGCTGGTAAAGCTGCGCCAGCAGGTCGTGCTTGAGTGCATCGAGGTCGGCAGCAACAGCAGCCGTGACGTTCTGCACCACTGGAATTTGCGGGGCCTTCCACTCGATGGCGTTGACCGCCTCGGCAAAGCGCTCGGCCGCCGGCTTCATCAGGGCACAGTGCGACGGCACGCTGACCGCCAACGGCAGGGCACGCTTGGCGCCCTTGGCCTTGCACAGCTCCATGGCGCGATCCACGGCAGCTTTATTGCCAGCGATGACCACCTGGCCCGGCGAGTTGAAGTTGACGGCGCTGACCACTTGGTCTTCAGCGGCTTCGCCGCAGATTTCAACGACTACAGCGTCGTCCAGGCCGAGGATGGCAGCCATGGCACCATGCCCCGCCGGTACGGCCTCCTGCATCAGCTGACCGCGGCGCTCGACCAGGCGAACAGCGTCTTTCAGGGTGATACTGCCCGCAGCGACCAGGGCGCTGTATTCGCCCAGGCTGTGGCCGGAAACGAAGGCTGGCTGCGCGCCGCCCTCTTCCAGCCACAGGCGCCACAGCGCGATGGACGCGGTGAGGATGGCCGGCTGGGTCTTGTCGGTCTGGTTGAGTTGCTCTTCAGGGCCTTCCTGGACCAGCTTCCACAGGTCGTAACCCAGTGCTTCGGACGCTTCTTTGAAGGTTTCGATGATCACTGGCTTCTCGGCGCCGAGCTCGGCGAGCATGCCCAGCGACTGGGAACCTTGACCGGGAAAGACGAATGCGAGAGATGCAGACATTGAACAAGCCCTTATGATCTTGTCGTCGGATAGGGTGCGCCAGGCCCTGGGCCAGGCGCGGAATCTGAAAACTTGGATGGATACACAGACCAAGCGGTCACATTTAAGCACTTCATGGGCAAAATGCCTAAGGCAACAGGTCTTCGAGGCGCCCATGCAAGCGCTGCGGCAGGTTTTCCTGTATCTCGATCAACGCCCGCTGGATGGCACTCTGGAAGCCCTGCACGCCCGCCGAGCCATGGCTCTTGATGACAATGCCCTGCAACCCCAGAAAACTGGCACCATTGTGCCGCGCCGGCGCCAGGTCGGCCTGCAGACGCTTGAGCAGCGGCATGGCCACCGCCCCGGCCGCCCGCGACAACACGCCGCCCTTGAACAACTGCTCGATGCGCGCTGCAATCATCGTCGCCAACCCCTCGCTGGACTTGAGCAGGATATTGCCGACAAACCCATCGCACACCACCACATCGGCCTCACCACGATACAGCCCGTCACCTTCGACAAAGCCCACGTAGTTAAGCCCACGGGCATTCTGCAACAGGCTGGCAGCCAGCTTGACCTGCTGATTGCCCTTGATGTCCTCGGTGCCGATGTTCAGCAGCGCCACCCGTGGGCGATGCACACCCAGGGCCTGAGCAGCCACCGAGCCCATCACGGCAAACTGGTAGAGGTTTTCGGCACTGCAATCGACATTGGCACCCAGGTCGAGCAACTGGCAGTAACCCGCCTGAGTCGGAATCGCCGCCACCATGGCGGGCCGGTCGATACCTGGCAAGGTCTTGAGCACGAAACGGGACAGCGCCATCAGCGCGCCGGTATTGCCGGCACTGACGCAGGCCTGGGCCTTGCCGTCACGCACCAGTTCGAGGGCGATACGCATCGACGAATCCGGCTTGCCCCGCAATGCCTGGGAGGGCCGCTCATCCATGCCGACCACCTCACTGGCGGCGACAATCTGCAGGCGCGCGCGATCCGCAGCCGCAAGGCCGCTGACAAGATCTTCCAGAAGGGAGGGTTGACCGACGAGGGTCAGGTGCAGCGAGGGGGTAGCAGAAAGGCAGGCAATGCTAGCCTGGACAATGCTGCGGGGACCGAAGTCCCCGCCCATTGCGTCGATCGCGATGATCTGAGCGGACAAGGATTACTCGTCAGCGCCCTTGTCGACCACTTTGCGACCACGGTATACGCCTTCTGGCGAAACGTGGTGGCGCAGGTGAACTTCACCGGTGGTTTTCTCTACCGACAGCGCGTTTTCCGACAGGGCGTCGTGCGAACGGCGCATGTCACGGGCAGAGCGGGATTTTTTGTTCTGCTGAACAGCCATAATTGATTAACTCCTAAACGTTTGGGTCACGCTTTAACTGCGCCAAAACACTGAACGGGTTGGACCGCGATACCTCGTCCTTGCTCGATTCGGGCTCGTCTGCGCCCGCCGGCTGCTGGCATTCTTCCGGATGATGAGCAGGCACGATTGGCAAGGCGAGCAGAAGCTCCTCCTCGATCAATGCCTGCAGATCCAAAGGATCTTCGCCCAGTTCCAGCACGTCATAGCCTTTCGGCAACGACTGGGTATTCGCACCCTCCTTCACCACGGCGTAAGTACATTCGCTGTGGATCGGCAGGGTGACCAGCTCAAGACAACGCTGGCAAACCATCTTGACCTCGACGTCCAGCTCGCTGTGGATAACCACCACGTGCTGTTCATCTCGTTCAAAATCGAACTTCGCCTGCACCGTACCGACATTGTCGGAAAGCGGGTCGCAGAGTCTTTCCAAATCAGCGAGTTGCAGCGAACCGTTAAGGGTTACGCCACGATCGGCTAATTTGCGCGGGTCAACGTGAGGTGGAATCGGGTCATTCAACATAGGCGCAGCATAATAGGGATGCCCCCCGCCCCTGTCAAAGGAAATTAGGCGGCATCGTGCGTGATAGAATTTGTTCAACTGATTCAGGAGTCTACCATGCTTCCTTTGCTACTGGCTTCCAGCTCTGCCTATCGCCGCGAACTGCTCGCACGCCTGCGCCTGCCCTTCACCTGGGCAAGCCCCGATATAGACGAGCAGCGCCTGACTGATGAGCCGGCGGTAGAACTGGTTCGCCGCCTGGCCAGGCAAAAGGCCGAGGCCCTGGCGGGCAGCCACCCGGGGCACCTGATTATCGGCTCGGACCAGGTGGCCGTGCTGGGCGAACAAGTGCTGGGCAAGCCACACACCTTCGAGCGGGCCTGCGAGCAATTGCTGGAATGCAGCGGGCAGCAGGTGAGCTTTTTGACCGGACTGGCACTACTGAACAGCGCCACCGGGCAATGCCAGGTGGATTGCGTGCCGTTTACCGTAACGATGCGCGAATTGAGCCGTGAGCGCGTGGAGCGCTATGTTGCGGCGGAACAGCCGCTGGATTGCGCAGGGAGCTTCAAAGCAGAAGGATTGGGGGTGAGCCTGTTCCAGAGCACCCACGGGTGCGATGCAACGAGCCTGATCGGGCTGCCACTGATTCGGCTGGTGGATATGCTGACCAAAGAAGGGGTAGTTATCCCTTGAGATTTTAGGGCCGCTCTGCGGCCCATCGCAGCCAAGCCAGCTCCCACAGGTACCGCACAACCCCTGAAAGCAACACGATCGAGGTGGGAGCTGGCTTGCCGCGCTGGCGATAGGGCCGGAACAGGCACTCAGCGCAACTGCGGCCCCTGGAACCCCATCCACATCGCCAGGTGCTCAGCCACGCTAGCCCCTACGCGCTTGGAGAAGCGGTCGAACGGCGACTCCTGAACAGTGAAGTCCACCAACTCTTTCTCACCAACGACCTCACGCGCCACATAGCTGGCACTGCCCAGCCCGTCCACCAACCCCAGCGCCTTGGCCTGCTCACCCGACCAGATCAGGCCGCTGAACAGCTCCGGATGCTCTTTGTCCTTCAGACGCTCGCCACGGCCCTGCCTGACCATAGCAATGAACTGGTTGTGCGTGGTGTCCAGCACGCCCTGCCAGAACCGGGTTTCATCAGGCTTTTCCGGTGAGAACGGGTCAAGAAACGCCTTATGCTCACCCGACGTGTAAGAACGCCGCTCCACGCCCAGCTTCTCCATGGTACCGACAAACCCATAGCCGGCCGCCGTCACACCAATGGAACCGACTAGGCTGGCTTTATCGGCATAGATTTCATCCGCCGCACTGGCGATGTAATAGGCACCGGAAGCACCAAGATCCGCAATGACCGCATACAGCTTGATAGCCGGGTAATCAGCACGCAAGCGGCGGATTTCGTCATACACGTAACCAGCCTGCACCGGGCTGCCACCCGGGCTGTTGATGCGCATTACCACAGCCTTGGTCTTGCTGTCCTTGAACGCCTCGCGCAGGCTCTTGACGATATTATCGGCACTGGCGGCTTCCTGGTCGGCAATCACCCCGCGCACCTCGACCAGCGCGGTATGACTGACACTGCGAGACGCGGCCTTGTCCATGTCCATAAGCGGTGTGAACAACGCCAGGATGCCGAACAGGTAGACGAAGGTCAGCAGCTTGAAGAAGATACCCCAGCGCCGCGACCGACGCTGCTCCTGCACGCTGGCCAGCAGGGTCTTCTCCAGCAGCTTCCAGCTTTTGCGCTCTTCACGCGCCTCGGGCTCGGCCTCGGGGGCTTTCCATTCGTCTGCCATGTTTACCTACCTTGGAAGTGGAATTGCGGAACCAGCCAGCCACTCGCGCAGCTGGGAAAAGTGGTCGATGCACACCTGCGGGCCGAATTCGGCCAGCGCCTGCAGCGACATGGCACCATAGCCCACCGCCACCGAATGCATACCGGCATTGCTGGCCATCTGCAGGTCGAACGCCGAATCTCCGACCATCAGCGCACGCTCGGGTTCGACGCCGCAATGACCGAGGATTTCCTCAAGCATCAAAGGATGCGGCTTGCCACGGGTTTCGTCGGCGGCGCGAGTGATATCGAAGAACGCCTCCCAACCGTTGGCCTTGAGCACCCGGTCCAGGCCGCGACGCGCCTTGCCGGTAGCCACCGCCAGGCGGTAACCCTCGGCACGGAAGGCGTCCAGCGACTCGACAACGCCGTCGAACAACGGCGAAGGCTGCTGGTCCAGCGCCATGTAGATATCGGCATAGTGCTGACGGAAGGTTTCGACCTGCTCAGGTGCCAGGTGCGGGTACAGGGTATGAATCGCCTCGCCCAAGGCCAGGCCGATGATCCCCTTGACCGCCTCGTCACTGCTTTGCGCCTCGCCGGCACGATCGGCAGCGGCGTTCATGGCCTCAACGATGCGCCCGATGGAATCGGCCAACGTGCCGTCCCAGTCGAAGATCAGTAGCTCATAGCCTTTTTTCATAGATCAGGACGCACTCAGACGCTCAACGGTTTTCGCCCACACTTCATCCACGGGCGCTTCAAGCTTGAGCTCACCACCGTCCGGCAGGGGCACGGTCAGCGCGTAGGCGTGCAGGAACAGGCGCTTGCCACCCAGCTCGCGGATTTCGCGACTGAAGTCTTCGTCACCGTACTTGCTGTCGCCGGCAATCATGTGCCCGGCATGCAAGGTGTGCACGCGGATCTGGTGGGTGCGGCCGGTGATCGGGCGCGCCTCGACAATGGTGGCGAACTCGCCAAAGCGGCGCAGCACGCGGAACAGGGTCAGCGCCTCCTTGCCCTCTTCGTTCACTTCGACCATGCGCTCGCCGGAGCGCAGGTTGCTCTTGAGCAAGGGCGCATTGACCTGTTTCTTCGAGGTGGGCCAGTGGCCGCGCACCAGCGCCATGTAGCGTTTGTCGACACCGTCACCGCGCAGTGCGGCATGCAGGTGGCGCAGCATGCTGCGTTTTTTGGCGATCATCAGCAGGCCGGAGGTGTCGCGGTCCAGGCGATGCACCAGCTCCAGCTCCTTGGCGTCCGGGCGCAGTTGGCGCAGCGCCTCGATCACGCCAAAGCTCAGGCCGCTGCCGCCGTGCACGGCAATGCCAGCCGGTTTGTTCATCACGATCAGCGCCTTGTCTTCGTAGACAATGGCGGCCTCCAGGCGCTGCAGCAGGCCCTGGGCCACCGGCGCCGGCTCGTCGCGCTCCGGCAGGCGGACGGGCGGCACCCGCACGATGTCGCCAGCCTGGATCTTGTACTCCGGCTTGACACGCCCCTTGTTCACCCGCACTTCACCCTTGCGCAGGATGCGGTAGACCAAGGTTTTGGGCACGCCCTTAAGGGCCGTGATGAGGAAGTTGTCGATGCGTTGGCCGGCAAGCTCCGGCGCGACTTCGATCAGCTGAACGCCGGAAGTCGGAGGGGTATTGGTCGTCATGGCGGGATCATAACAATTTTTTATGGAATTGAAGCACTTAATCATTGCTGCTATAGTCGCGAACGCCGCCAAAAGCGGCAGGCCAGCGGCACCAGGCTCTTTGCCGGCCCTGACCAACGCAATTCTCCAGGACGCGAGGCCGTCCTACGGGGTTTTCGCCAGTTTACCGAATTGCCTGGAATCGCCACCAGCGCTGTGTAGAGAAGACCGAAAAAAAACGACAAGTGCGGTGTTTCACCTGCTTACCCGATTCTTTTCGCTGCACCTCTGCCCGCCCCGTCGCTTCCACGCAACGCACGGCGAATGCTTCGGAAATACCTGCCTTGGACATGAATGGCGCCAGTGCAGTACCTGCAGTGGCGAAAAATGCAACCCGTTGCGGATTCAGCGCGCGGCAGCACCCGAATTATCAGGGATACGTGCAGGGTGGAGATGCACAGCCCTCGGACCGTGTAGCACCGCGTCCGGCCACCAGCCCACTGACGGCTGGCGAGCGGATAAGGTCCTGAACAGATGCCCCCGGGCGTCCACGGCTGACGGTTGATTCCTCCTCCTGACTGAGTGCACAAGGCCCGCTTGGTTGATTCGGATTCCTATTCGAAGCCACCGGGGCCTTGTTGGCACCGCAGCAAACAGGACGCGTCGTCGCGACAACGGCAGGCTGGGTAACCGGCTGGTGCCGAACGTCGCTCGACACGGGGGTGGCCCGGCCACCCTTTGCGCACCTTGGCACCGACCATGAGACGTCGTGTGTGCCGAACGCCGTTTCCGGCAGCCCGGAAACCGACGGTACAACATGAAAAGAATGCTGATTAACGCGACTCAACCCGAAGAGTTGCGTGTAGCCCTGGTGGACGGCCAACGTCTCTACGACCTGGACATCGAGTCCGGTGCGCGCGAGCAGAAAAAGGCCAACATCTACAAAGGCAAGATCACCCGCATCGAACCCAGCCTCGAAGCCGCCTTCGTCGACTTCGGCTCCGAACGTCACGGCTTCCTGCCGCTGAAAGAAATCTCCCGCGAATACTTCAAGAAGGCCCCCGAAGGCCGCGTCAACATCAAGGAAGTGCTCAGCGAAGGCCAGGAAGTCATCGTCCAGGTCGAGAAGGAAGAGCGCGGCAACAAAGGCGCCGCCCTCACCACCTTCATCAGCCTGGCCGGCCGCTATCTGGTACTGATGCCCAACAACCCGCGTGCCGGAGGCATCTCCCGCCGCATCGAAGGCGAAGAGCGCAACGAACTGCGCGAAGCCCTGAACGGCCTGACCGTGCCGGGCGACATGGGCCTGATCGTGCGCACTGCCGGCCTCGGCCGCAGCAGCGAAGAGATGCAGTGGGACCTCGACTACCTGCTGCAACTGTGGACCGCCATCAAGGAAGCGTCCCTGGACCGCGCCGCGCCGTTCCTGATCTACCAGGAAAGCAACGTCATCATCCGCGCCATCCGCGACTACCTGCGCCAGGACATCGGTGAAGTGCTGATCGACAGCATCGACGCCCAGGAAGAAGCCCTGACCTTCATCCGCCAGGTGATGCCGCAGTACGCCAGCAAAGTGAAGCTGTACGAAGACAGCGTGCCGCTGTTCAACCGCTTCCAGATCGAAAGCCAGATCGAAACCGCGTTCCAGCGCGTGGTTGACCTGCCGTCCGGTGGTTCGATCGTGATCGACCCGACCGAAGCCCTAGTGTCCATCGACATCAACTCGGCGCGCGCCACCAAAGGCAGCGACATCGAAGAAACCGCCCTGCAGACCAACCTGGAAGCGGCCGAAGAAATCGCCCGCCAGCTGCGCCTGCGTGACATCGGCGGCCTGATCGTCATCGACTTCATCGACATGACCCCGGCGAAGAACCAGCGCGCCGTGGAAGAGCGCGTTCGCGAATGCCTGGAAGCCGACCGCGCCCGCGTGCAGGTTGGCCGCATTTCGCGCTTCGGCCTGCTGGAAATGTCCCGTCAGCGCCTGCGCCCGTCGCTGGGCGAAAGCAGCGGCATCGTCTGCCCGCGCTGCTCCGGCACCGGCATCATCCGTGACGTCGAGTCACTGTCGCTGGCGATCCTGCGCCTGATCGAAGAAGAAGCCCTGAAGGACCGCACCGCCGAAGTCCGCGCCCAGGTCCCGATCCCGGTAGCCGCGTTCCTGCTCAACGAGAAGCGCAACTCGATCACCAAGATCGAACTGCGCACCCGTGCACGCATCATCATCCTGCCGAACGACCACCTCGAAACCCCGCACTTCGAAGTCCAGCGCCTGCGCGACGACAACCCGGAAGTGCTGAACAACCAGTCCAGCTACGAAATCGCCGCCTCCGAAGCCGAAGAAGCGCCGCAGCCGACCGCCACCCGCACCCTGGTACGCCAGGAAGCTGCAGTGAAGACCGCCCCGGCCCGCGCCAATGCGCCAGTACCCGCCGCCGCTGAAGAGCAGCAGCCTGCCGCACCGGTCGCCCCTGCCCCGAGCGCTCCGGAGCCAAGCCTGTTCAAGGGCCTGGTGAAGTCGCTGGTCAGCCTGTTCGCCGGCAAAGACGAGCCTGCTGCCGCACCGGTCGTGACTACCGCCGCCGAAAAACCGGCTGCCGAACGCAGCCCGCGCAACGAAGAGCGCCGCAACGGCCGCCAGCAAAGCCGCAACCGCAACGGCCGTCGCGACGAAGAGCGCAAGCCGCGCGAAGAGCGTGCCGAGCGCGCGCCACGCGAAGAACGCCAGCCACGCGAGGAACGCGCTCCGCGCGAAGAGCGTGCGCCACGTGAAGAACGCACCCCACGCGAAGAGCGTGCACCGCGTGAAGAACGCACCCCACGCGAAGAGCGTGCACCGCGTGAAGAACGCGCCCCACGCCAGCCGCGCGAAGACCGCCGCAGCAACCGTGGCGAAGAGCGCGTGCGCGAACTGCGCGAGCCGCTGGATGCCACTCCGCCAGCCGAACGTGAAGAGCGTCAGCCACGCGAAGAACGTGTAGCCCGTGAAGAGCGCGCGCCACGTGAAGAACGTGCACCGCGTGAAGAACGTGCGCCGCGTGAAGAGCGCGCCCCACGCGAAGAACGTGCACCGCGTGAAGAACGTGCGCCGCGTGAAGAGCGTGCCCCACGCGAGGAGCGTGCTCCACGCCCACCACGCGAAGAGCGTCAGCCACGGGCAGCCGAAGAAGCAGCTGAGCAGGCTGCCGAACTGGCCGAAGAGCAACTGCCAAACGAAGAACTGCTGCAAGACGAGCAGGAAGGCACCGATGGCGAGCGCCCGCGCCGCCGCTCCCGTGGCCAGCGTCGTCGCAGCAACCGTCGCGAGCGTCAGCGCAACGCCAATGGCGAGCTGATCGACGGCGAAGAAGAAGGCAGCGAAGAGCAGCCACAACAGCACCAAGCCACCGAGCTGGGTGCCGAACTGGCCGCTGGCCTGGCGGTAACTGCCGCTGTCGCCAGCAGCAACATCAGCGCCGACGCCGAGGCCCAGGCCAACCAGCAGGCCGAGCGTGCTACCGCTGAAGTTGCCGTCGCTGCAGAGACCGACAACAGCGAAGCCGCCCAGCCGGCTGAACAGGCTGAAAAAGTGGAACAGGCCAAAGCGGTCGCCAAGGCCGAGGAAGTTGCCGTGGCCCCAGTGGTCGAGCAGCCTGTCAGCGAGCCGGTGGTCGTGGCCGAAGTCACTGCCGCGCCAGTGGTCGAAGTCGCCCCGCAGCCAGCCGTTGAGGCAGCCCCTGTCGCCGAGCCGGTCGTGGTTGCCGAGGCGCCAGTGGAGGCCCCGGCCGTGGTCGAAGCCGTTCCGGTTGTCGAGCAGCCCGCAGCGGTTGTTGAGGCCCAGCCGGAAGTTGTGGTCGAGCCGGCACCGGTCGAAGCCCCGGTAGCGGTAGAGCCTGCCACTGTCATGCTGGCCAACGGCCGTGCGCCGAACGACCCGCGTGAAGTGCGCCGCCGCAAGCGTGAGGCCGAGGCTGCCGCCAAAGCTGCACAGGAAGCGGCTGCCGCAAGCGAAGAGCCAGCCCTGGAAGCCGCCGATGAGCACAAGCCTCATCACGGTTGATAGCCAAGGCTGAAGAAAAAGCCCCGCCAGTGCGAACTGGCGGGGCTTTTTCTTGGCCTTGTGTTTTGCCTGTACCGGCCTTTCGCGGCTTTAGCCGCGAAAGGCCCAGCACTGGCAATGCGTCAATACAGGTTAGGCTCCATCTCCAGCTTAACCCCGAACCGCTCCAGGATGTCGGCCTGGATGCGTTGAGCCAGCGCATGCATCTGCGCCCCGCTCGCCTGGCCGTAGTTGACCAACACCAGCGACTGCAAGCGATGAACACCGGCATCACCCTCGCGATGCCCCTTCCAGCCCGCCTGCTCGATCAACCAGCCCGCCGCCAGCTTCACCTGGCCTTCGGCCTGAGGATAAGCCACCACGCCAGGGTAATGCGCACGAATACGCTCGACCTGCGCGGCCGACACCACCGGGTTCTTGAAGAAGCTCCCGGCATTACCCAACTCCGCAGGGTCTGGCAGCTTCTCGCGGCGAATGCTGCAAATGGCATCACTGATCGCCTGGGCAGTCGGCTCGGTCGCGCCCTGCTCCGTCAGCCGCTGGCGCACCGGGCCGTAATCGAGATGGGCCTGCAGGCGATGGCTCAAGGCGAAGCGCACACGCAAGATCAACCAGCGGCCAGGGTTGCGCTTGAATACGCTGTCGCGATAACCGAAAGCACAGTCCGCCAAACCAAACTCACGCAGCTCACCTGTCTCGCGGTCCAGCGCCGTCAGGCCGGCAAACACGTCCTTGATCTCTACCCCATAGGCGCCCACGTTCTGCATCGGCGCGGCGCCCACGGTGCCAGGGATCAGGCTGAGGTTTTCAAGCCCGCAATAGCCCTGCGCCAGCGTCCACTGCACGAACGGGTGCCAAGGCTCACCCGCCTCGGCCTCGACCACGATACGTTCGCCATCGTCGCTGAGCACACGACGGCCACGGCTGGCCATGTGCAGCACCAGTGCATCGATGTCACGGGTCAGCAGCAGGTTGCTGCCGCCGCCGATCACCAGCACCGGCAGGCCCTGCTGATGCGCCTGGCTCAGCGCCTGACGTACCTGCTGGTCATCCTGCGCCTGGCTGAAATAGCGGGCCTTCACATCGATGCCGAAGGTGTTGTACGGCTTGAGCGATACCTGCTCCTGCCACAGCACTGTCATAGCCGCCCCTTGATTTCCAGCACCAGCGCCTGGCACGCCGCCTCGACCAGGTCCAGCACCTGTTCGAAGCCGTCTGCGCCGCCGTAATACGGGTCTGGCACTTCATCCAGCGCAGCACCATAGCGGCGCAGGAACAAGTCAAGCTCGCCCACTGCGTTGTGCGGGCGCAGGGCGCGCAGGTCGCGCAGGTTGCTCTCATCCATCGCCAAGACCAGGTCATATTCGGCAAAGTGCGCCGCCTTGACCTGCTGGGCACGCTGCTGCGAAAGGTCGTAACCACGCGCCAGCGCCGCCTTGCAGGTACGGCTGTCAGGCGCCTTGCCCACATGCCAGTCCCCCGTGCCGGCTGACGCCACCCGCACCTTGTCGGCCAGCCCGGCGGCCTGCAATTGATGGCGCAGCACGCCTTCGGCAGTGGGCGAACGGCAGATGTTGCCCAGGCACACGAACAGAACGCGCATCAGGCCTCCAGCAAGCGCCGTACGCGCTCCAGGTCTTCAGGGGTATCCACACCCACAGCGGGCGCCTCGATGGCGTCCTCGACATGTATGCGCACGCCATGCCACAGGGCACGCAGCTGCTCCAGCGCTTCGGTCTGTTCGAGCCAGCATGGCCCCCAGCCGACGAAGTCCTGCAGGAAGCCAACGCGGTAGGCGTACATGCCGATGTGGCGGCGATACGGCACGCTCTCCGGCAGCACAGTGCGGTCCTTGGAAAAGGCATCGCGAGCCCAGGGCAGCGGTGCACGACTGAAGGTCAGAGCCAGGCCGTTCTTGTCACTGACCACCTTGACCGCGTTGGGGTTGAACACGGTTTCCGGCTCATGGATCGGCTCGGCCAGTGTGGCGATGCCAGCCTCTGGATGCGCCGCCAGGTTGGCGGCCACCTGGTCGATGATGACCGGCGGAATCAGCGGCTCGTCGCCCTGCACGTTGACCACGATGGCGTCAGCCGCCAGGCCCAGCTGTGCGGCCACTTCGGCCAGGCGGTCAGTGCCCGACTCGTGGTCGGCGCGGGTCATCAGCACTTCAGCACCAAAGCCTTGGCACGCTTCGAGGATGCTGGCGTCGTCGGTGGCGATGACCACACGGCTGGCGGCGCTTTTACGCGCCTGCTCCCACACATGCTGCACCATCGGCTTGCCGGCGATCGCCAGCAGCGGCTTGCCCGGCAGGCGCGTGGAGCGCAGCCGGGCGGGAATCACTACCGTGAAGTCCAGGCTCATTTGTCCAGACGCTCGTCGTCGGTCAGGGTGCGCGCCTCGCTTTCCAGCATGACCGGGATGCCGTCGCGGATCGGGTAGGCCAGACCGGCGCCCTTGCTGATCAGCTCGGTCTTGTCGGCGCTGAGCTTGAGCGGGCCCTTGGTGATCGGGCAGGCCAGGATATCGAGCAGTTTGGTGTCCATTGGAGGCTTCCTTTAGGCCAGTCGGCCGGAAATTGAAAACGGGCTCAGGGCTTGCGCAGCAGGCGCTGCAGCTGGCTGTCGAACCAGGCGCTGAACGCCGAGGTGGGCTGCGCTTCGACGGCCAGGTACCACCAGTCGTCAGCGGCGAAGGCCCGGCATTTCACCGCATCCTTCTCGGTCATGACCAACGGCAGCGGCGGGCTGAACGCCAGGCTCTGGGCGCTGAACTGCGCATGGTCGGCGAAGGGGTGCGGCACCGGCTGCCAGTTTAGCCCCAGCAGGGTATTGAAGAAACGTTGCGGGTTACCGATACCGGCTACAGCGTGCAGACGCTGGCCGGCGGGGAAGTGATCAAGCGCCCGGCGTTCGCCACTGCGCAGGTTGACCAGCGCGGACGGTTGCAGGCAAAAGCCAAAACCTTCGGCGCGGTCTGTGCTGGCACCATTGAACAGCACTGCGTCGGCGTCGTTCAGGCGTTCTGCGGGCTCGCGCAAGGGGCCGGCCGGCAGGCAACGGCGATTGCCCAGGCCCCGTGCGGCATCGATCAGTACCAGTTCCAGATCACGGGCAAGGCGGTAGTGCTGCATGCCATCGTCGCACAGGATCAGGTCGAGCGGTTCGCTGGCCAACAACGCCTGCACGGCGCGGGAACGGTCGGGGTCGATCATCAGTGGCACGCCAGTGCGCTGCACGATCAGCAGCGGCTCATCACCGGCCTGCTCGGCAGCTTGATCGGCCTGCACGCGCCAAGGCAACTGCGGCGGCTTGGCGCCATAGCCACGGCTGACCACACCCACCTTCAGCCCCTGCTGGCGGCAGTGTTCGATCAGCCAGAGAATCATCGGCGTCTTGCCGGTGCCACCGACGGTGATGTTGCCCACCACGATAACCGGCACCGGCGCCCGGTAGCTGGCACTTTCACCGCTGAGAAAACGCGCCCGTTTACGTGTGACCACGCGGCGATACAGCGCCTCTAGCGGGCGCAGCAACGCCAGGGCCGGATGCCCTGCGTACCAGGCAGTAAGCAAACGGTCGGCGAAAGCCATCAGGGCGTACCCTGGGCCGCCTCGACAGTGGTCATGCGCAACTGGCTGAAACCGAGCTTGCCGGCGGCATCCATTGCAGTGACCACAGCCTGGTGCGGGGTCCTGCCGTCGGCGCTGATGGCCAGCGGCAGCTTGTTGTCGCCGCCCGATTCACGCTCGATGGCTTCGCTCAAGGTGGCCAGGTCGCTCTTAGGCAGCAGATGATTGTTCACTGAATACACGCCCTCGGCGCTGATGGTGATTTCCACCAACTTGCCCTGATCGGCCGGCGCCTGCTCGGCGCTGGCAGCCTCGGGCAGCTCGACACGCAGCTGGGTCTCGCGGGTAAAGGTGGTAGTAACCACGAAGAACAGCAGCAGGACGAACACCACGTCGATCAGCGACGCCAGGTTGATGTCGACGTTCTCCCGCTGGCGATTGCGCCGGAACTTCACGCCTTGCCTCCGGCCACTTCCACTTCACGGTCGCCCTGGATCACTTCCACCAGTTTGATCGCTTCCTGCTCCATGCCGACCACCAGTTCATCGATGCGGCGCAGCAGGAAACGGTGGAAGAACACGGCCGGGATACCGACCATCAGGCCTGCAGCGGTGGTCACCAGGGCCTTGGAGATCCCCCCGGCCAGTACGGCCGCGTTGGCGGTCATCTGCGAGCCCATGAAGGCACTGAAGATGTCGATCATGCCCAGCACGGTGCCCAGCAGGCCCAACAGCGGGGCCATGGCGGCAATGGTGCCGAGGGTGCTGATGTAGCGCTCCAGTTCGTGGATGACGCGCGAGGCGGCTTCCTCGATGCACTCTTTCATGATTTCGCGGCCATGGCGCGAGTTGGCCAGGCCAGCGGCGAGGATTTCGCCCAGCGGCGAATCGGCGCGCAGGGCCTTGAGCTTGTCACTGGTCAGTTGCTTGTCCTTGATCCACATCCACACCTGGCCCAGCAGGTGCGGCGGGGTGACGCGACTGGCCCGCAGGGTCCACAGGCGCTCGACGACGATAGCCATGGCAGCGATGGAACTCAGAATGATCGGCAGCATCATCCAACCACCGGACTTGACCAATTCCCACACAGTAAACGCCCCTTCGGAAAAAGGCCGCCACTCTACCATAGGCGCGGCGAGGGCTCATCTGCCGGAGGTCAGGGAATTGGGGTTGGGGCTGACAGGTGCTTGCCATTGCATGTTCAGCGCCTATGAGATCGAGCGCCGCCCGCGCGGCGCATCGCGAGCTGCGCTCGCTCCTACGCTTGTTTAGGGCCAATTATTCCTGTGCCATTTGCGCGCGAACCCTTTGCGCATGGCGCGATTTCATGTCGTACAAACAAGGCCGTCGCGCGCGGCTGCCACAGGCATTACTGGCCCGAGACAAACGTAGGAGCGAGCGCAGCTTGCGATGCGCCGCGCGGGCGGCGCTCGATCTCGTGGACGCTAAACATGTATCGGCGTAGACCTGCCCCCCCCTAGTCCAGTTGAGCCCGCCAAAACCGCCGCTGCCCCCGAACACCTTCAACCTCCCCCTGCCGCCCCAGCACCAACCGCAACGCCCCCTCCACCGCCGTATCATGTATCGTCACCCCATACCGCCGATAGCGCTCGACCACCTGTACATGCGGGTGCCCGAAGCTATTGTTGCGCCCCCGCGAAATCAGCACCCCGCGCGGCGCCGTGGCACGGATGAAGGCCTCGCTGGACGAGCTGCGGCTGCCATGGTGTGGCGACTGCAACCAGTCGACCCTCGGCGTCTCGGCTGCCGCCAGCCAGGCCCGTTCGGCACCGGCCTCCATATCCCCTGCCAGCAGCAAGCGCTCGCCCTGCGCCTCGACCATCAGCACGCACGAGCGGTCATTGCTGCTCTGTCCGTCGGCCCAACGCCATAGCGAAAATCGCACGCCATCCCAGTCCCATCGCTCGCCGCTGACACAAGGTTGCAACGGAACATCGTTCAGCGCTTCCCCACCGATTGTCCGCCGCACCGGCAGACCTCGCTGGATGGCGGCAGCGCCGCCCGCATGATCAGCATGGGCGTGGCTGACCAGCATCACGTCAAGGCCCGCCACCCCCAGCTTGCGCAGGGTCGGCAGCACCACCCGCTCGCCCAGGTCACTGTCACCCTTGGCCGGACCGGCATCGTAAAGCAGGTTGTGGTGGCGCGTGCGCAACAGCACTGCCAGCCCTTGACCGACGTCCAGTTGCCAGACTTCGACCTGCCCAAGCGGCACCGGCTCCCTCGGCACCCACAGGGCCAACAGCATCACGCCCCCCAACCCACGCAACGGCACGCCCCGAGGCAGCAGCACCAACAGCGCCCCCACGCAAACCAGTAACCAGGCCCACACTGGCAATACCGCCGGCATCCACGCCGGGCGCTGTTGCGCCACCAACGCCAACCCTCGGAACAACAGGTCCAGCAGCCCGCCCGCCAGCCATAACAACGCCTCCCCTACCACGGGCAATGGCAGCAGCACCGTGCCCAGCAGCGCCAACGGCAACACCACCAGGCTGATCCACGGCACCGCTACCAGATTGGCCAACGGCGCACTCAAGCTCACCGGCAGGCCAGTGGCCAACAACACTGGCAGCAAACCGATAGCGATTACCCATTGCGCCCGCGTCCAGGCTTGCCAGGGCCGCCAGCCCCCTAGCCGGGCACTGAAGCAATAGAGAAGCGTGGCGACTGCGGTAAACGACAGCCAGAACCCCGGCAACAATGCCGCCAGCGGTTCGACTAGCAACACCACGACCAGCGCCAACAACAGCGGCAACAATGCACCGAGGTGACGAAAACGCAGACGCCAGAGCAGCACCACGGCCAGCATCAGGCAGGCACGCTGCACCGGCACGCCCCCACCGGCCAGCCAAGCGTAGGCCAGTGCTGCGGTCATGGCCAAGCCACACGCCCAGGGCAACCAGGGCAGCCGTGCAGGCCACCAACCCCAACGTGCCAGCCCGGCAACCAGGCCATACAGCAAACCGGCGACCAAGCCGATGTGCTGGCCAGAAATCACCAGCAGGTGCACCGTGCCGGTGGCCTGCAACGTCTGCCAGTCCTCCCGGGCCAGGCCCGCCCCATCACCTAGCACCAGCGCCACCAACGCCGCCGTTCGGCCATTGGCCTCGACTGCGAGCAAGCGCTGACGCAGCGCATCGCGCCAACCACCGGTTACTGGCGCCAGCAGCTGCCCCGCCTTGACTGTGCCCGTGGCACCCACCCGCCGTGCCAGCAGTTGCGCCTCGCGGTCTGGCCCATGCGGGTTCGACAGCCCGGCCGGGCGCTGCAGGGTCACGGCCAGCCGCCACTGCTCGCCCGCCCGCAGGGGCGGCCCACCGAACCAGCTCAGTTGCAGGCGCTGCGGCAGTTCGGCCCGCCGCGAGCGTGCCGCGTCCAGCTCGAAACGCACGCCTTGTGCCGTTCGGACCGGCAAGCCAACCACCCGCCCTTCCAGCCACACGGTGCGGCCATCCAGGCCGGCAGCCAGGCGATCATCAAGGGCCAGCTGAGCAGACCCGCAAGCCCAGCACAGGCCCAGCAGAAAGCAGCCCAACGGCCACACGCGGGTGAACAGACTGGCGACAGCGCAGGCCGCCAGCGCGATCAACCATCCGACCGATGGCAATGCGGGGAGAAAGCCCAGGCACAACAGCCCGAGCGCGAGCGCAAACATCCCTGTGCGCATGAGGTAGAGCTCCAGAAGGCAAATCACCCTCTGAGGCATAGCCCAATTGCCGGCAACCCTTGCTCAACAATTGTCACAAACTCTAAACGAGGCTGAATCAGAATCAGGGCATACTGCCTGGATAAACGCTCCGGGAGCCTACATGCCGCGCCGACTTTTCAAACGCTACATGCCGGACCCGACCAGCATTCGGGAACACAAGTCCTTACGTTTTTTCGGCAAGCTGCTGCACGACCCGAACCTTTGGCACCTGAACCGCCATTCGGTGGCACGGGCCATGGGTGTGGGCCTGTTTGCGGCGTTGATCCCGATGCCGGCGCAAATGCTGCTGGCCGCCGCGCTGGCCATTCCGGTGCGCGGTAACCTGCCGATTGCTGTCAGCCTGGTGTGGCTGACCAACCCGCTGACCATGCCGCCGGTGTTCTTCGTCACCTACATGACCGGCGCCTGGCTGATGCAGGTGCCGCCGCGCACCCTGCCCGACGAGCTGACCTTCCAATGGATCACCGACCAGCTGTCGACGCTGTGGCAACCCTTCCTGCTCGGCTCGGTGGTGTGCGGCGTGGTGCTGGGCATCGCCGGCTACTTCGCCACCATGCTGTACTGGCGCTGGTGGGTGGGCCGGCAGTGGCGCCGTCGCCAATGCCGGTGCAAGGCCTCAGGCCCGCATCCCGCGGCCGCTGACCAGCAAGCGAACGCACACCCCATAGAGCACTGCAGTGGCGACCAGCATGAAGGTGATCGCCGTGCCAATGCTGATATCCGACACCCCTAGAATGCCGTAGCGGAACGAGTTGACCATGTGCAGCACCGGGTTGGCCAGTGACACGGTCTGCCAGAATGGCGGCAGCAGGTTGATCGAGTAGAACACCCCGCCCAGGTAGGTCAGCGGCGTCAGCACGAAGGTGGGGATGATCGAAATATCGTCGAAGTTGCGCGCAAACACCGCGTTGACGAAGCCCAGCAGCGAGAAGATGGTCGCCGTCAGCAGCACCACAACCATGGTCACGCCCAGGTGATGCACTTGCAGGTCGGTGAAGAACATCGACAGGAGGGTCACGATCACCCCCACCGCCAGCCCGCGCAGCACGCCACCCAGCACGTAGCCCACGAGGATGGTGTGCGGCGATACCGGCGACACCATCAGTTCCTCGATCGAGCGCTGGAACTTGCTGCCGAAGAAGCTCGACACCACGTTGCCGTAGGAGTTGGTGATCACCGACATCATGATCAGCCCCGGCACGATGTACTGCATGTAGGTAAAGCCGCCCATGTCGCCGATCTGCCGGCCGATCAGGTTACCGAAGATGACGAAGTACAGCACCATGGTGATGGCTGGCGGCAGCAAGGTTTGCGGCCAGATGCGCAGGAACCGCCGCACTTCGCGGTAGACGATGGTGTTCAGGGCGACCCAGTTGGTGCGCAGTTCCACACTCATACGGCCACCTTCGACAGGTTTTTCTCTACCAGGGACACAAACAGCTCCTCGAGTCGGTTGGTCTTGTTGCGCAGGCTCTGCACCTCGATGTTCTGCAAAGCCAACTGGCCGAACAGCGCGGTAATGCCGATGTCCTTTTCCACTTGCACCTCAAGGGTGTGCGGGGTCAGCAGCCGGCACGGGTAGCCTTGCAGCACCGGCGCGCTGGCCAGGTCCTGCTTGAGGTCGAGCACGAAGGTTTCGACATGCAGCTTGCCCAGCAACTGGCGCATGCTGGTGTTCTCGACGATGGTGCCGTGGTCGATGATGCCGATGTTACGGCACAGCTGCTCAGCCTCTTCCAGATAGTGGGTGGTGAGGATGATAGTGATGCCTTTCTGGTTAAGCTCGGTGAGGAAGCTCCACATCGAGCGGCGCAGTTCGATGTCCACACCTGCAGTCGGCTCGTCGAGGATCAGCAGGCGCGGCTCGTGGATCAGCGCGCGGGCAATCATCAAGCGGCGCTTCATGCCACCCGACAGCGAACGCGACTGCACATCCCGCTTGTCCCACAGCCCCAGCTGGGTCAGATACTGTTCGGCGCGTTCTTTGGCCACCTTGGGCGGGATGCCGTAGTAACCGGCCTGGGTCACGACGATGTCGAAGGTTTTCTCGAACTGGTTGAAGTTGAATTCCTGCGGCACCACGCCCAGGCAGCGCTTGAGCGCCGAAGGCTCGCGGTCCAGGTCATGGCCGAACACATTGACCGTGCCGCTAGTTTTGTTCACCAAAGTGGACAGGATGCCGATGGTGGTGGATTTACCGGCGCCGTTAGGGCCGAGCAAGGCGAAGAAGTCGCCTTCGGCAACATCAAGGTCGATACCTTTGAGGGCCTGGAAGCCGTTACCGTAGGTCTTGGTGAGCTGTCGGATGGACAGGGCGGAACTCATAGCGGGTCACTTACCGAGGAAAAAGGTGCAGGACACGCCAGGTAAAGTCACTGGCGCAGTGAGTGCGGCCATGGTGCAAGGCCAGGCCGCACAAGTACAGTCACATCTATTGATAATGACTATCGAAGCAGGGTCAGGTGAGCGCGGTCATCACCGCAGCCTGGTAAGCCGGGCGCTGCTTGAGGCGTTCATACCAGGCTTCCAGGTGATACATGGCCGGGCGCTCGATGGGCATTTCGAACCAGGCGTAGATGAAGCTACCCAGTGGGATGTCGCCCATGCCGATCTGGTCACCGGACAGGTAAGGCTGATTGGCCAGGGTTTCGTCGGCGATGGCCAGCAACTGAGCGCACTGCTTGTGCGCGGCGTTGATCGCCACCCAGTCGCGCTGGTCTTCCGGGGTGCGCAGCAGGCCCCAGAACAGCGGGCGGAACGGTGCGGCGAACGACGAGGTGGTCCAGTCCATCCACTTGTCAGCCAGGGCGCGCTGGCGTGGATCTTCCAGATACCAGCCCTGCTCGGCGCCATACTCGGCGCACAGGTAGCGGACGATGGTGTTGGACTCCCACAGGGTCAGGTCGCCGTCCTCAAGCATGGGCACCAGGCCATTGGGGTTGCGGGCGCGGTAATGCGGCTCGTTGACCACGCCGAAGGCGCCGCCGGCGTCGATGGATTCGAAGTCCAGACCCAGCTCCTGGGCAACCCACAGCGCCTTGCGCACATTGCTCGAATTCTTGCGGCCCCAGATTTTCAGCATGGCAACGTCCTTATGAAATGCGGAGGCTGCACAGTCTAACCCAGAGTTTTGTCGTCCGTACGGCCCTTTCGCGGGCACGCCCGCTCCCACAGGAATTGCGCATTTTTCGGGCTTGGCGCACTACCTGTGGGGGCAAAAAGAAGAAAGCGGCTCAGGCGGCCGGGGGGGCCTTGGAAAGCTGGACATGGCAATCGATACCGGCGCGCGAGGCTTTACCCTCTTTTTCCACAAGCGTGAGGCCCAGCCCTTCGCTGATGAAGTCGCCAACGGTGTAGGAATCCATCAGGTACTGAAATTCGGTACGGTCAAGCGAGGCGGGTTGATGGGTGGCTTTCAGTTTGATGTAGACCTTGCCCGAGCCCGTTCCCTGGCTCAACGTGATGGTGGTTGCAGAGGGAATATCGCTCATGGCGATTTTGCTAAATTCGCCGCTGACACTTTTGTCGACTGCCTCGCCGCTTCCCCAGTCTGGCAACGTCAGGCTTTGGCTTTCTCCAGTGTTGTTGACTTGCTTCCAGAAAATGACGGCGCCGTTCTGATACGGGGTGTTGTCGTTTTGCATGATGCGCACCTTAGATTGAAGCGTTATGTGGGTTTGAATTTAAAACAGCGAAAGCGCCTGCGCACCTAGCAGAATTGCCAGGTCGGGCCACGCGCAAACCTGCGGTGAAACTCCCGGCGCCACACCCTGTCACTGTTCTGACCCGGTCGCTTACAGCACAGCGTCTAAGCTCTGTGAGACGGCTCAAGCCCCTGGTTCCAAGGAGGACCGATTATGTTGCTGTTGTGGTTGGTGGTGCTGGTGATCGGCGCGGCATACCTCACGCACCGGCGCCTGGCGCCCTTGCAGATTCTGGGAATCACGGCAGCCTATGTGCTGCTGATGGGCATTTTCAGCCACGCCCCCGGCTGGCTGCTGACGCTGATAGGGCTCGTGCTGGCGCTTAAATTTGTCCTGGTGGCACTGCCTGAGTGGCGGCGCAAGGTGCTCACGGGCCCGGTGTTCAAGTGGTTCCAGCGCACCCTGCCGCCCATGTCACAAACCGAGCGCGAAGCCATTGATGCGGGCACCGTGTGGTGGGACGGCGAACTGTTCAGCGGCCGCCCCGACTGGCGCACCCTGCTTTCCTACCCGGCACCGAAGCTGACCGAAGAAGAGCAGGCCTTCATCGATGGCCCGACGGAAGAACTGTGCGCCATGGTCAGCGACTGGCAAATTGGCCAGGACATGGACCTCCCGCCTGAAGCGTGGGCGCACATCAAGCAGAATGGCTTCTTCGCGTTGATCATTCCCAAGCAATATGGCGGCAAAGGCTTCTCCGCCTACGCCCATTCACAGGTGGCCATGAAACTGGCCACCCGCAGCGGCGACCTGGCCTCCACGGTGATGGTGCCCAACTCGCTCGGCCCGGCCGAACTGCTGCTGCACTATGGCACCGATGAACAACGCGACCACTACCTGCCACGTTTGGCCCGTGGCGAAGACATCCCCTGCTTCGCCCTCACAGGCCCGTTGGCTGGCTCCGACGCAGGGGCCATGCCGGACACCGGGGTAATCTGCAAAGGGCAATGGAACGGCGAAGAGGTCATCGGTTTACGCCTTGACTGGGAAAAGCGCTACATCACCCTGGGGCCGGTCGCTACCTTGCTGGGCCTGGCCTTCAAGGCCTATGACCCCGACCACCTGCTGGGCGAGAAAGAAGAACTGGGCATCAGCCTGGCACTGATCCCCACCGATACCCCGGGGGTAGACATCGGCAAACGCCACCTGCCGCTGGGCGCCGCCTTCATGAATGGCCCCAACAGCGGCAAGGACGTGTTCGTGCCGCTGGACTTCCTGATCGGCGGGCAGGCCATGCTCGGCAAGGGCTGGATGATGCTGATGAACTGCCTGTCGGTCGGCCGTTCCATCTCCCTGCCAGCGGTAGGCACCGGTGCTGCCAAGTACACCAGCCTGGTTACCGGGCAGTACGCCAACATTCGTGAGCAGTTCAACGTCCCGCTGGCAGCCTTCGAAGGCATCCAGGAATCGCTGGGACGTATTGGCGGCAATGCCTGGCTGATGGACAGCGCACGCCTGCTGACGGCCAAGGCTGTCGACCTGGGCGAGAAACCTTCGGTGCTGTCGGCGATCCTCAAGTACCACCTTACCGAGCGCGGTCGCGAATGCATCCAGCACGCCATGGACGTACACGGCGGCAAGGGCATCATCATGGGCCCGAACAATTACCTGGGGCGTAACTGGCAAGGGGCGCCGATTTTCATCACCGTCGAGGGTGCGAACATACTCTCGCGCAACCTGATGATCTTCGGCCAGGGCGCCATTCGCTGCCACCCGTTCGTGCTCAAGGAAATGGCCCTGGCCGGCCGCGAGGACCGCGACCAGGCGCTGCGGGAGTTCGATGAGCTGTTGATGAAACACATCATGTTCACCGCCAGCAATGCGGCCAGCACGCTGGTGCTCAACCTGGGGCTGGGTCGCCTGGAAAACATGCCCGGCGATGCCCTGAGCCAAAGCTACTTCCGCGCCCTGAACCGCCAGGCTGCTGCCTTTGCCTTGCTGGCAGACCTGTCAATGATGCTGCTGGGCGGTGCCCTCAAGCGCCGTGAACGCCTGAGTGCCCGGCTAGGCGACGTGCTGAGCCACTTGTACTTGTCCAGCGCAGCGCTCAAGCGTTATCACGACCTGGGTTCAGCCGAGCATATGCAGCCACTGCTGCGCTGGGCCATGGAAGAAAGCCTGGCCCAGGCGGAAAAAGCCCTGGACCAGTTGCTCGACAACTTCCCGAACCGTTTCGTTGGCGGCGCGCTGCGGCTGCTGGTGTTCCCGTTCGGCCGCCGCCATACCGGGCCGAGCGATGAGCTGGATGCAGAAGTGGCGGCATTGATTGGCCGCAGCAAGGGTGACCCCGCGCTTGAAGAGCTGCTCGCCGGCTGCTTCAGGCCACAGGCCGATGGCGACCCGGTGGCAGCACTGCAACGGGCCTGCGACCTGCTGGAAGCAGCAGCACCTTTGCACAAGGTACTGCACCAGGCGATCAAAGAAGGCAAAGTGCACCCGGCACCTGGGCAGTCGGCAATCGAAGCGGCTGTGCAAAACGGCGTTTTACAGCCTGGCGAAGGGCAACGGCTGCAGGCGGCGGAGCAGGCACGCCGGGCAGTGATCGATGTAGATGCCTTCAACAAAGCGCAGTTGCTGCCAGTACAAGGCAAGGTACGCTGACCGTTGGTGGGGAGTGTGGCGCCATCGCCACCTTCCCCACCCGCTCGCCAACCGGCGTATACTCCGCCCCCGTTTCAATCACCCTGAGGACCGCCCCATGGCCAACCCCCACCTGGAATACCACCTGCAACTGCTGAACCACCTGCGCACCATCCTGGTGGCCCTGGGTGAAGCCGAGCAGGTACCGGAGGAAAGCCACACCCTGTTTCTCGAACGCTTCGACGAACTACTGGCCCTGCTTTCACAAAGCCCGCTGGAAAGCCAGTACCTGGGCCAGGACCTGATCTGCCAGCTGATCCAGCGCTACCCGCAAATTGCTCACCTGGTACCCCGTGACCTGTTGTGGTTCTTCGCTGGAGACTGCCTGCATTTCATGCCCGACGAAGAGCTGGAGCTGTACCAGCAGCTGGAAGAGCGCCGTTACGAGGCTGAGCAGAAAGGCGAAGCGTTTGACTGGCATGCGCACAAAGCACAACTCGGTGCACCAAAGACCGAGCAGCGGCACTGACCTCATCGATGCCTGCGCGGCGCCCCTCTCTTTGAACAGTGTCGCAAAGCACACCTAAATCTCCGGTTTTTCCTACATCGCGATAGTTTCCAAGAAATTAGTATGCCCGACGCTCCCTCCCGTCCCCAAGGTGCCAGGCCAAGGGGGAGCGCTGCTCTGAACGCCTCGACGTTCGCAACTAAACCAAGGATATAGCGATGAAAAAAACATTCATGCTGCTTGCACTGGGCATTGCCAGTAACACCGCTTTCGCTGCCCCTGAAACCGGGCAAATCAGCTTTTACGGCACTGTCTATGCCGGTGGCACTTGCCCTATCGAAGTCGTCAACCCAGGTGGCTCGGTCATTCCACGCGTAACGCTGGGCAACTACACCACCAAATACTTTGCCGCTGCCGGTACTGCCACACCAGAGGTTGCGTTTGCCCTGCGCGTAACACCTGACGCCACCTGCACCATTCCTCCAAACAGCACTGCAAACGTTACCTTCAGCCCACTACACGGGCCGATCGGTTCCGATCTGTACGGGATCCAACGCGGCAGCGCAGACGGCCTGGGCCTGGCGATCAAAGACCGCACTCACGCCAAAATCGCGCCAGGCACCGCTTCGCTTGATTACGACCTGTACGAAACCGCCCCAACCGACATGATCTTCTACGCCAACTATGAATCTCACCTCCCTACCGTAAAGGAAGGTGTCGCAGAAGCTGAAGTCAGCTTTGTGGTAGCCCTGCCGTAATTGATGTACCAGGTGCGTTTGCGCATCTGGTGCAGCCTTAGATCTGCATGCCTTCGGTGTAACATCATGCCACTCTTTACCCGCTCCCTCATCACGCTGTACAGCTGTGCAATAGTGTTCGCTTGTAGCACCTCCCTCGCACAGGCAGCGCTGACCATCAGCCAAACCCGAATCATTCACGAAAGTGCCAAGCGCAGCTCATCGGTCGTCGCCGCCAACCCATCCAAGGCCACCTATGCCGCACAGGCGTGGGTGAACACCGAAGCCGACGACACCACAACGGCCGTACCGCTGATTGCCTCACCTAACCTGTTCCGGCTCGAACCCGCTAACGAACAGACGATACAGATCAACGCCATACCCAACGATCTGCCACAGGACCGCGAGTCCTTGTTCTACTTCAACCTGCAAGAAATTCCACAAGTCCAGGAAGGCGCCGCACAAAATGCGCTGACCTTTGCCCTGCGCACTCGCATCAAGGTCTTCTACCGTCCTTCCCAGCTCAAGGGGCGCCCGCACGACCACCTGCAAAACCTGGCCTGGTCGGTGCAAACACTGGAAGGCAAACCGCACCTGGTGGTAGACAACCCCTCCCCTTACTACTTCACCTTCAACCAGCTGACCCTGCGCAGCGCCAAGGGCAGCGAGAGAATCGATGCCAGAAAGATGGCCATCCCCATGGGCAGGCAAACCTACCCCCTCAAAACCTCAACCGTGCAGGAAGGTCTCAGGGTCGAGTTCACAACCATCAATGATCATGGCGGCCTGACGCCAGAGTTGTCCCGCCCGGTAAAACGCCTGTGACTGCACTCAAGCCCTGAGGGTCGGGCTATACCGGGGGAAATCGACCCATGTGCCACCACCGTCGAAGCTCACCTGTACCAGGAAGGTGAACGGCTCGTTACGCTTGAGGGTCGCAAGGTACGCCTTCGGCACGGTGACCTCTTTATTTGCGCCAATCCCCCGACTCACTTGCGCTGGGGTCAGCGGATGCGCGGTCAGCACAGCCTGAGGGGGAGCCTCCAGCCCACTCTGCAGCACCCCACCCACGCTGATATTGACCTGCTGCTCCACAGCAATGCCCCGCCATGTACCCAAGCTGACAGGCACACGTTCGGGTGCCGAACCCAGGCTGAAGCCGTTCGAATCGGCCCCCTCGAGCGCAAGCATGGGCAACCCGCTTTTACTGAACTCGGTCACTTTCAGATGGCTGACCGCGGAAGGAAACACATCGGCATCGTCTCTGACTTCATAGCGCACCACCAACGTCTTTTTCGCGTATGCCAACACATGCTTCTCGGGAATCGCATAAGCGCGCTCGGTCCCCGGATGGACCTCGGAGGTTGTGTAATAGCCATAATCTTCAGGCTCACCCCAAATGACTGTAACCGTTTCATCTGGAAACCACTGCGCCGACATCGGCACCGCGACCAACAACGGTTCAATGTAGTCATCCAGCTTCAGCGCAAGGTCACCGCTTGCTCCGGTTGCCTGGGCAATTTCCACCCAGTCGAACTGGCGCGGTGCCGGTTGCGCCCTGACGTCCAGCTCCAGCGACCTCGCCAGATTGCTCAGGTTGCCGGCCCGATCCTCGATTTCGTAATACGCGTAGCGCACCCCGTCACCTGACTGGCGAATCATTTCACCCTGGAAGTCGATATGAATCGGCAGCAACACGTCGTTCTGGGTCAATGTCAGGCTGCCCACCTGCTCGGAATCATCAGGTTTGTCCCCCCAATACACTGTAATGACATCGCCCACGGCAGGGCTGTCGTAAGTCGGTACCCGGGTGCGTAGCCGGTCAGCGTGCCGCTCCAGGTATCGGGCCGTAAGGCCATCGCGCTCAACTTCATCGGGGTCTTCGACAAGCTCAAGCCTGCCACGCCCCCCGCCCGGCACAGGCGCTGTCTTGTCGATAAGCACTGAAAGCTCATCAGAAACAGTGCTTTCCTCGTTACCCAGGGTCACCTGATACATCAGGGTGTGGCGCCCCTCCCCCAGCAGCGCCACGGGCACCTCCAGCTCAAGGTCCGCGGGTTGCACTGGCGTGGTCCACGTCTTGTCAACGAACGGCTGCCCATCCCACTTCACGACCAGTCGCTCAGGACCCTCATCACTGGGGTCCGAAACCAGCCACATGGGGATGCTGATGGGCAAAGGCCTGCGTGTCGCCCTCACGGGCAGCAGGTTGTGCTCACCGCCGTCGATATCGGGCAGCAGATCGGTCACCGTCACTGGCTTAAGCGCCTGCGGCGCTTCGCGCATTGCCCCCTCCTTCAATGGCCTGCTGAAAAAACCCAGGAAGCCGCGCAGAAATTTACCAGGCACCTGCATCTTCATTTCTCCAATAAAAAAGGAAGACCGAGGTCTTCCTTATTGGCATGCTCACCAGCTGTAACGCAGCCCCAGGTTTACCCCCCAAGGTTGGTCGATGTGTTCGCCAGCGCTGTAGTCGACATCGGCATGCACCTGCAGCCGCTCGGCCACCGAAACTGCCACCCCACCCCCCAGCTCGGCACGTGACCCGGACAAATCGTTATCGAATCGATGGCCATTGACCTTGACCTGGTTGTTGTTGATGAACTCATGGGCATAGGCTGCACGTACGTAGGGCTGAACCACCCGGGCATCACCCAGGTCAATGGTGCGCCCCAAGGTACTGCCGAGCTTGCCCAGCACGGAATGCACAGCGTCGCCCTCGGCTTGCAGGCCGTTGTCGAGCGTATAGGCCTTGCCTTCGAACCGCGCCACCGACCATTGGGTATACGGCTCGATGAAATAGCCGTCATCCAGGGCGATATGCCGCCCCAACTCGGCCGACACACCCACGCCAACATTGCTGTAGTCGCCTTTGGTGTGACCATCATCACTCAGGGCTACCTTGGCATCGTTTTCAAAGCGGTTCAGCTTGACCACACCATCGAAGTAATACCCGCTCTGCGGGTCAAGCCAGGTGGTGTACAGGCCCAGGTAGTAGCTGTCCACGTCACCGGAGGTGCCCTGCGACAGGTCCAGGTCGGACCGGCTGTAACCCGCCAGCGCACCCACCAGCCATTGCCCATCACCGATCGGCAACGGGGCATCGGCGCCGAACGACACACCCTGCTGCACCTGCTTGTAGGCCACGCCGGAACTGGCCGCCACATCGAACTTGTTGCCGTAAGCGCGCACCCAGGCACCGGGCTGGCCGTCTTGCAGACGCAACTCGCCCATCCGGCTGCGCAACGAAGCAAGCTCGCCATACCAGACAGTCGGCGCAGCGTTGAACAACGCCAGGGCCGACTGCGTACCTGGGCTGATCACCTTACGCGACCCATCGAGGTACCAGTCTTCACCGCGCTGAACCAGGCCATAGGAAAATGCCCCCAGGTCGAGCCGGCCATTGACCAGCGAGAAGGTGGCATCACCACTCGCGGCATGCACCACATGGAGCTGGTTCTCTACCTGCGGGTCCTGGCCTGAGCTGCCGATCAGCAAGCTGTGGTTGCCGGTAGCCTGGCCGGTAACATCCAGGAAGTCCGTATCGCCGGTCGAGAAGTCTGCATGCATCACGAAGCTGCCGCTGCCCGACAGGTTTTCCACGGTCAGCCGGTGGTAGGCATCCGGCTGGCCGAACTGGACGTTGCCATCATCGAGGGCCAGGCTGCCGACACTGGCATCCTGGGTCATCACCCAGGTTGACTGGCCGTTGATGCCAAGGCTCGAAACACCGTCCAGATGGCCAGTAAGGCTCGACCGGTTGTCCAGTGCCAACGCGGCACTGGAGCCGTCCTCCACTTTGACGTCGCCGACCAGGTGCGAATTATCGACCGACAGGGTGGCCGACGATGTGTTACGCACCTCAAGCAACGTGCCATCGCTGCCCACCAGGCGCGACCCGTTGCCGACCTTGATACTTGCAGCCGCTGGCCCCGCAGCACTGCCGGCCACGACGATTGCCGCGCCCGCCTGCCCTTCGACCAGGGTATTTTGCAGGTCAATGTTTGCCTGCCCTGCCACCGCAGCGTCAGCATTGACCAAGATACCTTCCTGGGCACCGATGATCCGGCTATTCGCCACGTCCAGACGGCCGTTGAACATGCGCACACCCGAGCTGCCCTCCCCGGTCCCCTGCACCAGGCTATCGCGGATACTCAGCCGTGAATTGCTGGCAAGCGCTGCCCCGCCCACTTGGCCCGTTACCGTGCTGCCTACCAACTCGACCGTGGACCCCACCGTACCGGTACGTGCCAGCACAATCCCGCGCCCCTGGCTGACAATGGTACTGTCCGTGACCCTGGCCACGGCAGCGCTGCCCACCAGCAACGCATCGCCGGTGGCATTGAGGGTGCTGGCGCTGAACACCAGTGCCGAGCTGGGTCGCAACTGGATTTGCTGGGTGGTGGCACCGTTGGCGGTCAGCGTGGCGCCCGCCAGTACCTGGTAACTGTCCAGCGGTACCGCGGCATCAATGGTTTGGTCCCGCGAGACCGTCGTCAATGCCAATGCGCCTTCGCTCACCAGCCAGAGCGGTGTCAACGCCAGTGCAAGGGCACGCTTGCCTGCTTTTCCGAGGGGGGTGGAGTGTTTTTTCATGTGCGATCCTCGCCCAAGTCGAAATTGGAGTGGCTCTGATGTCTCAGATATTTCCGACAAGACTACACAGCACCTTCCTATTGTGTTGTAGGAAAACCCCTACAACACAATAGGAAAATTCATCACCCGGCTATTGCCAGCTTTCATGAAAAATCACAGGCACCGCTAGGCTGATACATGGCCAGCACAATATCACCTCGCTTGGAAACAATGGTTTCGCTGCCGGCAGTGAAGCGATAAGTCACCCGCGCACGCGCTCGATAGAACAGCGGGTTATCAGGGTCGTAGGTGGGTGCAACGTGTTTATCGTAGGGGACTCGCCATATGAAACCCTCCAACGGCGCGTCCGGCCCAATACTTACCTTGAAGACTTCCCTCACGCCAGGCACTTCATCTTCACCTTGGCTTTCTTGCCCCCCCTTGACGGCCCACCAGGTAATTTCGACCTCGGTGATTGGCCCATATTTTTCATACTCACTCAGGTCAGGCACCACCAATTGCACTGCCCCGTTGTCAGCATGTGGCAGGCTGTTTTTGATCGACGTACAGTTCAGTTGGCCGTTGGCATTTTTCTCCAGAAAGTCCACCGGGTCCGCTGTAATTACAACGGCGCTTACCGCCACCGACGTGACGCCTGACTTGATAGGGTTATGCACGCCAGGTCGGCTAACCCAATAATGGATGGTCACCACCTTGTTGCCCTCGGCTTCTATAACGGACCAAGGCACAGGGAACTCAATTTCACCGTCGGTTTTGTTTTGTGCAGTAACGACATACGCCACTGCTTGCGCCTGGCTTCCCCAGTCGAGTGTCAAGATGTCGTCTTCTTCGATAAGGTCGCTCAAGACAATCTTGATGTCAGCGTCCAGGCCAGTATCGCCGCTGTCGAGTTCATCTTCATTACTGCTACTGCCGCGCCCATTGACATGGGCAAGTTCCAGGCCGGGGTGCACCTGCTCTGGCCAATCCGGGCCTGGCCAGCCGGGGTCGATGGAATCGAAGTTCACATAGACCTGTGTCTGCGCACCGCCAAGCTTGTGCGTACCTCGATACACGTCATAACGCACCGTGGTTTCTTCCGGCAGTGCCGTTCCGTCATACTCCTGCAGCAGTGTCGCACTGTCGACCTTAACCCTCACGTATTCAGCCGGTGCACTGCCCACCGGCTCCGCCAGCAGTTCGGCGGTTTTCCAGGTTACCCGTACCGTATCAGTGGCCTTCCAGTCTGCAAACAGCGGCACCCAGACCTCGACCCCCTCCAGGGCATCGCCCTGGTCAATCAGATAACTGTCCGCCGCTGTCGCCAACGGTACCACCGGGTCCCCGAAGACGGCAGGCAACTTGCCCAGCGCCACATCGATAGCAACATAGTCGGATATCTGGCTGATGTTGCCCGCCTTGTCCACCAGCACATAGACGGCAAACAGCCCACCATCGCCGGCTTGGCGAACAATGTCTTCCGGCACCTGCAATTGCTGCACTTGCCCAGTGGTAAGCGCGTTCGCGACTTCTTGAATATCGCCAATATCTTTTGGAACTTCTTTCAACCAGTACCATAGGACCCGGTCACCTGCCTGCCAATCCGGGTAGGCTGGCAACTCAAGGATGACATTGCCGCCCTGTGCAGCAAGGCTGTCGTCTGTCACCACCGGTACGGGAAGAAACTTGGCAGGCAATGTTCGGGCGTACGGGGGAACACGGTCAAAGCGCAGCGTCAGTGAGTCCGACCATTCTTCTTCCAGGCTATCGGACAGCACATAACTCCTGAGATAATGCACCCCTTCGGTACTCAGTGCGTCCAGTGAAATATCCAGCTTTACCGGATACGGGTTCTCAAGATCGTCATCAAAGTACCTGATGGTCTCCTCGTGGATGGTTTCGAACCCCACATTGTCACGCGAATGTTCAATCCTGAGAGTGTCCTCTTCCGTAAAAACCCAGGCAGGCACCTTGACAATGAAGTCAGGCCCGCCCGGCAAAATATAAACGTTCTTTACTGTCCCGTCGGCCTTGTCTGCAAATAGCTCGTCGTCAACGACGAGGTCTTTCAACTGACTGGGTTCCGTGTACGCACCCAATAGTTTTGCGCGATCAAGCCTGAATGCACCGCGTGCATCCCGCGAACACTTGCTCAGATCCTTCGAATGAGTCACACCCACCTCCAGGCATTAATGAAAGAACCGCGCCTTGGTCGCGCTACCGTTCATTCGACACCGCCTGAACGCAGCCGACAACTGGCATTTTTATCAGGTCACGCGTAATAAATACTGTTTCACATAGCCAGCCAGATCAGCGACCGTCATGCCATCTGCACCCGGTGCTCCCTTATTGCTGACCACATGCTGATACGCACGCTTGCCTCTGGCTAACACTCCCCCCTTGCCGGGTGTGTAGAGGACTTTCACCTCCAAGTCACTCGCTCGGCCACTACAGCCAAACGGGTTGCGCTACGCGCAACGCGCCATGCCTGGCGCACCCAAAAAAAGAGCCTGCACAAAGGCAGGCTCCAACACAGCTTCAATGTTCTAAATCAATCAGATAGCGCACTCAAACGGTCAAGCATCCTGCGACGCCAATCGGTCAAGGGGATCGTACCCATAGCTTGCCGTAATGCCTTGCGACGGCACATGCACCGTCTGCAGACGCCCCATCGGGTCGTAGGTCAATTCACGTTGCTGCTCATCCAGTATCAGGTTGCCATCAGGGTCGTATTTCAACTCGATCTCTTCCTGTCTGAGCACAACCTCTTGCTCTTCGCCGTCTGCTTCCGCCACCGCTACCCACTGCAGCGTAATGCCCATCAGTTGCACCGGATCGTGTTCGTTGGTGAATTGATACGTGGCATTCAGCCGGCCACCTTCGAAGTCAGTCCTGACCCGGGTAATGTTGTCTCGGCCATCGAAACGGAACAGCTGGCTGTCTATCTTGTTACCGTAGGGGTCAACGGGTACATACTCACTGACGCCCTCGCAGGTATACTTCGACAACCGCGCCCGGTCATCGTACTCGAAGGTTTCATGGCGTAATTTGTCGCCTTCCTGTTCTCCGGCCGTCAACGTCTTACTGTCAATGCCATCCACTTCGTTGTACGTCTGGGCCAACGTTTGTACTGCGTCACCAAAATCGAAACGCCGACGCACTTCGCGCTCGAAATCATCGTAGAACAGCTGCGTTTCCAGACAGCGCTGGCTGCCGTCCTCATCCACGGTTTCAGTGAGTATGCTGGCGGTCCTGCCCAGCTCGTCATAACGGAATGTACTGGTCACATTTTCCAGGCTGGTCTGATACAGCTGCCCAAGCGAGTTGTACTCATACGACTGGGTTTTGCCCAGTACATCGGTATACCCCAGCAAGCGGCCCTTCAAACTGTGTACATAGAACATCTCATGCGGTTGCGCCTCATCGTTGTGCTGGCGCCTTTCAACTTTCAGCTCGCCGGTACTGTAGTACTCACGCTCGAGCATTTCTTCATTCTCGGTACACTGCAACAGACGAGCATTGTGTTCGTCATAGGTATACGCCGCATTTTTGCCCAGGGTCTTGCGGCTTAATGGCTCCTCGCCCAACTGCGGCAGGTACTCATAGTCGATACGGTGGTCTGACGGTGTGATCACCGCTTCGGGCTGACGTTGCCCAATGCCGAACAGCATAGTGCGTTTACGCCCCCCAGTGACCGACTCGACCATGCGGTCCAGGCCATCGAAGGTTTGTGTACCCAGCACGTAATCGCCGCCATCGGTGCTATCGAGCACCTTGATCAAGGTTGGCAAATCAGCGGCGCTGTGCAGCGCATAATCACGGTGTACCACCGAACCATCAGCCAATGTCTGGTCCACCTGCCTGTCGAATTCGTCATAGGTGGTAGCCGTTTCAAAACCCCGCGCATCCACTTCCCGCACCGTGCGCCCCAAGCCATCGTAGAAGTAGCGGTGCAAACTCGCCCGGGCGCCTTTGCTGTCGAGGCGCTCGACATCGACAGGCGCATCGAACAGGTTCAGCCGAGTAATGGTGACGCCGGTAACTTGCCGACGGTCGATGGACTCTCGCCACTCCTTGTGTACCGGCCCCAGGCGATCCGGTAACCCCACCGGGTCGATCTCCGTGCACATGCGCACCTTGTCCGGGCCTATTTCCACGCGGCGCTGGCGCCAGTCGTCATACTCGTACAGGGTACGCAATGGCAAGTTCTTCAGCTCGAGCCAATCGTAATCGGTCTCCTCCACCAGGTTGCCCAGTTCGTCGTAGCGCGCGGTGTAACTGAGCCGTTCTTCTTCCCTGGCTTGTCGAGTACGGCCGAAGTCCGGATCCTGGCGCGTCACTCGTACCGCACGGTTCAGGCCGTCTACATAGCTCCAGCTTTTGACCCCCTTCACATCCGTCTGCATCTGCCAGGCCTGCTGGCCGTCGGACGACAAGTAGTAACTGTAGCTGCGCGATGCGCTGTATTTGCCTTTGGGGTCGACTGTTTCACGCGTGACGCGACGGAGTTCGTCATACGCGTAGGCAATCTGCACCTGGTTGTCGTCATAGTTGAGCAGTGGCTCGCCAATCAGTATCGAATGCTGCACGGTAATGACCTTTTGCGCATGTCGCTCGGCGTTGCCCTTGGCATTGATCAACTCACGCGCCGGCAGAGGCTCACCATGATCGAACCCCGTCACCGTTTCCTGAGTTTGTACGGCAGCGTGGCCGTCTACCGAAACTTCACTGTAGGCATATTCGGTAAGCGTTGCCTTGCCATTGAGCGTCAGGGTTTGCTCACGCGCACGGCCATGTTCAAGAGGGTTGAGTGGTTTGTCGTGGTAATGCGTCTCCAACGTCGACAGCACCGCACCGTCACGCACGCGAAGCTGCTCATGGCTACGCATTGACGCGCCGCGTGCATACCCGTCGTCATCCCGCGATGCAACCGTCTGATAGCGGTATTCACGCAGCAAGGTTTTGGCCCCGGCTTCGCCAGGCCCCGGGATGACCTCCTCGGTTTTGAGCAGGCGCACGAACGTGTCCGGGTCGTCCGCCGCCGGGTAGTACGACATCAGGGTCCGCTTGCCGTTGGCTTCGGTCTTCTCCACCAGGTTGCCATGGTGGTCGTAGCGGGTCATTTCCGACTGTTCCCGCGCCGTGCCGCCTGCCCCCTTGCGCCAGGAGGTCGTGGTCCTTTCGGCCAACTGGAAATTGTTGTCCAGGTCCTTGAATGGCCTGTTGCCCGTTGCCGGGTACTGCAAGGTCAGGGTTTCGATGCAGTCGTTCTGCGTGGTGACCTTATCGACCATCAAGTGGAAGCGGTTGAATGACGTCTTGACCGTGTAGACCGGGGTATCGCCTTTATAATGTGTGGCGGTACTGTCATAGAAATAGTCTGCGCCTGTGACTTTGTAGAGGTTGTCTTCACCGCTATCGTCAAAGGAAATACCCGTATTGTTGCCCAAGAAGTTATTCGAGCTGAATACGTAGTCGGTACGCATTTGTGGCTGGTTGGCCCCCGGGCTAACCAGGTGCCGCTCTACATGAGGCAGTGTCCTGCGCCCGGCGCCCGGCAGCGCGTGCCCCTCATCTTTGTAGAAAATTTCTTCGATGCCATTGACCGGTGTACGCATGCGTTCAATGCAGCGTACTTGGCCGATCTTTTTGTATTCGAATGCCCAACGACCTTTGTCGGCCGTCGGCAATACCACCTTGACCAGCTCACTGTTCTCGCGTTCCAGCGTATAGGTCACCTGCGCCGCCGAGCCAGGGTTGAGCGTAATCAGTACCCGGCTGAGGTTGGCGTAATTGATTTCCAGCAGTTTTCGCTTGCTGTCATCTTCGACTGATGCCAGGCACGGCACACGCTTGGCTGGAATACCCGGCATCGGAGAGGGCACATCCACCTGCTGATAAGTCAGGGTAATGCCATCCCCGGTCGGCGTCAGCACCCTGACAGGCAGTGCCACCTTCTTGCTGTTGGGTTGCCCCTGCTCGGTAACATCGTGCAAACCAAGAACTTCGATCATCAAAGACTTGTGCGCCACGCGATACAGCGTGGTGGCACCAGCAGAAATGTTCTCGAAGTGGAAACTGTCGATCTTGCGCTCCGGTATGACCGGCTGCGTACCTGGGCCATTGTCGAATACCTTGAAACGCTCACCGCTGTGCAAGCTTAGCATCTGGCTTTGCGGGTCATACTCGCTCAGGTTCAAGCGCCATCCAGCACCAAAGCCTGAGTCCTCAGGGTTCATCGGGTTGAAGCCGATGTGCAAAGGCAAGTTGGGGCCGCTTAACCGGTTGGCCACCAGTTCGGGCAGCGCGAGCGATACATTGTATTGCCCCGTTCGGGGGTCGACCCCCCCTTGAACGAAGCTCATGAAATTAAATGCATTGGAATGGACTAACGAATTTGTCGTCATTAGACTGCACCTGTCAGGAGAAGAGGGCTGCCCTTTGAAGGGCAGCCACCATTATTGGAACTTCCAGTGCAGGAAGTTTCGGGCATCTACCGGGCTGATCGAGTTATCGTCCAGTCTTCTACCCCAGTGGATGGACAGCGCCGCTTGCGTTCCGTAGTTATCGATCAAGGTAAACTTCAATGGCTGGCTCAGCTGTTCACGCCACTTGATGCCCTGCTGGTCGTACCAGAACTTCATGTCCGGGACCCGTTCAAGCGCCACGAGCAACGTGCCGGCGCTAAAGTGCCCCTGTACAAGGTCCCGCTTCAACGGTGTACCCGCGTGCTGCGACGCCAACAGTTCCATTTCGGCCTGATACTCGATACGCCGCTCAGCGGTTCGCCCCGGCAGCTCGCGCGGCACATAGGCAACACCCACATAACTGGTGAACGTTTCGTCGAGCAACTCGCTTTCATATTCCAAAACAGAAACATGATCGAAGCGCACATCGACGAAGCGTCGCTGCCCCCTGGCACGCAATGTCCAGTAGTGCGTGGTGAAGTGCCAGTAATTGTGGCCATCGATAACGCGCCCCCCCGAATCGAGCACATCGAACCCGTTTTTCTGGGCCACGCGCACGCCAGTGAACGGTTCCAGGTCGGCGATATCCAGTTGCTTGGGTGGCAGCCCACCCAGTTCTACCTCACCGTCGGCATTAGGGTTTTCTACGAAAGAGTCGTGCCAGGCATTACGGTGGCTTTGAAACTTGGCCCGAATCCAACGTACTTCCGCCTCGGTGGTTTGAAGGTAAACCGTGACAATGCGCAACGCCTCTTCCTTACCTTTTACTCCCGCCCCCTTCGACTGCTCTTTGCGCGCTTGCACGTCTTGCGCCTCTTGCGCAGGCACCCGTGCTTCGCCCGCCGGCAAGTAGTCGAAGCGGTTGCGAAACTTGCTGGCGGCCCATTTTTTTCCGCCCGGTACGATCGCCTCGGTGTCAGCGGGCAGCCATTCGATCAAGGTGCCATCCCGATGGGTAAGCTGCAGGGTGGCCAACTCTGCATCGCTTACCGGTTCATACGTGTCGCCATCCTCGCCGGTAAAAGGCTTGGTCTCGATATGAATATCGATAGCCACTTGTTGCCGGCCATTCGCCCAGGCCTTTTTCCTCGTCGTGTCGTTAAGAAAGAGCTTGAATTGACTCAAGGCCAACCAGCGCTGCGAACCGACAAAGTTGTTACGGTAGGCAGCGGCATTGTGTTCGACCACTGCAAGCCCCGCCCGGCCGCGAAACACACCCACCACCACACTGACCTGCCCGGTACTCGCCTCGGGCGCCATGTAATGCCCGTCTACCAGTTCGCCCTCCCCGTACAACTGCCACACGGTGTTCTGCACCGCAGGTCGGTCGCCCCAAGGCACATCCGGGGCCTGCTCGGCGAGTGATTCGGTCAGGGTAAACTGCTGGCCATCTGAAGCAGCCATGTTCGGCACATGGAAGGGTGCGAGCTGCAACGGTGCGGGCATGGACAGAATGATCACCGTCGCATATCCACTGTTGCCCTCCCAGTTGGTCACCTTGATCCGTTGCAGGCGAATGGGCGGGTTATTCGTAGGCTCAGTCGGTGTAAAGATAGCGTGCTGTGTTTCGGAATCACCTTCAGGGTCTCCCACGACGCTGCCGAACTCATCGCCCTCGAGCGCCCACTCCAGTGGGCCACCTTGCGACGCGGTTAGCCGAACGGGCCCATCGCCTTTGCCCCAGATGATCACCCGTGGTGAAATCATCAGGTCTTCGCTGCTTGCGACCACCAACGACGACTTGCTCGCCCCTTCCTGGGCATTGGCAAAATGCGCCTTGACGTTGACCAGGCGCTGCCGACGCCGGAACGTTTTCGCTGCAGGGGCATGGTATTGGCCGGCTTCGATGCTGCCAGAGTCGAGCGGGGTGTTCACATCGAGTGCGGTCCACGCTTTTACGGAGGGCGTCACGACCGTAAAGGCGGCGCTTTTGTCCGCAGCCACTTTGCCCAGGGGCGGTTGCGGCTGGCGAGAAGCGGCAGAAGCGGCGACGTCGCCGAAAACGATCATGTCATGCGGGTTGTGTTCCTCTTGCTCCAGCACCACCCGATAAGCATCGGGCAGCACCAGTTGCTCCAGTGCGACATTGGTGCGACCCTTTGCAATCGGTGCACGCTCTCGGCTGATCAGCAGCGCGCTGGCGTAGTTATCGTTGCCATTCTTGCGGGGCAGCAGGTAGGGCAAGGGGCTGCCAGGCTGGCCAACCTCCCGGCCACCCACCAGTTGCATCAGCACCAGCAGCGCCCCGTCGTCTTCTGGCGATGAGCCGCCACCGGCCCCCTCAGGGGCTTGCTGTGCCACTACCTGGATGCGCCGGGTAGCCAAGGCGTTATGGCCGGAAATGTCGAACTCCAGCACCGCCAAGGGGTTGCTCATTACCCACTCGGTCTTGAGCTGTTCGAGCAGGAATTCTCCCATCCTGACGGCGGCAGTGCTGTTGCCACCCAGCGTGCAACGGGGCTCACTGGCTTCGGTAAGGTCGAGCAAGACCTGGTACTTGTCGAGGTAAGCGTGCGGCTGCACTTTCAAACGACCATACACCTCGAAGCGATAGCCCATGCCCATTTCCAGCACGTGGCTCCTTCGAAATTGCTCGGTGTTACCTGGCAGCACCGTGGACGACACGCACTCCCCGGTGAGCAGTTCCATGCTGACCCTTACCTGCCCCGAAACGCCCAAAGCACCTTTGAAAGACAGCTGAGGCGGGCCTAGCGTCAGTTGCGTGAACGCCACCTTTTCGGTCCTTACGGCCGGCTCGATGAAATATTCACCGTCGATGGCAAGTAACCCGCCACGCTGGTCGAACTGTTCGACGAAAGTTCTCTGCAACCCCTCATTGAGAACATCACGGCCCAATGCCAGCACCGCGCCGCTACCGCGCGTGCTGTCGCCTTTTTTCAGTTCATCGAGGAGTGCCTGCTTGGTGTTAGTAGACATGATCAAGCCCCTGTCACGTTGAGGCTGCTGAAGGCTTTTTTCACGGCTTCCATCGACTCGATCTGCTCGGCGGTGTACTCGACCCGCTCGGCCTGGGTGGGCTGCAAGGCTTTGCTCATCTCTTCGAAGGCCAACGCATCTTCGAAGGTGTATGGCATAGGCACAACAACGTAATTCCACGCAAAGCTATCAAGGCCTACACCGGCAATGATGACCGAATTACCCTCGTCCGCCGCTGGATGGTAGGTACCCTTTGCTTCATCGAGCGTGCCTTTACCCTTGGCCACGAACCATTTGGTCTTTTCAGGTGGCAGATCCGTCGGGTCGCCGCCCCAGCCCTGCACAGCCAGCACCAGCTTCAGTGCCGTACCGTCCTTGGTCATTTTCAAGGTTGCTGCAGTCGGGGACCAAACTACGATGATATCGATGGTCTCCGTGCGACCAGCAGCGGAAACATGGACCTGGTCCAGCTGCATGAGCGATCCCAACACCGGCCCTTGTTCAGGATTCATTTTCGGGGCTACATACACTTTTACAATCTTGTCATCCGGAATATTCAGCTCCTTACGGTCGTCAGCCGTGGGGTCACGCAGTTCGCCTTTGAAGCCGTCACCCTTGGTCCAAGTCAAGCTCGCGCCAACGCTGCCGCCCTCCAGTACGTAGCGCTCTGGTTTGTTTTCACCAGAATAAAGCGCATTGAGCAACTGCGGCCTTACCGCTACAGGCTTGGGCACCACGGTGAACAATGCGCTGCTGCTGTTTTCGCCCACGGTTGCAGTAATGATGACCTGGCGGAACGTACCGGCGATTTTCTCTGCTTTGGGAGCCTTGTATACGCTGTTGACGACTTCGCCCAGGTTTTCAGGCCCCACAGGTTTTTCGGGATCATCCGGGCGCGCGCTCACCGCCCATGTTACCTCCTGCCCTGCCGGGGGGGCGGGCGTGAGCGTGAGCTCTTGTGTATTCTCCGCAGAGAGTGTTAATTCAATTGGGTCGATCGCGAAGGCGGTAAGGGCGGGAGCCAAATCACCCAGTAGCATGACCTCGCCGGGACACGAAAAAGTGTCGGGCATAGAGCGGTGACCGTTGCGGAAGAGCAGACTATTCAGGCGCCAGTAATCAATAGTTTCCACTTTCCCTGTAATGCTCCTCACAACATCCCCGACGTAATTTTTAAAGCTTTCTATAAAAGGCTCAAGACCTTCGTCCAAATATTGATCTTTCTCACCGGTTTGGACGTAAAAAATGGCATCGACTTTCACCTCCCCCTCAACGGCCAGCTCCAATGCACTACCTTCAATCATTTTTGCCGACAGGGCGAATTCTGCACCCCCTCTCATATTAAAAGTATATGAACCCCTGGACCAGTGCTCACCGGCTCTGACACCAAAACTCGCTGTACCCGCCACACCATCATACTCCCATTTACCCATTACCCCACGTTCACCAGCCGTAAACGAGAGCACCCCACCAGCAAAAAGAACATCTATCTGAAAGTAAAATCTAGGTTCATTTATAATACTGTACCCACCCTCAACCCTAAACCCTCCCCCCTTAGCACCAATCACAAACCCATCACTATCTTCAACATACGTGACAGGAGCTGGAACGTAGTAACCACTACGAATCTTGTAGAACAATTCTGTCAAAGCGCTTGCCGCATACGCGTAACTGCTCATTACAATCCCTGCCGAATATACCCCCCCCGACTCACGCGAGGGCAACAAATACGGCATTAGCTTATCTTCATCCGGAAAGTCTCCATTTTCAGCACCATTGAACGCTACCCCAACAATAATGGCACCCTCTTCCAACTCTGCCTGATTAGTACTGGGCACCGCTTTACCCGCTCTGGCCAAGGAGTGCGTGCGCAGCCTGAACGTTGTCGGACTCAGGTTTCCCTCCATCGGTTCCAACCTGCTCAACTCCCAAGTCTGCTCACCCCGCCCTGGGTCCTTAAACCTATCCTGTATAAGCTGCCCCAGTTTTGTATTCAGCTCTTTCCACTGGCTCACCTCAAAGTAATAGCTGTTACTTTGCGACAGGTCCAGATACACGCGACCATCTTCATCAACTACCCCGCCTGCACCATCGTTGAGCTTTATATTCATCTTGACGCGTGGCGCGGTCAGCGGGTCCAGATGCGATATACCGACCAGCGTCGGCAACTCCGCCCCGGGTACGCGGCTCCACTCGGTCAACTTGCCGCCGATCACAGGAATACTCAAGGCGGCCATGGAGCCCCCTATGTTCGAGTTCTCAAACGACAGCACCGGTGTACCAAAAGCAAAGTTTTCCAACCGTGAATACTTGCCGGTCTCGGTTTCCAACTCATCTGAAATGGGTTCGATCCAGGCTCCACTGTCCGACCGCAGGATATGTTCCTGCATCAGCAAAAGATTGGCTTTTTGACGGTCATAGATCAAAAATGCGCCCCAGCCGCGGGTGCGCGGAGCCTCTGCCATGTAAGTGTAAAGTTCAGAAAAAGTTGGTCTGGTCATGATCATTCTCCAGTAACGTGGGTGCACGGCCACCTAGGGCCCTGCAGATGAAAAAAAGTCAACAATGAAAATTACGGGTTGAGCGGATATGACTGCGACCTGAACTTCAAAAAGAACTCCCCGCCGTTGAAGCTCACCCGGGCATACAACGTAAAACGCTCGCCCACTTTCAACTTCATGAATTCCGACCTGGGCAGCATTTCACCCACACCGGTGCGTGCTTCGTCGGCCGTCACTGGCTTCGCATCCCTGACCGTAAAGCTCACAGGGTTGTTTTGCAGGTCTACCCCTTCCATCACAATCGTCAGCAGTTGCCCGGGTGCAATGAACATCCAGGTGCCCATCTGCAACCTGGCCCCCGCTGCTGGTAACTGACTGAGGTACACCGGGCCATCGGGCAAGTCGACGGTCGGCAATGTCGCGTTATCCAGTGGTTTGATACGCAACTTGTAAGGCGGCGAGTCGGTGTAGTTGTCTTCATCCCTCACCAGCCTGAAGAACACATTAAAACGAACACTGACATCTACAGGCGAACGCCCCATGTTGGCGGGTACATACGCGGGCGGAATCAGGAAGCGCAACGGCTTATCAGGGGAAACCGGTGCTTTCGCCACATATTCGCCAAGCGCGGTAGCGCCAGACCAGTGCACATGCAGCTCCTCACCCGGCAGCACATTACCGGCAGGCACATTGATATACACACCCGAAGTGGACAGATCAGCCAATATGTTGCCGCTGTCGGCTGCGCCGTCGCCCGTGGCGCCTTCTACCACGGGCACTGGCAGGTCGCGTGCACTTTGCACGTCAACTTGCAGCACTTGCGAACGCAACCCCTCGCCCTCGCGGCCATACAAGTAGGAAACACTTACCGTGGTGCCTTGGCTTTTACTCAGGGCTTCTCGGCCGATCAGGAACGCTATCGAGTCGACAGCCCGCATGCTCGGGTCGACACGCGCCGATGGCATATACTGCAGGCCCCCGGCGCCAGGGACCGACCATAGCAGGGTCAGGTAGTCGGAGTCCGCGATGCCGGGGTAGGCAGGCAGCTTGACCAGCAGACCATTCGGCGATTTGTCCGGGTCCAGCGGGTCACCTTCGTTATACCCATCAATGGCGGGCTTGCTGAGGTAGCCAGGCAAACTGCCTTTGGAGTCAACGTCCAGCCGCTGCACCGGTGATTTAAGGCGCCCACCCACTGCGAACTCGATCTCGTAGGAGGCCAGTACATAGCCTGGGTCGATCCAGTCAAAGTAACTTTTAGGGACCACATCACTGATAGCGTCTTGCACGAAGTGTTTTTCCCCGACGGTGACGACTTTTTTCCAGGTGTCGTCGAGCGTGCCGTCTGGCTCGTAGCACGCTACCGTCAAGGTAACCTTGTCGTTCACCTGCATGGCCTGGTAGCGGGGCACCATCACACTCATCCCGCTGCTTGGCAACTGGTTGGGCTGAATGATCAGGCCATGGGAGTGAACCACTTGCAGGACTGACAATGCTTCAACTTGGCCTCGGGGCCTGATGCCTATGTAACTAAAAGTTCGAAGCGATTGAGCTTCGGGCCTGGGGCCGTCCGCCACGCGGGTATATGAATAAAATGCCTCGCCGCCTGCGGCGCCTGTAATATAGCTATTACCAATAACTACTTTCATACCATCGATCAAATCAGGTGCCTTGACAGTGAACGTCCCGGTAAAATCATAACCTTCACCCGCAGCACCTCGCCCCAGCCAGCGCACCAACACTTCATCGTCAACAGCCATACCGGTATAGTTGACCCAGGTCTCCAGGTCCTGACTGCCAAGTTGATCAAGATCAATCTCATTGAATGCCGTCAAACCCTCGATGGTGGGCGCCTCCAGGGTTTCACCTTCTCTTATTCGCTCATTCATATATAAAACTTCCAAAAAATTGGCGAACGCCTGCCGCTTGCACAAAGAATCCCGTGCACCCGTCAATTAAATAGATGATCGCGTTATGCCAGTGCCTGTTGCCCAGCTCGGTGATCTGCCAGCACATTTTTAGAACAGCCAACCTGCCCCCGCAACTGGCAAAAATAACAGGTAGCCCATACACCGCCTGCGGTGCCGGACGCGCGTACACCTAGTAGTTTTGCCAGGTGCGTGGGAGGGGCTTTTTTTTTAGGCTTCGCGGTAGACAGCTTGTCGTGGATGTCCACTGACCACGGCCAAAGGGCTTATTACGCCCCTGACGACACCCCATACAGGGCCATGCGCTGAACACAGGCTATTCAACGGCTACCGCCCCCCAGGAACCCGCACCATGGCAACTACATCGAATGCTTTCAATTTTTCCAGTTTCATGCAGAGCAGCGTCGACCCTCGAACGGGCCTGTACACGTTGTCCATTGCCCTTCCGGCGTTGAATGCCAACGACCATTGCGGCCCGGACCTGCCCTTGCAATTGAGCTTCAGCCCAATGAGCAATGAAAACAACGGGTTTGGCATTGGCTGGAACCTGAAACTCAGTAGTTTCAATACCACCACCGGGATGCTCTCACTGCACACTGGCGAATCGTTCAAAGTTGCAGACAATGGGCCTGGCAACGCACCCGTCATCGAAGAGCGGAAACTGGACAGTTTTCGTTTCAGCAACATCAGCAAAGGCAACAGAACACGTATTCGCACTGCCCATAAAGGCGGCCTTGTTGAAATACTTGAGCCCCAGGCAAATGACGCGACTACCGCTGTACCTGTTCGGGTAATGGGCGCCGCGGGCCATGGCGTGACTCTCGGCTACGACACAACCCGCAGCAAGGCACGGCTGCAATCCATCGTCGATGACACTGGCCGCTTGCTGCTTGAAATAAAATACCCCACCGATTTCCGCGCAGAGTTCACGGTCAACCCAACCACACGCAACCCGGCCACATACCTGCTCGACCTGGAAAATAACCAACTCAAAAGAATCACATTGCCCACTTCCAGTGATGAATACTGGGAAATGAAGTACAAGATTTTCGACACACTGCCTTTTCTGATCAGTGTCGAAAACCCCGACAAAGGCATAGACACAATCAGTTACCACGAAGGCAACGCGGGCCATAAATACCCAGGTATTCAGCGGTACCTGCCTTCGGTCGATGAACACTGGGTCAAGCCTGATGTGCGCGATAGCAGCACGCACATACTGACCAAATACACGTACTCCACCAATAACTTTTTGGGCAACGGCACCGGCTTGGTTTACGGCAATGAAGACGGTACGGACCAACTCTACCGGTTTACCGGCCATACCTTTGAATACGCCTCTACCGCCGAGCATTACCGGGATGGCGAACGCTACCGAACGGTCGTGAGTACGTTCAACCGTTTCCATTTGATGACGTCCCAGGCCACCACGGACAACGGCTGCGTCGAAACCGTCACCACGAAGTACCACGAAAAGGAAAACTTGCCGTTCAAGGACCAGCCTGCGTACTTCCAGCTTCCTGCTACCGTGACCAAATCCTGGGCGATGGAGGGTGACCCAACGGTCGGCGACGAGGAAATCACGACGACCACCTACGACGACTATGGCAACTTGCTGACCGAGGTTAAACCTGACGGCACACGCATGGTACGTACCTACTACCCTGGTACGGATGACCCGGAAGGCTTCGAACGCAACCTCAAGTCCGTCACCATCTACCCTGCCGCCCCGTCCAGCCCGAACGAACCGCTGGCCCAGACCCTGAGCAGTGAATACACCTATGCCAGCCTGCCCCCGCTGCCACAAGACCCCGACTGGAAGATGCAGGCCTGGCTGTCCCTGGAGCAGGAGGACATGTTCGAGGGCGTGGGTACCGGGCGCAAGTTGCTGAACCGCAAAGTGCGCCGCTACCTGAATAAAACCGACAACCCGTTCCTGCACGGCCGGGTTGACCAACAAGAGTTGCAGGTCAACGGGTTCACGACCACCAGCAGATGGAAGTACGAAAAGGTCAATGATGACGCGGGCCAGCTCACCTGGAGCCGCAGCACCGAAACCTTCACTGACCATACCCGTACGCTGGAAAAGAAAACGGCCACCACCTACTCCCTGCATAACGGCCAGGTGGTGCTGGAGCACGATGCCAATGGCATATTCACGCGCTATGACCACGATGTGCTGGGCCGCGTCACCTCGGAAACCGCCAGCCCCGGCACCGCTTTCGCCACGACCCGTACTACCGCCTACAAGCTGCTTGACGATGACGGGCGTAAACGCGCCTGCGAAGAGGTTACCGACAGCAAGGGCGTGATCACCCGCACCGTATTCGATGGTAGCCGCCGCCCGGTCAGGCAGGAGCGTGAAGCCAAGGATGCGGTCACCGGGAAGATTGTCAAACGCACGGTTGCCGAGCTGAAATATGACTCGGCTGGCCGCCTGGAGCGTGAAACCAGCTATGACTACCTGCCGGCCAAAGACGATGCAGCAGAGCCCCGTGTGCTCAAATTGCAGTCATCCTACCGCTACGACAGCTGGGGCCAACGCTGCGAAACGGTGCGCCCCGATGGCATCCGGGAATGTGTCGAAACCTCGCCGCTGGAACCTGGTGGCCAGCGGGTGACCCGCTGGATCGAGAGCCCGAACAAGCCAGAGCAGAGGCTGCAACAGACTGTCAGCAAACTTAACCGCTTCTACAAGCCGGTTCATGAGTACCGTCTGCTGGAGGAGGAGGTAGACACCCCTGAGGGGGGCAAGAAACGCGTTGCCCGCCAGGCTGGCCGCACAGACTACACCTATGACGGCCTAGGCCGCTGCCTGAGCCGTACCGAGACGATTCAGGCCCCCGAAGGCAATAACCAGTCCATCCAGCGCACCAACCGGTTCACCTATGATGCCCTGGGGCGTATGGCCAGCAATGAGCGGCCAGACGGTGCCATCCTGTTGCGCACGTTCGCCCCTCACAGCATGGGCGAGCTGGTCACCGCACTGCATTTGAAAGCGCACAGCGATGCACCTGAACAGGTGCTGCACGAGCGCAAATTCGATGGGCTTGGCCGCGTCGAGCGCATGACCGTGGGTGCTCGGGTGGAGGCGTACACCTATCAAGGCACCACACACCTGGTCGACAAACGCACGCTCTTCAGCCTGGACACAACAACCAAAGGCACACGCAAGCGGATTATCGGTTATGAATACAAGCAGGAACTGACCGATCAGCCCAGCAAACTTGTTGCATCGCTCGAAGACGAGGACAGCCCCGCACACCTGAAGAGCCAACTGGTTGCAGACTTTGGCTATGACCCGAAAAGCGCGGAAATCACCGAAGCCAGTAATGCGCTGGGTAAACGCCGTTATGTATACACCGACCAGGGCGACCTGTGCGAAGAACACCTGACCGACACCGACGGTACGCCTTACAGCGCCACCTACCAGCAGTCCTGGCAAGGCCTGCCAACGCAGCACAAGCACAGCGATGGCCTGGCCCGTGATTACGATTATGACGAGCACGGCCGGCTCACGACGGTGACACAGGGCAAGGTGGTGTCGACACTGACCTACAACGAAGACACCGGTTTGCTGGAAACCACCGAGACCCGCGACACCACCCACCCCACCCCTGAGCAACAACCTGTCACCCTGTGCATTCAGGCCTACGATAGCCTGGGCAGGGAGACCCTCCGGACATTGAGCGTCAACGGCAAGGTGCGCACACTGGAACACGTGTGGCTGGACAACGACATGCTGCATTCGCGCACCCTTTGGCAAGGTGAGCAAAAACTGCGTGAGGAAACATTCGAGTATGACGACCTCGGTCGCCTGACCAAATACGATTGCCCCATCCAAACCGCGAGTGGCCGACAAATTACCAGCCAGCTGTTCAGGTTTGACGCTGTAGACAATATCGAGCGTTGCCGCACCACGTTCAGTGACGGCGAGCGGGACGACGCGAACTTCACCTACTGTGCTCACGACAGCTTCAGGCTGGAAAAGGTCACGCATACCCTGCCGCCTGAAGGTTGCCCGGCGGAGCAAACATTCAGCTACGACGAGCAGGGCAACATGCTCAACGATGAGCGTGGCAACGCGCTTTACTACGACAGCCTTGGCCGCCTGCACCAGGTACAGGATGCCAATGGCACGGTAACGGCGCAGTATGGCTATGACGGGCATGACCAGTTGCTGTATTCCGGTACTGGCGCGCACAAGGTACAGCGCCGCTATGAAGCGCATCGCCTGGACAGCCTTGTGGAAGACGGCCTGCTCACCGAGTACCTGCATGTTGGCGGCCAACCCCGGGCGCAGCAACAAGCCGGGGCCAGCACACTGCTGCTTACCGACCATGCCGGCAGCGTGAACACCGAGCACGATGCAGACGGCACCCGGCATGCCCACTATGCCCCTTATGGTGAACAACAGCCCGAGGACGCTGACCAGCAAATGCGCAGCCTGTTGGCGTTCAACGGCGAAGCCCGTGAGCGCGCCTTTGACTGGTACCTGCTGGGCAGTGGTTACCGGGCCTATAACCCAGGCTTGATGCGCTTCCACAGCCCCGACTCGTTACCGCCTGAAGAAGCCGGCCTCAACCCGTACACCTACGCCTTGGGCAACCCGGTTTACTGGCACGACCCAACTGGCCACCGCGCGGAGCCCGCAGCACGAGGCCGCCAGGCACCGCTGGAGCGCTTCAAGGAAGAAGAACAGCCCAAGGTGCCCTGGTATGCCTGGCTTGGCGTCGCCGTCGCCGCAGCCATTTTCGTTGCATCGGCGATAGCCATGCCATGGTCGGCACCGGCTAGTATCGGCTTGACCACCAGCTATGTCATTGGCGTGGTCGGCGTGGCGGCCAACGGTGTTGCCCTGGGCATGCAGGCAGCAGCGACAGCGGTCATGTACAGCGACCCGGAACAGTCCAACCTGCTGTATCAGCTCAGCAATGCTTTCGCGGTTATCGGCATGTTTGCCGCCGGGTACGGCGCCGCTGCCACGAAAGCGGCGGTGAGGGCAGCGAAATCCGCAGCGCAGGGCGCGCAAGCGGCACCTGCGGTGGCAAACGCAGGTGGGAAGGTCATAGTTCAGAACATTAACTCGGAGTCGACCAACACAACCATTATCAATCAAATCAAAAAATTTACCGTTGCCCGCTCACGTCGCACGGTACGCCCGAGTACCGGCTACGCTCGTGCTGAGGCAACCCCACACAGCTCACCAGCCTTAACATCAACATCAACATCAACATCAACATCAACATCAACAAGCACTAGCCCCACGGTGCTTGAGCCGACAATGGCCAATGGCCCTGGACAAGTCCGTGAAGCGATAACGACAGTGAGTGAGACCTCCAGGGTGATTAACCAGTCAACCGGTGCGCCAGCAAGCCCATGGGGTCATTTCATTGTGGGTCGAAACAAAGGGCGAGATTACGGACCTGTAGGCACAGGACAGTTTGGCCCTCTCTAGAAACGCCGATACCCGAAGCCCGCCGCTAGAAGGCAGCGGGCTTCTTCACTGCAGCATCTTTGAATACAAAGCACGCCATACACCAGAATTTTCCGACATACCAAGTCTCGCCCTCCCGCTTACCCTGCCCCCCGCCTGTAAACCGTGACCCGGCAGCCAAACCTGCCCTGACACCCATCCATTTCCAGCACCAGGCGCCTACCACGAGCCTACCTGTGCATCGTCCGTAGACGCCGCCCAGGAAACGCTCATGCCCCAGCTCGAACGGCGCAGACTTTTGCCGTTGCGCCTGCGCCTCGCCCCGCTGCCGCCACTGCTTGGCAGTTGCCTGGCGCTGACCCTTGCCCACCCAGCCCTGGCCAACCAGGCCGACATCGCCTTCCAGCCCGGCTTCATGCGCCAAGCCCCTGGCCAGCCAGCCGACGCCGGAGCCTTGGCCCTGCAAAACCTTGCCGCCCAGACCCGCCTGCCGCCAGGGCGCTACCGGGTGCAGCTCACCCTTAACCTCAGCCCCCTGCACGAACAGGACATCGACTTCATCGAAGGCCCAGATGGCCAGGGTTTGCAGCCCTGCCTGACCAGCACGCTACTGCGCACCCTCGACCTGCGCGAACAGGCCCTGGATGCCCCCCTGCCTGACGACGACACCTGCCTCGACCTGGCGCAACGGGTGCCACACGCCAGCGTCGACTTCGACCCCGCGCAGTTGCGCCTGTCGCTGTCGATCCCGCAGATCGCCCTGCGCCAGGACCGTTCGGGCAGCGTGCCCGAGGCGCAATGGAGTAACGGCATCAACGCTGCCTTCATCAGCTACCAGGCCTCGGCACAGCACAGCAGCCAGCGTGGCCGGGGCAACCAAAGCAGCCAGGACCTGTACCTGGACAGCGGCATCAACCTGGGCGCCTGGCGCCTGCGCAGCAAGCAGGCGCTGCGCGACGAGGCCGACGGGGCACGCCACTGGACCCGCAGCGACACCTATGCACAGCGCGACCTGCCAGGCCTGCAGGCCAACATCACCTTGGGCGAAACCTTCACCAACAGCGACATGTTCCGCAGCGTACGCTTCACCGGTGCACGCGTGGCATCCGACACGGGCATGCTGCCCGATGCCATGCAGCATTACGCCCCAGTGATCCGCGGCGTGGCCCAGAGCCGCGCCAAGGTAGAAATCCTGCACAATGGCTATCCTATCTATTCCAGCTACGTGGCCCCCGGGCCCTACGCCATCGATGACCTCAGCGTAGGCTCTGGCCATGGCGAGCTGGAGGTGGTCATCACCGAGGCCGATGGCCAGGTCCGCCGTTTCACCCAACCCTATTCCAGCATGGGCACTCTGCTACGCGACGGTGTATGGCGCTACAGCGCGACCGTGGGCCGCTACGACGGGGCCGAGCAGCTCGACGATCCGCTGTTCTGGCAAGCCACACTGGCCCGAGGCGGTGCCTGGGATACCACCCTCTACGGCGGCCTGCTTTCCAGCGAATACTACAAGGCCAGCGTGCTGGGCCTGGCCCGCGACGTCGGCAATTTGGGGGCATTGTCGTTCGATGTGACCCGCTCTTCCACCGACCTGGGCGGTACACTGGGCGAACCCCAGGGCCACAGCTTTGCCCTGCGCTATGGCAAGAGCTTCCCCACCCGCACCAACCTGCGCTTTGCCGGCTACCGCTACTCGACCGAGGGCTACCGCGACTTCGACGAAGCCGTGCAACAGCGCAGCCATGCCAGCAGCTACCTGGGCAACCGGCGCAGCCGCCTGGAAGCTTCGGTGTACCAAACCGTGGGTGAGCGCAGCACGCTGAACCTGACGTTTTCCCAGGACACCTACTGGCAAACCAGCAACCAGCGCCGCCAGTACCAGCTGCAATACACCACCCGCGTAGGCAAAGTGTCGGTCAACCTGTTCGCCTCCCAGGCATTGAACTCGCAAAACGACGACAGCCGCATGTTCGGCCTGAGCCTCAGCGTGCCACTGGACTTCGGCCGACAGCACCAAGCCAGCTTCGACCTGCGCAACGACGGTGGCAAAACCAGCGAACGCGCCAGTTTGAGCGGCGGCTTGTTGGACAACCAGCTCAGCTACAGTACCTCGCTGAGCAACGACGGCCAGGGGCGCAGCAGTGGTGGGATGTCGGTCAATTACCAAGGCAGCCTGGCCAATGTCGGCATGGGTTACAACCAAGGCAGCGATTACCGCACCCTTTCGGTGAATGCCAGCGGCGCCATCATGCTGCATGGCGATGGCGTGGCACTCGGCAGCCAACTGGGCGAAACCATGGCCCTGGTACATGTGCCCGACGTGGCCGGCGTCGGTGTGCAGAACACCCCTTCGGCGCGCACCAATGCACAGGGTTATGCGCTGGTGCCGTACCTGCGCCCCTATCGCCTGAATGCACTGGTGCTGCAAACCGACGACGTGTCGCCGGAAGTGGTGATTGGCAACGCCAGCCAGCACGTGGTGCCGCGCCGGGGTGCGGTGGTCAAGGCCAGCTACACCGCCGAGCATGTGGCACGCCTGGTGCTGACCTTGCGCCAGGCCAACGGCCAACCCGTGCCGTTTGGCGCCCAGGTACTCGATGCCAACGGCCAGAGCCTGGGGGTGGTCGGCCAGGCCGGGCAGGCGCTGGTGTCCACCCGCACCACAGGCCCACAGGCCATACGTGTGCTGTGGGGCGACGCCAGCGATAACGCCTGCCCACTGATTATCGACCCGCAAGCACTTGCGCAAAACGGTGGCTACCGCCTGCAAACCCTGCACTGCCAACCGCCTCAGGCCAGCGGCCAGACCCGCCTGCCCGGCGACAATATCCAGGAAACGCTGTGATGACCGTGTTTACATTCCCCCCCCGCCGCCGCATGCGGCTGGCCGCCTGCTGCCTGGCCCTGGGCCTTGGCGCTGGCAACGCGTACGCAAGCTGTAGCTTCTCGACGGGCGCCACCTACATGACCTTCGAGCGTGACATCGGGACATTCTGGGTACCCCGCGATGCTGCAGAGGGGACCGTGATCGGTACCAGTTCAATAACCAAAAGCAGCAATGAAGGCGCGATAGCCAGGTGCGTATGGGACCCCGCCAACCCCCCCAAGTCAACGCTCCCCAACACCGCGGCCATCTTCGCTGGAAGCTTGCCACCTATCGGTGGCAAGAACATCGATGGCCATGTCATGGAAACCAACATCCCCGGCATTGGGGTCTACATAGAGCTTGGTTCACCGTTTGACGGGGTGGCCAATAACTCCTTCGTTCCCGATTCCGGCAGCCGCCCCGTCATCCCTTACAGCGGCACCATGCGCGACCAGCCGTTCAACACCGAATTGTCGACCATCAGGGGGCAGGCCTGGCTCATCAAGACAGGGCCGATCGCCCCCGGTCCCCAGCGTATCAATGGCGAGCTGTTTCATGGCTATATGCATAACCTGGGTAAAATGATGGAGTTCCGCCTGAGCGCAACGGTGAACCAGGCGCAGTGCTCCCTGAAAGCCGACGCGGTAAGCGCCGACCCTGTGCAACTGGGCAGCCATCCGCTGGCAGATTTCAAAGGGGTGGGCAGTACCACCCCGGCGGTACCGTTCAATATCAGGCTCAGCGACTGCGAAGATGCCAGCGCCCCCAACCCCACCCCCGCCAACGTTCACCTGATACTGGACGGTGCGAACGGCTCGGTACCTACCGTTCCGGCCGAAGGACGCTTCAGCCTGGGCACGCTGTCCGATGCCGCCGGGATTGAAATCCAGCTGTTGCGCGGTGATGGCAGCCCCATGCCACTGCAATCCGACGAATCGGTCAAGCCGGTGAGTATCGGCATCACCCAGCTGGACTTTCAGGCACGCTATTACCAGAGCGCACCCACTGTAAAGCCAGGCGTCGCCGAAGGGGGCCTGACCTTTACCGTCACCTACAAATAACGCGCAAAAAAAGGTCGCAGGGAATACCCTGCGACCTGTGCAAAGTTGAAAATTAAACGAACAGAATCGAGTAGGAGGCGGGTCACACCCGCCGCCCTCTCACATCAGCGTGCTTACGGTTCCGTACACGGCGGTTAGCGGACGAAGCGATGGCCCCGCCGTTCTAGTATGCGGTCAAGTTCGTCGAGCAGGATATTCGACAGCAGCGACTACGGCTTCGGCTGACTTCTGCATGCTCATCCCGGCGCCTCACGACGCTCGGTAGCACAATGGCAAACGTACAGATCTCCCAGAGTAATTCGCGTGACCTTCCTGCTTATGCCTGTCGGATCTACGTCACAGCGTTCAGGTATTGGGCTTTGGCGATTGTTGCCGCCTAACCCCGCTGTGCCGCCTGATCCGCTTCATGTTCGTCAGGCCAGCATTTTGCCTCTGGCTAACACTTCCCCTTGCCGGGTGTGAACGGGCGCTTCCTGCTGCGACAACTCGAAGGGACAAAAGCTGAGATGTCGCCGGCCGTGACCGCTTACAACCTCAAGCGAGCGATCAGCGTCCTGGGTGCCAAGAAAATGATGCAGCTGATGGGCTGAAGAGCCTTTTTCAGCACAAAAACAAACGCCCCGAACAAGTCGGGGCGTTTGGTCTAAGACCTTTCAGTGTGTTTTCACACAGCCTGTCCGGCCTCTTTTTCTGGATAATCACAACGTTTCAAGGAAACCTGTGAATTTATGTTTGGAGCGGGAAACGAGACTCGAACTCGCGACCCCGACCTTGGCAAGGTCGTGCTCTACCAACTGAGCTATTCCCGCATTTTGAAGCTTTTAACGCTTTCGGCGTGAAGCACCATGAAGACCTTCACCACCACTGCACCGCATAGACGCCACAGTATT